>NZ_JBVISA010000004.1:0-402967 GCF_055575755.1 Kitasatospora sp. NPDC034035 | reverse complement strand
CGATCCGACAACCGCTCACCCGCACACGACTTGACCTGCCCCACCCTCGCCACACCACAACCAACGACACACAGACCACAAAGTCACCGGCATTGGGCCTAGGCCTCCTTGCCGGCGCCCGGCTCGCCTCCGGGACGCTCGGAACCCGGTGCCCCTTCGGCTCGCTCGCGCTAGATCTCGTTGGCGGGCCGACGGGCGTCGGCGAGGATCTTCATGACCTCGTCGACCTCGTCGGTGATGTGGAACAGCTCCAGGTCGTGCGGGGCCGCCTTGCCCTGCGCGACCAGGGTGTTCTTCAGCCACTCGAAGAGGCCGCCCCAGTACGCGGTGCCGTAGAGGATCACCGGGAAGCGGGTGACCTTCTTCGTCTGCACCAGGGTGAGCGCCTCGAACAGCTCGTCCAGGGTGCCGAGGCCGCCGGGCAGGACCACGAAGCCCTGCGCGTACTTCACGAACATCGTCTTGCGGACGAAGAAGTAACGGAAGTTCAGCCCGAGGTCGACGAACTCGTTGAGGCCCTGCTCGAAGGGCAGCTCGATGCCGAGCCCGACGCTGAGGCCGCCGGCCTCGGAGGCGCCGCGGTTGGCGGCCTCCATCGCGCCCGGGCCGCCGCCGGTGATCACCGCGTAGCCGGCCTCGGCGAGGGCCCGGCCGATGGCCATGCCGGCCTCGTACTCGGGCGAGTCGGCCGGGGTCCGGGCGGAGCCGAAGACGCTGATCGCGGGCGGGAGTTCGGCGAGGGCGCCGAAGCCCTCGACGAACTCGGAGGTGATCCGCAGCACCCGCCACGGGTCGGTGTGCAGCCAGTCGGTGGGGCCGGTGGTGTCCAGCAGGCGCTGGTCCGTGGTGCTCGTACCGACCTGGTCCCGGCGCACCAGCACCGGGCCCTTCTGCTTCTCGGGCCAGGCCTTCTTCTTCCGAGGCACGCCGACCTGCTCGGGGCCGTGCCCGTACTGCTTTTCGTCTCCTGTGCCTGTCATGACGAAACCCTACGCCCGCCTTCCCCCGTTTTCAGGCAACGGGGGAAGGTCGGTTGGGCAACCGGAAGGTAGCGTTCGACCGCTGATCGGATCAGCTGCCCGGCGCCGAGGCTCTGCCGGTGAGCGGGGCGCTCAGCTGGTCAGCCAGGCCCGCAGCCGCTCCTCGGTCTCCGCGATGGCGCTCAGCGAGCAGTGCTCCTCCCGCTTGTGCGCGAGGTTCGGGTCGCCGGGGCCGTAGTTGACCGCCGGGACGCCCAGCGCGCTGAACCGGGCGACGTCCGTCCAGCCGAACTTGGCCCGGGCCTGGCCGCCGGTGGCCGCCAGGAAGGCCTGCGCGGCCGGCTGGGAGAGGCCGGGCAGGGCCCCCGGGGCGAAGTCGGTGACGGTCAGCTCGAAGCCGTCGAAGACCTCGCGCACGTGCTTCTCCGCCTCCGCCTCGCTGCGGTCCGGCGCGTAGCGGAAGTTGACCGTGACGACACACTCGTCCGGGATCACGTTGCCGGCCACACCGCCGTCGATCCGGACCGCGTTCAGGCCCTCGCGGTACTCCAGGCCGTCGATCTCCACCCGGCGCGGCCGGTACTGCGCGAGCCGGGTGAGCACCTCGGCGGCGTGGTGGATGGCGTTGTCGCCGAGCCAGCTGCGGGCCGCGTGGGCGCGCACACCGGTCAGCCGGACCTGCGCCCGCAGGGTGCCCTGGCAGCCTCCCTCGACCATGGCGCCGCTGGGCTCCATCAGCACCGCGAAGTCGGCGGCCAGCCAGTCCGGGCGCTCCTTGGCGAGGTGGCCGAGGCCGTTGCGGTGGGCCTCCACCTCCTCGCAGTCGTAGAACACGAAGGTGAGGTCGCGGTTGGGCTCGGGCAGGGTGGCGGCGAGCCGCAGCTGGACGGCCACGCCGGACTTCATGTCCGAGGTGCCGCAGCCGTAGAGCAGGTCGCCCTCGACGTACGACGGCAGGTTGTCGGCGATCGGCACGGTGTCCAGGTGGCCGGCCAGGAGGACCCGCTCGGCACGGCCCAGGTTCGTCCGGGCGACCACGTTGTTGCCGTACCGGTCCACGGTGAGGTGCGGGCAGCCGCGCAGGGCGGCCTCCACGGCGTCGGCGAGCGCCTGCTCGTCGCCGCTCACCGAGGGGAAGTCGACGAGCCTGGCGGTCAGCGCGCCGCCGTCGAGAGTGAGGTCCAGGGGCGTCGGGTTCGGGCTGCTCATGGCGCCAGCCTAGTCCGCGCCGGATGTGCCCTCCGTGGTCGTTCCGTGACACGGTTCGGGCCCCCGCCCCGAGCCGAAGGGCGCGCCGGAGCCGAAAGGGAGTAGCGAGGAGGCCCGAGGAACGAGGGCCTTGGAGCGCCGACCGTCGGCTCCGGATCCCGAGCGCCCGGAGGCGAGCGGGCGAGTAACGGCAACCGGGGGGCGCCGCACATCCGTCCGAGTGGGTACGGTGTCGGATCAAGAAGCAGGCGCGAGAGGGGCGACGGTGGCCAGGAGAAGGAGCAGCGAGGAGCTGGGCGACGAGACGGCGCCCGCCCGCCGCCGCGGGCCGCTGCGCGCGCTGCTGATGGTGATCGTCGGGCTGCTCGGTCTCGCGCTGGTCGCGGGTCTGGCCGTGGTCGGCATCTGGTGGTTCGGCTTCAAGCCGGGCGAGACCGAGGGCTGCACGGTGAAGACCGCGGCCGGCAACGGCACCCTGGAGCTGCCGCAGGCCGCCAACGCGGCGACGATCGCGGCGGTGGCGCGCTCGCGCGGGCTGCCGGACCGGGCCACCGCGATCTCGTTGGCGACCGCCATGCAGGAGTCCAAGCTGCGCAACCTCGAGGGCGGCGACCGGGACTCGATCGGCCTCTTCCAGCAGCGGCCGTCGATGGGCTGGGGCACCCCGGCGCAGATCGCGGACCCGGTGTACGCGACGAACAAGTTCCTGGACGGCCTGGTCAAGGTCCCCGGTTACACCCGGCTGCCGCTGACCGACGCCGCGCAGGCTGTGCAGAAGAGCGGGTATCCGCAGGCCTACGCCAAGCACGAGACCAAGGCGACCCTGCTCACCTCGGCGCTGGCGGGCCGGGAGCCCGCCTCGTTCTCCTGCATCGTGCACGACTACGCCGCTCCGGACCCGGCGGACTCCCCGTCCCCCACGGCGGGCGCCTCCGCCACCCCGGTCGCGGTGCCGGACCGGGCGCAGGTGCTGTCCGACCGGGTGCGCCGGGAGTTCGGCCGTACCGTCACGCCGGCCACCGGCTACGCCTCGACCATCAAGGGCGCCGAGAACGCGGTGGCGCTGACCCCGGACCCGGCCACCGCCGCGCTGACGTCCTCGTCGGACGCCGGCGCGGACGGCGGGGTGAGCGCCGAGCGGGCCAGCGGCTGGGAGGTGGCCCACTGGGCGGTCGCCCAGGCCCAGCAGCTGGGCATCGCGACGGTCGCCTACGACGGGAAGATCTGGCGCAAGTCCAAGTCGGGGGACGGCTGGCAGCCGCAGCCGTCGGGTACCTCGACCAAGCTCGTCCAGGTCACTCTGGCGCCGTCCGCCAAGGGCTGACGCACTCACGTTCGGGTTGCCGCCGGACGGGTGATTCCGGTCAACTTCGCTGGACCCGCCGCCCGTTCGGCGACCCCTGTTGGAGAACCGTCACTCCCCTTGGCCTGGACCGGTGCAGCGCTGTCGGGCGAGGCCCGGTGTGCGCCACTGCTGCAGTCTTACGATCCGATGGTCGGTCAGGAGCTTTTCTTGCACCGGCCGAAACCTTCTGGCTTCTCAAGCGGTAACAACGTCGTCCGCCCGGTCGTCCACGCCCGGTCCCAGGGGCGGACGGGACGGACCCAGACCCCTTCGAGGAGCCCCATGTCTCACCCCCTCACGCGCCGGATCGCTCAGGCCGCGCTCGTCGTGGCGGCCGGAGCGACCCCGCTGGTCGCGGCCGGCTCCGCGTCCGCCCTGGGCGGGGACGCCCTGCTGCCCAAGAGCGACCTCGCAGCGCCGCTGGGCCAGCTGACCAACACCGACACCGGTTCCACCCTCCAGCACACCACCCACCAGCTCGGCCAGGCCGCCGGCACCACCGGCGCGGCCACCGTCGCCGCCGGCGTACCGGCCTCCGCCGACGCCGCCGGCAGCATCGTCGCCCACCAGCTCCCCGAGGCGAACGAGAAGGCCGGCTCGCTGACCGCGCCGGTCGACCAGACCGCCGCCACCACCGGCCAGCTCTCCGCCGTCACCCCGAAGGTCGCCTCGGCGCTGGCCGGCAAGCTCGGCGAGGCCGTCACCGGCAAGGGCATGGGCACCCGCAGCGCCAACGCGGACGCCGGCCCGGTCGGCGGGCTCGCCCAGGCGGGCGCCATCGCCCAGGCCCTGCCGGGCGCCGACAAGCTCTCCGGTGCCGTCCCCGGCACCAACGCCGTCACCGACGCCCTGCCGCTGGGCTCGGTGGAGCGCGCGCTGCCGCTCGGTTCGGTCGAGCACGCCCTGCCGGCCGACCTGCCCGGCACCGACGTCCTGGGCCTGGCCGAGCACGGTTCGGCCAACCGCCTCGGCGGCGCCGACCTCGGCCCGAACAACCCGCTGTCCGGCCTGACCGGCTCGCTCGGCCCGGTCGGCGGGCTGCTGAACGGCGTGAACGGCGGCAACATCAGCGGCCTGCCGCTGTAGTCCGCGTGCCGCAGTCGGCATGACGAAGGGGCCGGTGTTCCGCTCGGAACACCGGCCCCTTCGGCGTGCGGCAGGCGCCTCGCCCAGCGCGCCTCGCTCAGCGCACTGTTCTCAGCACGCCGCGTTCAGCCGCTCCACGGCCGCGGCGACCCGCTCGTCGGTCGCGGTGAACGCGACCCGGACGAAGCGCTCGCCGGCCGGACCGTAGAAGTCGCCGGGCGCCACCAGGATGCCCAGCCCGGCCAGTTCGGCCACGGTCTCCCAGCACGGGCGGTCCTGGGTCGCCCACAGGTAGAGGCTCGCCTCGGAGTACTCGATCCGGAAGCCGTACGCCTCCAGCGCAGCGCGCAGCGCCGAGCGCCGGGCCGCGTACCGCTCCCGCTGCTCGGCCACGTGCGCGTCGTCCGCGAGCGCGGCGACGGTCGCGGCCTGGACCGGGGCGGGCACGATCATGCCGCCGTGCTTGCGCACCTCCAGCAGCTCCCTGACCACCACCGGGTCGCCCGCGACGAAGGAGGCGCGGTAGCCGGCCAGGTTGGAGCGCTTGGAGAGCGAGTGGACGGCCAGCAGGCCCTCGTGGCCGCCGCCGCACACCTCCGGGTGCAGGACGGAGACCGGCTCGGCCTCCCAGCCCAGCTCGAAGTAGCACTCGTCGCTGACCAGCAGCGCCCGGTGCTCGCGGGCCCACTCGACGGCGCGGCGCAGTTCGTCCGCGCCCAGCACCCGGCCGGTCGGGTTGGACGGCGAGTTCACCCAGAGCAGCCGCACCCGGGAGCCGTCCAGCTCGTCCACCGAGTCGTACTCGACCGGCTCGGCGCCGCACAGCCGCGCGCCCACCTCGTACGTCGGGTAGGCCAGGCGCGGGTAGGCGACCTGGTCGCCGGGGCCGAGGCCGAGCTGGGTCGGCAGCCAGGCCACCAGTTCCTTGGAGCCGACGGTCGGCAGGACGGCCTGCGGGCCGATCTCGGCGCCGAGGCGGCGGTGCAGCCAGCCGGCGATCGCCTCGCGCAGCTCCAGCGGGCCCCAGACGGTCGGGTAGCCGGGCGTGTCGGTGTGCGCGGCCAGCGCCTTCTGGATCACCTCGGGAACCGGGTCCACCGGGGTGCCGACGGAGAAGTCGCAGAGGCCGCCCGGGTGGGCCAGGGCGGTCGCCTTGTACGGCTCCAGCTTGTCCCAGGGGAAGACCGGCAGGAGTTCCGAAACGCGGCGCGCCGCCCCCGGGTGGCCCGGGAACGGCGCGCGCGTGCTGTCGTTGTTCACAGCTTCGATGCCACCGATCGTCAGTGGTCGGCGTTCTGCGGCGGCAGAGCGGCGATGAACGGGTGGTCGCGCTCGATCAGGCCCAGCTTCGAGGCGCCACCGGGCGAGCCCAGGTCGTCGAAGAACTCGACGTTCGCCTTGTAGTAGTCCTTCCACTCCTCCGGAGTGTCGTCCTCGTAGAAAATCGCCTCGACCGGGCAGACCGGCTCGCATGCGCCACAGTCGACACACTCATCCGGGTGGATGTAGAGCGATCGCTCGCCCTCGTAGATGCAGTCAACCGGGCACTCTTCGATGCACGCCTTGTCCTTCACGTCGACACAAGGCTGCGCGATGACGTAAGTCACGCTGTCGTTCCTCCTCGGAAGGGCCTGGTGGCCCGTTCTGTTCTGCTCGCGTGCGCGGTGAGCGCGGCGTCGTCGATGCCCGCCCCTAGTATCGCGGGTCGGAGACCGCAAATGCACAGGAGGTGGCCACATGGCGACGGGCAACCCGGTTGACGACCGGCCAGAGGTCCGGATAGATCGCTCTGACGTGGGACGACGCGTGTCCGTCCGACGCCTCTCCGAGTTCGTGGACGACCGGCCGGTGTTCCGGGATTCGATCGGCGTGCTCACATCGTGGGACGACCATGGGTTGACGATCGAGCCGCGATCCGGGGATCCGGTCTTCTTGCCGGAGAAGCTGCTGGTCGCAGGCAAGGTCGTGCCGCCGTTTCCCGCCCGGCGCGCTCCGCTGCCGGTCACCTCGCCGGTCGAACTGCAGCGGATCGCGGGCCGCGGCTGGCCCGCCGTCGAGCAGGAGCCGCTGGGCGAGTGGACGCTGCGCGCCTCGGCCGGGTTCACCCGGCGGGCCAACTCCGTCCAGGCGCTCGGGGACCCGGGGCTGCCGCTGCCGGAGGCCCTGGCGACCGTCCGCGCCTGGTACGCGGACCGCGGGCTGCCCTCGTACGTCGAGGTGATCACCCCGGGGTCGCCGAAGGACCTGCGGGCGGAACTCGACCGGCTGGGCGCCGGGTACGCGCCCACCCTGGTCCGCACCGCCCCGCTCGCCGGGCTCGCCCGCGCGGGCGGCGGGCACGACCGGGTGCGGCTGTCACGGACGGCGGACGACGCGTGGCTGTCGCTGTACCGGCGGGTGGGCGAGGACCCGGCGGTCGAGGAGGCGGCGCGGCAGGTGCTGCACGGCGGACCGTCGCTCTGGTTCGCCACCGTGCCGGGGGCGCCCGGGCAGCCGCCGCTGGCGATCGGACGCTGCGTCATCGAGGGGCCCTGGGCCTGCTTCGGCGCGATCGAGGTGCAGCCGTACGCTCGGCGGGCCGGGCTGGCGACGGCGGTCATGGCGGTGCTCGCCTCGCGGGCGGCCGAGGAGGGCGCGAGCGGCGGATACCTGCAGGTCGAGGCGGAGAACGCGGGGGCGATCGCGCTCTATGACGGACTCGGCTTCACGACCAGTCACACTTACCACTACGCCCTTCTTCCCCAGGGGTAGCCGAACCGCCGTTCGTCCCGTTCGCGGCCTGCCCGCCGGTCGTTTTGCCCGCCACCCGTTTTGCCCGCCAGTCGCCTTGTCCGTCCGCCGTACGAAAGCCGTCGCCGTCACCGTGACCGAGCAGAGCAGAGACCGCTTCCGGACCGCCGCCCGCTCCGAGCAGCCCGACCCCGTGCTGCTCTGCCTGCTCGCCGCCGCCGAACACGGCCCGGCGCTCGACCCGGGCGATCCCGGCGAGCCGCCGGGCGTGGACGCCCTGCTCGCCGCCTGCGAAGCCGCGCTGGAACGGCACGCGGGCGCCGTCCGGCTGGCCGTCGCCGAGCGCGCGCCTGCCGGGCCGGAGGAGACCGCCGCCCTGCTCGCGGCCGTCCTCGCCGGGCGGGAGCGCTTCCACGGGCAGCAGGCGGACTACCGGCGGCTGGAGTCCTCGCTGCTGCCCGAGGTGTTGCGGCGGCGGCGGGGACTGCCGATCATGCTCTCGCTGGTGTGGATGGCGGTCGGGCGGCGGGCCGGGCTCACCGTCCACGGCATCGCGCTGCCGGGCCACTTCATCGTCGCCGTCGGCGGGCCGGCCGGCGGCGAGGAGTACATCCTGGCCGACCCGTTCCACGGCGGGCGGCTGCTCGACCCCGCGGACGTCGAGGACCTGGTCGCCGCCGCCGGGCACGAGTTCACGCCAGCCCTGCTCACCCCGGCCCAGCCGCTGGACATCGTGCTGCGCGTGCTCGGCAACATCCGGGCCTGGGCCGCCGACCGCCCCGAGCACGCCCGGACCCAGCTCTGGGCCACCGAGCTCGCCCTGCTGCTGCCCCGCCACCCCGCCCAGCTCCGGCTGGAGCGGGCCGAACTCCTCGTCCGCACCGGGGACTTCCTCGGCGGCTCGGCGGAGATGGACGCGTACGCGCAGATCCTGGACGCCTTCGACCCGGACGGGGCCGCCAAGGTCCGGCAGGAGGCGCGGGCGGCGCGGCACCGGCTCAACTGAGCCCTCCGCCGGTTACAGCCAGCCCTTCTCGCGGGCGATCCGGACCGCCTCGGTGCGGTTGCGGGCCTCGGTCTTCTGGATCGCCATCGACAGGTAGTTGCGGACCGTTCCCTCCGACAGGTGCAGCCGCTTGGCGATGTCCGCGTTCACCGCGCCGTCGGCGGCCGCACCCAGGACGTCCCGCTCGCGCGCGGTCAGCGGGTTGGCGCCCTCGGCCAGCGCGGCCGCCGCCAGCGCCGGGTCGATCACCCGCTCGCCGCGCAGCACCCGGCGGATCGCCTCGGCCAGTTCGGAGGCGGGCGCGTCCTTCACCAGGAACGCGTCGGCGCCCGACTCCATCGCCCGGCGCAGGTAGCCGGGGCGGCCGAAGGTCGTCGCGATGACCACCTTGGTGCGCGGTGCCCGCCTGCTCAGCTCGGCGGCCGCCTCGATGCCCGTCATGCCAGGCATCTCGATGTCCAGCACGGCGACCTGCACGTCGTTCGCCAGCACCGCCGCCACCACCTCGTCCCCGCGCCCGACCTGCGCGACGACGTCGATGTCCCCCTCCAGTCCGAGCAGCGCGGCCAGCGCCTCCCGGACCATCCCCTGATCCTCGGCGAGCAGCACGCGGATCGAGGCCCCGTTGTCAGTGTCGTTCATGGCCATGACCTTAGAGGGCGAGTCGAGCCGCCCGTGGGGGCAGAGCTGCGGGAGGTATTCCGGTGGTTCACCGCGTCCCCGTGGGACCACACTGTCCGGATGCCGACCCTGGAACTCCTCCGCCCCGACCACGCCGAGGCCCTGCTGGCCTTCGAACGCACCAACCGCGCCTACTTCGCCCGCACCGTCCCGGACCGCGGTGACGCCTACTTCGCCGAGTTCCCCGCCCGCCTCGCCGCGCTCCTCGCCGAACAGGCCGAGGGCACCTGCCGGTTCCACGTCGTCCGGGACGCGGACGGGGACCTCGTCGGCCGCGTCAACCTGCTGGACCTCGTCGACGGCTCGGCCGAACTCGGCTACCGCATCGCCGAATCCGCCGCCGGCCGCGGCCTCGCCTCCGCCGTCGTCGCCGAGGTCTGCCGCCTCGCCGCCACCTCGTACGGCCTGACCGGCCTGACCGCCGCCACCACGGTCGACAACCCGGCCTCACAGGCCGTCCTCGCCCGCAACGGCTTCCGGTTCGTGGACGAGGTCCTGCTCGGCGACCGCCCCGGACTCTCCTACCGCCGCAGCCTGGCCGACCTGAGCCCGCCGGAGTAGCCGGAGCGGGAAGTCGGCCCGGCCGACCTCCCGCTCCTTCCGGCTCCTGCTCCTGCAACGGCTGCAGCGACGGCTGCGGGTGCAGGTGCGGTGCGGGTCAGAGCCAGCGCTGGGCGGCCTCAACGCTGTCGGCGCCGCTGGTGTTGAAGGCGATGGCGGCGTGCGGGGCATGGCGGCGGACGAGGTTGACGACGAGTTCGAAGAAGGGGAGGGCCGGTTCGGGCTTGCGGATGCCGCCGCCGATGACGACGACGTCCCATCCGTGCCCGTCGAGCGCGGCGACGATCGCGGGCTCGGCGGTCGCGTCGGGGGCGACCAGGGTCATCGCGGCGTCGATGCCGTGGTCGGCGAAGCGGGCGAGTTCGGCGTCGAGGACGGCCCGCAGGGCGTCGCCGTCCATGCCGGGGACGGTGTGCGGGTCGAAGCCGAGGATGAGGACAGAGGACATGCCCGACAGGACGATCAGCTCGGGTCGGAAGGTTCCCCGAGGAGGTAGCGGGCGGCGTCGGCGAGGGTGAGCTTGGGGTCGCTCCAGGAGCAGACCTCCAGCCAGGAGAGCCGGCCGTCCTCGGCGAAGAGGAGCACCTCGCCGTCGGAGCCGATGGCCGCCTCGGCCACCACCTCCGAGCGGGCGCCGTCCTCGACACCGGCGAAGAGGGCGGTGCTGCAACCGCATCGGCAGCGGGACTCGACGCGCAGGTGGGCGACTTGGGCGCGCAGGGGGTGGCCCTCGGGGAGGAGGACGTCGAGGGTACGGACGATGTCATCGGGAAGCTGGGTCATGAGCGGCGCAACCGTTCGGTGAGAGCGGACAGTTCTTCGATGCGGAGGAGACGGGCGAGGAGGAGGTAGACGACGGCGAGGACGGCGCCGGCGGCCGGCAGGCCGTAGCGGGTGGCCCACCAGGCGGCGGCCGCGGCCGGGAGGGCGGCGGCGAGCAGCTTGGCGTGCGCGCCCAGCACGCGCAGCGGGCCGAGACGCCTGCGCAGCAGCGGGTAGGCGGCCAGGACGGTGAGCAGGAAGGAGCCGCCGTAGCAGCCGGCCATCCCGGTGACGGCCCAGCGCAGCGGCAGCAGCCGGTGGCAGAGCAGGGCACCGAGCGCGGTCGCGGCGACGGGCAGCAGATTGAGCAGGAAGGGCGTGCGGCTGTCGCCGAGCGCGTAGAAGGTGCGGGTCAGCGCGTACGAGGCCGAGTAGAGGACCAGGCCGGGCGCGAAGGCGGTCAGCATGCCCGCGATGGCCTGGACGTCGGCGGAGCCGGTACGGCCGTGGCCGAAGGCGAGGGCGCACAGCTGCGGCGCGAGGACGGCGAGCGCGCAGGCCGCCGGAACGGTGACCGCCCCGATCGTGCGGACCGTACGGGCGAGCAGCCCGCGGACGACGCGCGGGGAGTCGGCCGCGGCGCTGAGCGAGGGGACGACGGCGGTCACCACGGACACCGTGACCACGCCGTGCGGCACGATCCACAACAGGTACGCGCTGCTGTACGCCGTGTACCCGACGCCGGGCAGCCCGGCCGCGGCGGCCTGCGAGCCGACGAGCGTGGAGAGCCGGGTCACCACCCAGTAGCCGACCTGGTCGCCGAGCACCAGCAGCAGCGTCCATCCGGCAGCCCGCAGCGGCTCGCCGAGCCCGGCCTCGCGCCAGTCCCAGCGCGGCCGCAGCCGCACCCCGGCGGCCCGCAGACAGGGCAGCAGCAGCAGGCTCTGCGCGACCACGCCCGCCGTCGTACCGGCGCCCAGCACGGCCAAGTCGGCGCCGGAGAAGGACCGTTGTCCGACATAGGCGCCGAAGACCCCGATCACGACCAGGTTGTTGAGCACCGGCGCCCACGCCATCGGCGCGAACCGCTGCCGGGCGTTGAGGAGTTGGCCCAGCACCGTGAACAGGCCGTAGAAGAACACCTGCGGCAGACACAGGTACGCCAGCAGCACCGTGCGGTCCAACTGCGCGCCGCCGTACGAGGTGTACGCCCGCACCACGTACGGCGCGGCCGGCACCACCACCGCCGTCAGCACCACCAGCGCGGCCACCAGCACCGTCACCAGCCGGTTGACGTGCGCCGCGCCGCCGTCCGCCGACTCCTCGGCGGCACGCACCAGATGGGGCACCAGCGCGGTGTTCAGCGCGCCGCCGATCAGCAGCACGAACAGGATGTTGGGCACGGTGTTCGCCACGTTGTAGCCGTCCGCGAGGACCCCCGAGCCGAGGACGGCCACCAGGACCGCCGAGCGGACGAAGCCGGTGGCCCGGGACACCACCGTCCCCGCCGCCATCACCACGCTCGGCGGGACGGTGCGCCGCGGCTTGCGGTGCCGGGCGGACCGGACCGCAGGAAGCCCACGGGCCCGCACGGCCTCCTGGAGAACGGTCATCCGCCAGCCCCTCTCGCTCCGGGCACCGACCCGAACGGATCGGCGAAACGGCGAGAGCATGCGCCAAGTCCCCTGAAGCGAGGCTGAGAAAGCTGAAGAGCGCTTAAGGAACGGATCCGGCGCCGGTGGCATCCTGATCCGCATGGAGATTCTGGTGGTGGAGGACGACGCCCAGGTCGCCGCGGCCGTGCGCCGCGGCCTGGAGGCCGAGGGCTACACCGTCGACCTCGCCCCGGACGGCCTCACCGGCCTGCGACTGGCCCAGCGGCACCCCTACCGGGCGATCGTGCTCGACATCATGCTGCCCGGCCTGAACGGCTACAAGGTGTGCGAGGCGCTGCGCGCCGACGACGTGACCACCCCGATCCTGATGCTGACCGCCAAGGACGGCGAGTACGACGAGGCCGAGGGCCTGGACACCGGCGCCGACGACTACCTCACCAAGCCGTTCTCCTACCTGGTCTTCCTGGCCCGCCTGCGCGCCCTGATCCGCCGCAGCCAGACCCCCGGCCCGCTGCTGCGGGTCGGCGACCTGTGGCTGGACCCGGCGGGCCGCCGCTGCGGCCGGGGCAGCGCCGAGATCACCCTCACCGAGCGCGAGTTCGCCGTGCTGCGCTGCCTGGCCGAGCACCCCGGCGAGGTGCTGTCCAAGCGCCGGATCGTCGACGAGGTGTGGGACATCGCCTTCGACGGCGAGGAGTCCATCGTCGAGGTGTACGTCAGCATGCTGCGCCGCAAGGTGGACTCCCCGTTCGGCGTCCGCTCGATCACCACCGTGCGTGGCGCCGGCTACCGGCTGGAGGCCTGACCGTGCTCGGCCGTCTCTCGACCCGCCTGCGCACCTCACTGGCGGCCGGCCTGGCGGCGCTGCTGCTGCTCGGCGGCGGCGCCTGGTGGCTGCGCGGCCACATGTACGACGCCCAGCTGGAGGCCGCCCAGGCGGAGGCGAAGGCGCAGGCCCGGGAGATCAGCAGCGGCTACAAGTTCGGCCAACAGCTCGCGGACAGCGGGCAGTTGCCGTACGTGGTGCTGGACCGCGACGGCCAGGTGCTGATCAAGGGCGGCCCGCTGACCACCCAGCACCTGACCGGGCCGCCGCCGACCGTCGTACCGCGCCTGGCACCGGACGCGTGGCAGACCGTCCAGCGGATCACCATCGGCCCCGCGGGCTCGGCCGCCGCCAACCGCTACTCGGGGCGCACCTTCACCGCGATGGGCAGCTGGAGCCCGCTGCTGCGCAAGGACGGCGACCAGACGAAACCGATGGTCGGCCCGTTCACGGTGTACGTGCTGGCCACCCCGTTCGGCGCCGAGGCCTCGCTGCGCAGCATCGACCCGGTGCTCCGGGTCGGCGTGCCCGCCGCCGCACTGCTGGTCGCGCTGATGGTCTGGACGGCGACCAGCCGGGCGCTGCGCCCGGTGGACGCGATCCGCGCCGAGCTGGCCGAGATCGGCGAGCACCGGCTGGACCGCCGCGTCCCGGTGCCGCGCTCCGGGGACGAGATCAGCCGGATGGCCCGGACCACCAACGCCACACTGGACCGGCTGGAGCGCTCGGCCGCCCAGCAGCAGCGTTTCGTCGCGGACGCCTCGCACGAGCTGCGCAGCCCGATCGCGGCCCTGCGCACCAACCTCGAGGTCTCGCTGGCCCACCCCGAGCACACCGACTGGCCGGCCGCCACCCGGGAGGCACTCACCTCGGTCGAGCGCCTCCAACAGCTCACCGAGGACCTGCTGTTCCTGGCCCGGGGCACCCACCCGGCGACGGCCGGCCGGCTCACCACCGTCGACCTGTCCGCCGTGCTGCGCGAACTCGCCGACCAGTACCGCCCGGTCCTCGGCGCCCGGCTCGCCCTGCGGGTGGACGCGCCCGACCCGGTGCTGGTGCGCGGCAGCCGGATCCGGCTGCACCGGCTGGTGCGCAACCTGCTGGACAACGCCCAGCGGCACGCGGCCGGCGAGGTGGCGATGTCCGCGCGGCAGACCCCGCACCGCTGCGTCCTGGAGGTCCGGGACGACGGCCCGGGCGTGCCGCCGGAGGACCGCGAACGGATCTTCGAGCCGTTCACCCGGCTCGACGAGGCCCGCAGCCGGGACGCCGGCGGCAGCGGCCTGGGCCTGGCCATCGCCGCGGACGTCGCCACCCGGCACGGCGGCACCCTGCGCGTCGCCCACGCCCCGCGCGGCGCCCGCTTCGTACTGGAGCTGCCGCCTGCCTAGTTAGCCGGCCGTCGACGACCCGGCCGCGGCGGACACCGTCCGCAGCGGCACCGAGGCGCGCAGCCGGAAGCCCTTCCCGCGCTCCCCCGCCCCGGCCTCCAGCCGCCCGCCGACCAGTGCCAGCCGCTCCTCCAGCCCGGACAGCCCGTTCCCCGGCTGGGACTTGCCCGGCCCGTGACCGTCGTCGGCGATCTCCAGGACGGCGTAGCGCTCGCCGCTCGCCTCCCAGCTCTCGTCCCCCGTCACGGTGCAGACGGTGGCGCCCTCGCCGTGCCGGATGATGTTGGTGACGGCCTCGCGCAGCGCCCAGGCCAGCGCGCCCGCCTCCTCGTTGGCCAGCCCCGGCCAGCTGTCCACCAGCTCCGGCGCGGCCTCCAGCCGGACCTGGGCGGCGGCCAGCGCGGTACGGGCGGCGGCGAGTTCGACCGGCAGGGTCGGACGGCGGAAGCCGGTCACCGCCTCCCGGACGTCGATCAGCGACTGCCGGGCGACCTGCTCGATGTCGGCGACCTGTGCCCGCGCCGCCTCGTCCTTGCCGGCGTCCATGAACCGCCCGGCCAGCTCGCTCTTCAGGGTGATCAGCGAGAGCGAGTGCCCGAGCAGGTCGTGCAGGTCGCGGGCGAGCCGCAGCCGCTCCTCGGAGGCGGCCAGGTGCGCGACGGCGGCCCGGGCCTCGCGCAGCTCCTTCATGGTGGCGACCAGCCGCTGCAGGCCGGTCATCGCGACGCCGGAGAGGAACCCGCTGAGCGCGAAGGTGGCGATGTTGTCCGTACTCGCGTGGATGAGCAGGCCGACGGCGGCGATCAGCGCGGCCATGGCGGCCAGGGCGCGCAGCGCGTACCGCGCCGGTGTGATGACCGCGACGCACACCGAGGTGTAGATGAACAGGGTCAGGAAGGCTTCGCCGAGCACGACGGCGCACGCGATCGCGAGCACCACCATCACCGCGACGACCACCCGGCAGGCGCGCGGCCACATTCCCCCGGTCGAGCGGAAGATCACCAGCAGGACGTAGCCGGCCACAAAGAACGCCAGGCAGCTCCAGCCGAGCACCCGCGCGGCCGTGTCGTGCTCGCCGTTCACCAGCCGGCTCACCGGGTAGGCCAGGTAGACCATCCACAGCAGCATCCAGGCGACCTTGACCAGCAGCTGCCGCCGGCTCTCCACCGGGGAGCCGGGGACGTTCATGAACGACGCACGCGCCACACCCGCCTCCGGCCGCTCGTCGGGGCGGTGGGTCTGACGCGGGTCGCTCATGTCGATCATCATGCCTGGCGGGTGTCGCGGCGGTACAGGGCCGCCGCGGCGACGACGAACACCACGAGGAAGCCGGCCAGCCCGGCGACCGCGACGGTGTCCAGGGACTGCCCCGGCCGGGTGAAGGTGGCCAGGTGGTTGTACAGGTACACCGGGTTGAACCGGGCGAACTTCTCCAGCGAGCCGCTCACCGGGAACCAGGTGCCGCCGAGCAGCGCCATCGCCATGTAGGTGATCATCACGACCGGCTGCACCGCGTCCGGCGCCGCCGCGTACCCGAGCGCAACACCGAGCGCCGCGAAGACGAAGCTGCCCAGCCACAGCGCGGCGCCCAGCCCGATCCACTGCGGCACGGTGAGCGAGACGCCCTGGGCGACGCCGACCGCGAAGACCACCAGGATCGCCGGCAGCGTGGTCACCGAGCTCGCGGCGATCTTTCCGACGGTGTACGCCCGGCCGGGCAGGGCGGTCAGCCGCAGCTGGCGGGTCCAGCCGCTCTTGCGCTCCAGCGAGATCCGCTGCGCGCTGCCGGTCAGCACCGCGCCGACCGCGCCGAAGGTGGCCATCGAGACCATGAAGTAGGTCTTCACCGGCAGCCCGCCGGCCTGGTTGGCGGCGCCGTAGGCGTGGATGAAGAAGATGTACATCAGCGCCGGGTAGACGACGGTGAAGAACAGGTACCGCCGGTTGCGGAGGGTCCGCAGGATCTCCAGCTTGATCAGGGTGGTCATCGCACGGTCTCCTTCTCGGCGTCGTGAGCGGCGTCGTGAGCGGCGTCGCCGGCGGTGTCGTTGGCCGCGTCCTCGCGGTCCAGCTCGCCGGTGATGGTCAGGAAGGCCTGCTCCAGGCCCACGCCGGTGACCTCCAGCCCGCGCGGGTACAGGCCCGCCCGGTAGAGCCCGGCGACGCTCGCGTCGGCGTCCGCGGTGCGGATCCGCACCGTCCGCACCCCGGGGATCCGGGCGGTGACGTCCAGCGCCCGCACCCCCGGCAGGGCGCGCAGCAGGCCTTCGTCGAACTGCCCGTCGCCGTCGTGGAGTTCGAAGGCGATCCGGCGGGCGCCGGCCCGCGCCTTGATCTCCGCGGAGCTGCCGTCGGCGATCAGCCGGCCCCGGTGCAGCACCAGGACGCGGTCGGCGATCGAGTCGGCCTCCTCCAGGTAGTGGGTAGCGAACAGCACCGTGCGTCCGGCGTCGGCCTGCGCCCGCATGCTCGCCCAGAACGACTGCCGGACGCTGACGTCCATGCCGGTGGTGGGCTCGTCCAGCACGATCAGGTCGTTGTCGCCCGCGATCGCCAGGGCGAAGCGGACCCGCTGCTCCTGGCCTCCGGACAGCTTGTCGACCCGGCGCTCCGCCAGTTCCGTGACCCCCGCGTCGGCCAGCACCCCCGCGACCGACCGACCGCGGGGGTGTACGTCGCAGGCGAGCTGGACCAGCTCGCGCACCTTGACGTCGGACATCAGCCCGCCGCTCTGCAGCATCGCGCCGACCCGGCCGGTCTCGATCGCCGCCCGTGGGGTGCCGCCGAAGAGCGTCACGCTGCCCTGGTCGGGCTCGCGCAGTCCCAGCAGCAGGTCCAGGCTGGTGGACTTCCCGGCGCCGTTCGGGCCGAGCAGGGCGACGGTCTCGCCCGGCCGCAGCACGAGGTCCAGTCCGTCCACGGCGCGTACTCGCCCGTAGCTCTTGCGCACGCCGCGGAAGGCGGCCACCTCGGTGTCCATCGCCCGGCTCCTCTTCCCTGATGGTGTCGCGTCCGGTGCTGTTCGCACCACCTCAGAGTCCCGCGCGGGCGGGTGCCGGCGGCAGTGTCCGCCGTCGTGCCTTCGGCATGACGGATGTCATGCCGGCGGCCGGTACCCCCGTCAGGGGCACCGGCCGCGGAAAGGGCAGGTCAGGGGCTTTCTCGGCTCACGCCCCCAGCGCGCGCTTCACGAAGTCGACCTGGAGCAGCAGCAGGTTCTCCGCGACCTCCTCCTGCGGGGTCATGTGCGTGACACCGGACAGCGGCAGCACGGTGTGCGGGCGCCCGGCGGCGAGCAGCGCCGAGGAGAGCCGCAGGGTGTGCGCGGCCACCACGTTGTCGTCGGCCAGCCCGTGGATGATCATCAGCGGGCGCTCCAGCCCGGCCGCGTACCCGCTCAGCGAGTTGGCGGCGTACACCTCGGGCCGCTCGGCCGGGTCGCCCAGGTAGCGCTCGGTGTAGTGGGTGTCGTACAGCTCCCAGTCGGTCACCGGGGCGCCGGACACCGCCGCGTGGAAGACGTCCGGGCGGCGCAGTACGGCGAGCGCGGAGAGGTAACCGCCGTACGACCAGCCGCGGATGGCGACCCGGCCGAGGTCCAGCGGGAACTCCTCGGCGAGCGCCTGCAGCGCCTCCACCTGGTCGTCCAGGGTGGCCCCGGCGAAGTCGGAGGCGATCGCCTTCTCCCAGGCCGGCCCGCGCCCGGGGGTGCCGCGCCCGTCGGCGACGACCACCGCGAAGCCCTGGTCGGCGAACCACTGCGAGTTGAGGTGCGGGTTGTGCGCCTGGACAACGCGCTGGCCGTGCGGTCCGCCGTACGGGTCCATCAGGACGGGCAGCAGGCCGTCGCGCTCGCGGTCGTAGCCGGTGGGCAGGAAGACGGCGGCCGGGATGCGGCGCTCGCCGGCGAAGCGGAAGACCGGGCGGGCGGTGATGACCGGGGTCTCGGCGTAGGAGGCGATGGTGGCGACGTCGTCGACCACCACGCCCTCGGGCAGGTCGCGGGCGACCTGGACCAGGGTGCCGGGCAGGTCCGGCTCGGCGGTGGCCCGCACGGTGATCCCGCCACCGTGCACGGCGCTGGTGACGGAGGTGAACGGCCGCCCGTTGGAGGACTCCCAGCCGAGCCGCTTGCCGTCGTGGCTGATCCGCCCGACGGCGATCCAGCCGGGCTCGGGGTCGGCCTCGGTGGCGCCACCGGAGGCGGTGAAGATCACCTCGTCCTCGGTGACCGCGACGACCGACCGCAGGTGCAGGTCGGCCCCGGTGACGGCCTGGTCGCCGACCACCAGCGCCCGGACCCCTCCCTCGTCGGAGATCCGCACCAGCTTGCCGTCCGGGGTCCACGCCGGGACGCCCCGGAACAGCTCCAGCCAGGCCTCGTCCTCCTCCTCGTGCAGCACCTCGGTGGTGCCGGTGGCCACGTCCAGGCCGAGGATCCGCTGGCTGCGCTGGTCGCGGGACTGCACCTGCAGCAGCGGCACGCCGCCCTTCGACCAGTGCACGCGGCCGAGGTACGGGAAGGCCGTACGGTCCCAGACCACCTCGGTGCGTCCGCCGTGCAGGTCGAACACCCAGAGGCCGACCTCGGCGTTGGCGGTGCCGGCCGCCGGGTAGGCGACCTCGGCGGGCTCGCGGTCCGGGTTGGCCGGGTCGGCGATCCACCAGCGGCGCACCGGGCTGTCGTCGGCGCGCTCGACCAGCAGCCGGTCGCCCTCCGGGGACCACCAGAAGCCGCGGTCGCGGTCCATCTCCTCCTGGGCGATGAACTCGGCCTGCCCCCAGGTGACGTTCGGGCCGTCCGGCTCGGCGAGCACCCGGTCGCCGCTGCCGTCGGTCCGGGTCAGCCGCAGCTCGCCGACGGTGTTGGCGTACGCGACGTAGGCGCCGTCCGGGGACGGCCGCGGGTCCAGCAGCGGGCCGCGGGCGGGCAGTTCGGCGGTGGTGCCGGCGGCCAGGTCGGCGGTGAAGAGGCGGCCGGAGAGGGCGAAGGCGGCCAGCCCGCCGGCCGTGTCCAGGGCGTAGCCGACGACACCGGCCGAGCTCTCGCGGCTGCGCTCGCGGCGGGCCCTCTCGGCCGGCGACAGGTCCTCCTCGCCGCCGCCGAGCAGGACCGCCGGGTCGGCGGCGATCCGCTCCTCGCCGGTGGCGGTGTCGAGGGTCCAGAGCAGGTTGGCCCGGTCGCTGCCGGAGCGCGAGCGGAGGAAGACGACCCGCGAGCCGTCCGGTGCGACGGAGAAGGAGCGGGGCGCGCCGACGGTGTAGCGCAGGGTCCGCGCGTACTGCCGGGGGAAGGTGTCCGCAGGGGTGTGGGAGGTCATGGCACCAGACCCTACGACGCCGAACTGCCGCTGCCGGGAGGCTGGTGATCACTCGTTCGGAGCATCGTCGCGAAGTACACCCCAAAGAGGCGGATACCCCCTCCGACCGGCCCATGCGCCCCGTGAGTGCCACGGTGCCCCGGCGCGCGAGGCCTCACTGAATGTAATGCTCCCCTTACTCATCGGGTATGACTTGTCAGGCGAGTGATCGTCGGCCCCGTCCCGGGCCCCGGCCACCCGCAGCCCCAGTCCCGCACCGTCCCATCGCGCCCTCCCCCTGGGTGGCGCGCCCGAGAAGGGGTGTGAGCCGACATGGCCATGAACATCTCCGCAGCCGTGCTGATGCTGGTCATCGTGGTGGTCCTGATCCGCCGCTCCGGCCTGAAGCTGGGGCACGCGATCGTCTGCGGGCTCCTCGGCTTCTACCTGGCCTCCAGCTCGATCGCCCCGTCGATCAGCCAGGTCACCAGCAACCTCGCCGGGATGATCAACGGCCTGAAGCTCTGACCCCCGCGAGCCGGTGGTTAGGCTTCCTCCCATGACCGCGACTACCGGCCGCCGACTCCTCCTGGTGCACGCGCACCCCGACGACGAGTCGATCGGCAACGGCGCCACCATGGCCCGGTACGCCGCCGAGGGCGCCCGGGTCACGCTGGTGACCTGCACCCTCGGCGAGGGCGGCGAGGTGATCCCCCCGGAGCTGGCCCACCTGACGGCCGATCGGGACGACACTCTCGGCGCGTACCGGATCGGCGAGCTGACCGAGGCGATGCGCGCCTTGGGCGTCACCGACGCCCGCTTCCTCGGCGGCCCGGGCCGCTACCGCGACTCCGGGATGATGGGCGTGCCCGACAACGACGCGCCCGGCTGCTTCTGGCGCGCGGACGTGGACGAGGCGGCCGGCCACCTGGTCGCGGTGATCCGCGAGGTGCGGCCGCAGGTGCTGGTCACGTACGACGAGAACGGCGGCTACGGGCACCCGGACCACATCCAGGCACACCGGGTCGCGATGCGCGCGTACGAGCTGGCCGCCGACCCGGCGTACCGCCCCGAACTGGGCCCGGCCTGGCGGATCGCCAAGGTGTACTGGAACCGGATGCCCCGTTCGGTGATCGAGGCCGGGCTCGCGGAGACCGCCGCGAAGGCGTCCTTCCCGGGCGTGTCCCAGCCGTCCGACGTCCCCGGCGTGGTCGCCGACGAGGCGGTCACCACGGCGCTGGACGGCGCCGCGTACGCCGGGCTCAAGGCGGCGGCGATGGCCGCGCACGCCACCCAGATCACCGTGGACGGCGCCTTCTTCGCGCTCTCCAACAACCTCGGCCAGCCCCTGCTCGCCACCGAGTACTACCAGTTGGTGCACGGCCAGGCCGGGCCCGGCGATCCGGAGGACGACCTGTTCGCGGGCCTCGACGACGACACCGCGAGCGCCGGGGAGGACATGTGATGAGCAAGCCCGCCGCCCGGCCGCCGCGCCGCTCGATCCCGGCGACCGTCTTCGGTACCCGCGACGAGCGGCTGGCCGAGCCTCAACCCCCGCGCGCCGCCCGGATCGCGGCCTATGTCCTGTTCTTCCTGCTGGGCATCGCGGTGTCGATCTGCGGATCCTTTGTGCAGGCCCTGTGGCCGCCCGTGGGAGTCCTCCTCGCCCTCGCCGCGACCGCCGCCACCTTCTACGGCGGCCTGCGGATCACCGGTACCCGGCTCGGCGCGGGCGCGCCCGCGGCCGGCTGGTTCCTGGCGATGCTGCTGCTGATCGTGCCCCGGCCGGAGGGCGACAACGTCCTTTGGTCCAACGCCACCTCGCTGGCCTGGCTGTTCGCCGGCTCGGTGCTGGGCGTGATCTGCGCCACCCTGCCCACCCGCACCAGCTGGTTCCCCGGGGTGCCCGGCCCGCCGCGCTGACCCCGGACGAGCGCGGCGTACCGGACCGCGTACGACGCGCAGTCAGGAGTACCCGGCCTTACTCTCATACCGGAGGAACCGGACGTATCAGGATCTGTCCGAAGCCGTTCACCGCTCAGTTCTTCCCAGTATGGTGGTCCCGCAGAACGCCGTACCCGACCGCCGCCCGCCCCAGCCGGGCCCGGCGACCACGAACCGCGGTCGCGCCACACGGCCCGCCCGCGAACCCGGAGCAGAGCAGCATTGAGCAGCCGCGAATCTGACAACGCCCACCCGACGCCTCGGCGCACGGGCCCGGACGCCTACCCGTCGGGCACCCCGCCCTACGGCACGCCGGGGCTTCCCGGCGGCGACCGGGCCGCGGCCGGTGCCGGCCAGGGCACCGCGGACGGCGGCGAGGACGACGGCCCGAAGACCGAGACCACCCTGACCACCCGGGTCCGGATCAACATCCCCGGCTCGCGTCCGATCCCGCCGGTCGTCGTCCGCAGCACCGTCAAGAACGAGGACGCCCCCGCCGAGGAGGCCCCGGCCGCCGCCCCCGAGCAGGGCGGCCCGCGCCACCGCTCCGCGCCGGCCTCGCCCGTCCTCGGCGTGATGGAGGGCGGCGCCGGTACGGCCACCCCGCCGAACCTGCCGCCGGAGTGGCAGATCCCGCCGATCCCGCCGGCGACCTCGGAGTCCGAGTCCACCGGCGCGTGGTTCCGGCCGCGCCAGAAGAAGGCGTCGGCCGCCGAGCCCGCCCCGGCCGCCGTGCCGGCCGGTGCCCCGAGCGCGCCGGAGGCCGCGGCCGCCGAGCCCCGGCCGCAGGGCGCCCGCCCGGCCGGGGGCGCCGCCGCCCGCGCCAACGGCGCCCCGAAGGGCCGTCCGGTGCCCGCCCAGGGCAAGGCGTCGAACCCCGCCTCCGCCGCGCCGTACCGTCCCGAGGCCCCGGCGGAGGAGCCCGGCATCTACGACGTCGCGGATCCCTTCGCGCCCGTCGCCGATCCGTTCGCCCCGGCCCCCGGTCCCGACGCCGGCACGCGCGGCCCGCGCGGCGGCCACCCCCAGCAGAACCGTCCCCCGCAGAACGGGGCGCGACAGAACGGCGCCCGGCAGAACGGCCCCCGCCAGGGCGGCCCGCAGAACGGCTTCCAGCCGAACGGCCGCCCGACCGGTCCGCTCCCGCAGGGTGCGCCGGTCGCCGAGCCGAGCCCGGAGGACACCTCGGTCGACGGCTTCCAGCCGATCCGCGAGAACACCCCGCCGCCCGCCGGCATATCCGGCCCGCCCCGCAACGGCGCCCCGCGCGGTGCCGACGGCCGTTCGCAGCCGGGCCTGTTCGCCTCGGCGCCGACCGGCACCGACCCGTTCGCCACCCAGCGCCCGGCCGCCCCCGGCCAGGACGGCCCCGCCGCCCCGATGGGCCCCGGTGGGCTCTTCCCGGGCGCGCCCGGCGCGGGCCCGCAGCCCGGCCGCGACCCCGAGGTCACCGAGGTCACCCCGCTGCCGGCCCCGGGCACCGGCCCTCGGCCCGAGGCCGCCCAGGGCGCTCCCTCGCCCACCCCGGCACCGTCCCCGGCTCCCGGCAAGGCCCAGTCCGCCGCCGCACCCGCCAAGGCCAAGCGCGGCGCCGGCAAGAAGCTGGTCAAGCTGGGCGTCTACGGCATCGCCGGCGTGCTGTTCCTCGGCGCCGCCGCGTACGGCACCGGCCTGATGCTCAACCAGTCCGACGTCCCCAAGGGCACCGTGGTGCTCGGCACCGACATCGGCGGCAACAGCCGTGACCAGGCGATCCACTCGCTGGACGAGTCGGTCGGCAAGGCCGGCCAGCAGCCGCTCAAGCTGAAGGTCGGCGACCAGGCCGTGGACCTCGACCCGACGGTCGCCGGGCTGAGCTTCGACACCACCGCCACCGTCGACGACCTGGCGCAGCACAGCTACAGCCCGGTCGACGTCATCAAGTCGCTCCAGGGCGGCAGCAAGGCCGTCGCGCCGGAAGTCAAGGTCGACCGGGCCAAGCTCAAGGCCGCCCTCGACTCACTGGCGGCCGGCTCGGGCCAGGGCCTGCAGGAGGGCTACGTCAAGTTCGGCGACAACGGCGAGCCGGTCGTCGTCCCCGGCCGGGCCGGCCAGGCGGTCGACTCGGCGAGTGCCCTGGACGTGGTCGAGCAGGCCTACCGCGACCGCGCGGCCGGCAAGCCCGACCAGCCGATCGCCCTCGCCGTCACGGCCGCCCAGCCCAAGGTCTCCACCCAGGCCCTGCAGGCCGCCGCCGACAGCCTCGGCAAGCAGGTGGCCAGCGGCAAGGTGCACGTCCTGGCCGGCACCAAGCCCTGGGACTTCGGTGCGAAGACCGCCTCCAAGGCGCTCACGCTCGTCCCGGACGCCTCCGGCAAGATCGTGCCCAAGTGGGACCTCGACGCGCTCACCGCCCAGCTGGGCGGTGTGTTCGACAAGATGAAGTTCAAGAAGAACGGCCAGCTCGTCGCGATCACCCCGCAGGACGTCGCGGACGGCATCGCCTCGGTCTTCGACAAGACCGGCGACAAGGACCGCACCTTCAAGTTCCCCGTCTGACGTCCTGGCCTCCCGTCGGGGGGCGGGCCCGCATCCGGTCCCGCCCCTCGACAACTCCCCCTTCCGGTCAGCAAGATGTGACGCCACACCTTCCGCCACATCCACCTCGGGGAGCACGCCGATGGCCCGCCGCCTCCAGCACCACGGGACGGCTCTGCTCGCCGGCCTCGCCGCCCTCACCCTCTCGCTCACGCTCTGCTCCTGCGCCTCCGGCCAGGGCGGCGACGGCGCCGACGCACTGCCGTCCGCCCCCGCCACACCCAAGCTCACCTCGGTCGACATCAACCCCCACGACCGCGGCCAGCTGCGCCAGGGCGGCACCCTGAACCTGGCGATCGCCCAGTTCTCCCACCAGTGGTCGCCGATCCACAACGACGGCAGCGAGTCCTCGACCATCGCCGTCACCAAGCCGCTGCTGCCGACCTTCTTCCGCTCGGACGCCGCCGGCACCCAGACCGTCAACCCGGCCTACCTGCAGGAGGCCCACGCCGAGCTCAGGGACGGCCGGCAGGTGGTCACCTGGACGCTCAACCCGAAGGCCCACTGGTCCGACGGCGCCCCGATCACCTGGCGCGACATCGAGGCCAACTGGCGGGCCCTGAACGGCAAGGACCCGGCCTACAAGCCGTCCAGCAGCACCGGCTTCGAGCTGGTCTCCTCGGTCGAGCGCGGCAAGGACGACTTCCAGGCCGTGATGACCTTCGACCGGCCGTTCTCGGAGTGGCAGTCGATGTTCAACGGCGCCGGCAACGCCCCGCTGCTGCCGGCCGGTCGGATCTCCACCCCGGAGCTGTTCAACACCGCCTACCTGGACGCGATCCCGGTCACCGCCGGCCCGTTCAAGGTCGAGCAGCTCGACCGCGCCGCGCAGACCGTCACCCTGGTCGCCGACCCGGCGTGGTGGGGCGACAAGCCGATGCTGGACCGGATCGTCTTCCACGCGATGCTCCCCGACGAGATGGCCGCCGCCTTCGCCAAGGGCCGACTCGACCTCGTCAACAACGGCCCGGACGTGGCCGGTTACCAGACCATCAGGAACACCAAGGGCGCCGTCGTACGCCGGGCCGGCGGCCCGGACTTCCGCCAGATCACCCTGAACGCCCGCAGCACCGCGCTGAGCGACGCGACCGTACGCCAGGCCGTGTTCCAGGCGATCAACCGGGACGCCGTCATCCGCTCCGACCTCAACGGCCTGGACTGGCCCGCCGTCCCGCTCAACAACCACCTGCTGGTCGCCAACCAGAACGGCTACCGCGACAACTCGCTGGGCCTGGCCCGCTACGACCCCGCCGAGGCCGCCCGCAAGCTGGACTCGGCCGGCTGGAAGCTCGACGGCGACGTGCGCAAGAAGGACGGCCGCGAGCTGAACCTGCGGATGGTCATCCCGGTCGGCGTCACCCAGGCCCAGAACGAGGCGGCCACCACCACCAAGATGCTCAAGGACGTCGGGATCAAGGTCAGCACGGTGACCGCCCCCGTCAACGAGTTCTTCGACAAGTACATCAACCGCAGCGACTTCGACCTCACCGCCTACTCGCTGCTCGGCACCCCCTTCCCGGCCAGCGGCAACCGTGCCAACTTCGTCCAGAACGGCGGCACCAACCACGTCGGCGCAGGCAGCCCGGCGGTCGACGCCGCGCTCGACCGGGCCGCCGCGGCGGCCGACGCGGCCACCACCTCCGAAGCCATCAACCAGGCCGACGGCGAACTCTGGAAGGTGGCCGGGGTCCTGCCGCTCTACCAGCGCCCGCAGCTGTACGGCGCCCGCGCCGACCTCGCAAACATCGGCGCGCAGGGCCTGTCCGACATCGTCTGGGAGAACGTCGGCTTCGTGAAGTAGCCGCGGTGGCCGCCGGGCGGGCTCAGCCGTGCAGCGTCTCGCGCCAGTAGTGGCAGGCGCTGCGGCGGCCCGCCAGCTCCTCCCCGTGCTCGCCCGCCACCGGCACCAGCAGCGGGAGTTCGCTCCGACATCGGTCCTGCGCCCGGTCGCAGCGGGGGTTGAAGGCGCAGCCCTCCGGGATCCGCAGCAGGTTGGGCGGCAGGCCCTTGATGGCGTGCAGGTCCTGGCCCTTCTGGTCCAGGCGCGGGATGGAGTCCAGCAGGCCCCGGGTGTACGGGTGGGCCGGGCGCGCGTACAGCTCGTGCACCGGGGCGGTCTCCACGATCCGGCCCGCGTACATCACCGCGATCTTGTCCGCGACGTCGGCGACCACGCCCAGGTCGTGGGTGATCAGGATCAGGCCCATGTGGAACTCGGTCTGCAGCTCGGCCAGCAGGTCCATCACCTGGGCCTGGACGGTCACGTCCAGGGCGGTGGTGGGCTCGTCGGCGATGATCAGGTCCGGCTCCAGGGCCAGCGCCATCGCGATCATGATGCGCTGGCGCATACCGCCGGAGAACTGGTGCGGGAAGTCGCCGACGCGCTGCCGGGCGGCCGGGATGCGCACCCGCTCCATCAGCTCGACGGCCTTCTCCCGGGCCTCCTTGCGAGTGACGCCGTGGTGCGTCCGGAACATCTCGCCCAGCTGGTACCCCACGCTGAGCACGGGGTTGAGCGCGGACAGCGCGTCCTGGAAGATCATCGCGATCCGCCGGCCCCGCACGGCCCGCCGGGCGTTGGCACTCATGGTCAGCAGGTCCTCGCCGCGGAACAGGACCCGCCCCGAGGTGATCCGCCCCGGCGGCATGTCCAGGATGCCCATGACGGCCTGCGCCGTCACCGACTTGCCGGAGCCGGACTCCCCCAGCACCGCCAGCGTCTCGCCGGCCGACACCGCGTAGCTCACCCCGTTGACGGCCTTGGCGACGCCGTCCCGGGTGTGGAACTCCACGTGCAGATCCTCGACCTCCAGCAACGGGGTCCCTGGCTCCAGGCCCTCCCGTCCGCCGCCGATCACCTCCACCGCGTCCATGTGGGCAGCCCTCCTCCGCGCAGCAGCGAGCATCGATAGGCGCAGAGCAACTATCAAGGACCGGGCCGCACTTGGCGAGCCTGCGGCAGATCTCTTTTCCATCACGGGACGGACGGCCAAGGGCGCGCCCCCGACACGAGGACGCGCCCTTGGGACGAAACCTTCAGTCGGCGCCCTGCCCGTTCTCGCGCTCCGCGGCGCTCTGCTCACTTTCGCGCTCCGCAGCGAAGTGACACGCCGAGTCGTGGGACGCCGCCCCGGCCAGCCAGGACGGCGCGACGAGCAGCGGCACCTCGACCTCGCACCGCTGCTGCGCCTTCCAGCAGCGGGTGCGGAAGCGGCAGCCCGACGGCGGGTTGGCCGGCGAGGGCACGTCCCCGGTGAGGACGATCCGGTCCCGGGACTCGCGCGCCGTCGGGTCCGGTACGGGCACCGCGGAGAGCAGCGCCTGGGTGTACGGGTGGGTGGCGTGGTCGTAGATCTCCGCGTCGCTGCCGATCTCGACCATCCGCCCGAGGTACATCACGCCGACCCGGTCGGAGATGTGCCGGACGATGGAGAGGTCGTGCGCGATGAACATGTACGACAGGTTGAACTCGCCCTGCAGCTGCTCCAGCAGGTTGATCACCTGCGCCTGCACGGACACGTCCAGGGCGGAGACCGGCTCGTCGCAGATGATGATCTCCGGCTTGAGCGCGAGGCCGCGGGCGATGCCGATGCGCTGGCGCTGGCCGCCGGAGAACTGGTGCGGGTACCGGTTGATGTACTCCGGGTTGAGCCCGACCACATCCAGCAGGTCCTGGACGGCCTTGCGGCGGTCGCCCCTGGGCGCCACCTCGGGGTGGATCTCGAACGGCTCACCGATGATGTCGCCGACCGTCATGCGCGGGTTCAGCGAGGTGTACGGGTCCTGGAAGACCATCTGGATGTTCCGGCGGACGGCCTTCAGCGCCGCGCCGGACAGCCGGGAGATCTCCTCCCCCTTGTACCGGACCGAGCCCGCAGTGGCCGGCTCCAGGTTCATCAGCACCTTGGCCAGCGTGGACTTCCCGCAGCCGGACTCGCCGACGATACCGAGCGTCTCACCCTGCATCAGGTCGAAGCTGACCCCGTCGACCGCCTTGACGGCGCCGACCTGTTTCCTGAACAGGACACCCTGGGTCAGCGGGAAGTACTTGACCAGGTCCCGGATTTCGAGGATCGGCTCGCCGCGCGGCACCTCCTGGGTGAAGGCGACCTCCTCCGGCATCGCCGCGCCCAGTGCGCTGGCCCCGTTAGCGGTCATGGAGGGTCTCCTTCCAGAAGAAGCAGGCGCTGCCGCGCCCCTCCAGCGGTGTCCCGTCGTCCTCGGTGACGGGGAACAGCTCCGGCACCTGGGCCCGGCAGATGTCCTGCGCGCGCGGGCAGCGCGGATTGAAGGCGCAGCCCGTGGGGATCCGCAGCAGGTTGGGCGGCAGGCCCTTGATGGCGTAGAGCTCCTGGCCCTTCTGGTCCAGCCGTGGGATGGAGTCCAGCAGGCCCCGGGTGTACGGGTGCGCGGGGCGCGCGTACAGGTCGTGGACCGGGGCCGTCTCGACGATCCGGCCGGCGTACATCACGGCGATCTTGTCCGCGACGTCGGCGACCACGCCGAGGTCGTGGGTGATCAGGATCAGGCCCATGTGGAACTCGGCCTGGAGCTCGGCCAGCAGGTCCATCACCTGGGCCTGCACGGTGACGTCCAGGGCGGTGGTGGGCTCGTCGGCGATGATCAGGTCCGGCTCCAGCGCCAGCGCCATCGCGATCATGATGCGCTGGCGCATACCGCCCGAGAACTGGTGCGGGTAATCGTTCACCCGGTCCTTGGCTGCCGGGATGCGCACCCGGTCCATCAGCTCGACGGCCTTGTCCTTCGCCTCCTTGCGGGAGACGCCCCGGTGGGCCCGGAACATCTCGCCGAGCTGGAAGCCCACCGACAGCACCGGGTTCAGGGAGGACAGCGCGTCCTGGAAGATCATCGCGATCCGCCCACCGCGGATCCTGCGCCGCTCCTCCTTGCTCATCTTCAGCATGTCCTGGCCCCGGAAGCGGATCTCGCCGCGCGGGATCCGGGCGGGCGGCATGTCCAGGATGCCCATGATCGCCTGCGCGGTCACCGACTTGCCGGAGCCCGACTCGCCCAGCACGGCCAGCGTCTCGCCGGCCGAGACGGAGTAGTTGACCCCGTTCACGGCCCTGGCGACGCCGTCCCTGGTGACGAACTCGACGTGCAGGTCCCGCACGTCGAGCAGCGGCCCCTCGTACGGGGTCCCGCGCTCGCGCTCGGTGGTCTGCGCCGCTGTACCCACGGTGTGCTCCCCTCGCTCAGCGAAGCTTCGGATCGAGGGCGTCGCGCACCGCGTCGCCCATCATGATGAAGGCCAGCACGGTGATGGACAGTGCCGCGGCCGGGAAGAACATCACGTACGGCGCGGTCCGGATCACCTTCTGGGCGGAGGAGATGTCGATGCCCCAGGAGATGGTCGGTTCCTGCAGGCCGATGCCGAGGAAGCTCAGCGTCGCCTCGGTCGCGATGTAGCCGCCGAGCGCGATGGTCGCCACCACGATCACCGGCGCGACCGCGTTCGGCAGGATGTGCCGGAGCATCAGCCGCCCGGTCCCGGCCCCGAGCGCCCGGCCCGCCACCACGTAGTCGGACTGCTTGACGGTCAGCACCGCGCCGCGCATGACGCGGGCGATCTGGGTCCAGCCGAGGACGACCAGCGCGAACACCACGGCCCAGACCGTACGGCTGGCGAACCCGTTCAACAGGACCAGGGCGCCGAGCAGCAGCGGGATGCCGAAGAAGATGTCGATGATCCGGGAGATCACCGCGTCGACGGCTCCGCCGAAGTACCCGGCGACCATGCCGGTCAGCCCGCCGAGCAGGGTGACCCCGGCGGTCACGACGATGCCGACGGTGATCGAGGCGCGGGCGCCGTAGATCACCCGGGCGTAGATGGACCGCCCCTGGGCGTCGTAGCCGAACCAGCCGGCGCCGAAGAAGTCCGTCCAGTCGGGCCGCTTGAGGTAGTCGTGCACCAGGTCGGCCTTGCGCGGGTTGGCGTCGGTGAAGGCCCACGGGAAGATCGCCATGAGCACCAGCAGGACGATCAGCAGCACCGAGATCAGGAAGATCGGCCGCCGCCGCAGGTCCCGCCAGGCGTCGCCCCAGAGGCTGCGGGCCTCCTCCCGCTTCTCCGCGTCGGGTTCGATCAGGGTTTCCTGTTCGACCGCCATGCCCTGCTCCCCCGCGTAGTCGAGGTGCGAGACGCCCGGCTTCGGATGCGGTTCGTACGAGTCCTCGTCGTGGACGTCAGGCATAGCGGATCCTCGGGTCCAGGACCGCGTAGAGCAGGTCGACGAGCAGGCTGGCGATCAGGTAGATGATCACCAGCACGGTCACGATGCCGACCACGGTCGGACCTTCCTTCTGGTTGATCGCCCGGTACAGGACGTTGCCGATGCCCTGCACGTTGAAGATGCCCTCGGTGACGATCGCACCGCCCATCAGCGCGCCGAGGTCGGTGCCCAGGAAGGTGACCACGGGGATCAGCGAGTTGCGCAGCAGGTGGCGGGTGATGATGGTCCGCCGGGGCAGGCCCTTGGCGGTCGCGGTGCGGATGTAGTCGGCCCGCAGGTTCTCGCCGATGGAGGTCCGGGTGAGCCGGGCGACGAACGCGAGCGAGAGCGAGGCCAGGACGACCGCCGGCAGGACCAGCTGGGTGAGGTCGTAGCTGTCCTGCACCGTCGGCGTGACCCAGCCCAGGTTGGTGGCGAACACCGTCTGGGCGATGTAGGCGAGCACGAAGACCGGGATCGAGATCACCACCAGGGTCAGGACCAGCACCAGGGTGTCCGCGATGCTGCCGCGCTTCAGCCCGGAGACCACGCCGAAGGCGAGGCCCACGACGATCTCGAAGACGAAGGCCAGCAGTGCCAGCCGGATGGTGACCGGGAAGGCGTCCGCCATGATGTCGGCGACCGGGCGGCCGGTGAAGCTGGTGCCGAAGTCCCCCTGGAAGAGGTTCCCCATGTAGTGCAGGTACTGCTTCCAGACCGGCTGGTCCAGGTAGTACGTGTGCTTGATGCTCGCGACCACGGACGGGTCGGCGGCCTTCTCGCCGAACAGCGCCACCACCGGGTCGCCCGGCAGCGTGTAGACCATCACGAAGATCAGGAACGTGGTGCCGAAGAACACCGGAATCATCTGCAGCACCCGCCGCAGCACGTAACTGCCCATCCGGGCCTCCTTCCTAGGTGCCCGACCGGGGGGCCGGTCGGCCGGGAGACCGGGCCCCGCCCTCCGTGCGGGGAGGGCGGGGCCGGCGCGAGGGGATCAGGGCCGGGGCGTCAGCCCTTGACCTCGACCTGCGTCCAGGCCGGGTTGCCGAAGGAGTCGAACTTCACGTTCTGCACCTTGGTCGAGTAGCCCGAGTTGGTGCGGTAGTACCAGAGGGGGATGGTCGGCATGCCGGCCGCGAGCACGGCCTCGGCCTGCTGGTAACCGGTCGTCGAGTCGCTGACGCTCGGGGCCTCGTCGGCCTGGGTGGACAGCTGGTCGAACTGGGGGTTGCTGTAGCCGGTGTCGTTGGAGGCGGCACCGGTGCGGTACACGTCGGCCAGGAAGTTGGCGTTCAGGGGGTAGTCCTGGACCCAGCCGGTGCGGAACGCGCCGTCGAGCTGGTGCGAGGTGATGGCCTGGCGGGCGGTCTTGAAGTCCGGCTTCGGGTCGCCGAGGCAGTCGACGCCGGTGTTCTGCCGGATCGAGTTGCAGACCGCGTCGACCCACTCCTTGTGGCCGCCGTCCGCGTTGTAGGTGATCAGCACCTTGTTGCCGGGGACGCCGCCGCCCTGCTGGATCAGCTGCTTGGCCTTGGCGACGTCGAAGTTGCAGAAGTCCCCGCAGGTTCCGGCCTTGTAGCCCTGGACGCCCTCGGCGACCCAGGCGCTGGCCGGCACCCGGGAGCCCTGCAACACGGTCTTGGTGATGGTCGCGCGGTCGATGGCCATCGACAGGCCCTGACGCACCTGGGCCTTCTCGGGCGCGGCCCAGTCGGCCTGGTAGAGCGTGAAGCCGATGTTCTGGATGGCACCCTGCGGGGAGTCCACCGCCCGGTCGCCGAGGTCGCTCTTGTACGTCGCCAGCGCGGACGGCGGGACCTGGTCCATCACGTCGAGGTTGTTGGACTGCAGGTCGGCGTAGGCGGCCTCGGACGTGGTGTACATCTTGAAGACGATGCCGCCGTTCTTCGGCTTGTCCACGCCCTTGTAGCCCGGGTAGGACTTGGTGACCACCTGGGTGTTGTGCGCCCAGCTGACGAACTGGTACGGGCCGTTGCCCACCGGCTTCTGCCCGTACCCGGCCGGGTCGTTGAAGAAGGCGTCCGGCAGCGGCGAGAAGGCGATGTAGCCGAGCTTGTACTCGAAGTACGAGACCTTGTGGTTCAGCTTGATGGTGAAGTGCAGGTTGTCCGTGACGGTCAGCCCGGACATCTTGGCCGCGGTCGGACTGCCGGTGGCCGGGTGGACGTCCTGGTAGCCCTCGATGTCCGAGAACCAGGAGCTGTTGATCTGGTTGTTCGCCGGGCTGGCGGCCCAGTTCCAGGCGTCGACGAAGTTCTTGGCCTGCACGGGGGTGCCGTCGTGGAACGTCCAGCCGTCGTTCAGCGTGACGGTGAAGGTCTGGGAGTCGCTGGTGTCGATCGCGCTCGCGACCTGCATGCGGAGCTGGGCGTTGCTGGGGTTGTAGTCGACCAGCCCCTTGAAGAGGTTCTGGATGATGCGACCGCCGCCGACCTCGTTCGCGTTGGCGGGCTGCAGCGGGTTCTGCGGCTCGTTGCTCTGGTAACTGAACGTCTTGCTGGTGTCCGACGAGCTGCCGCTGCCTCCGCCGCCGCTGCTGCACCCGGTGGCCACCAGGGCCACGGACGTCGCAACGGCGAGGACCCAACGAGCGCGGGCGGCTACGGGCATGGAGGTCCCTCCTCATGGTGTGTGTCGCATCACACCCCATGAGAAGCGCGCCCCGGCGACGGCGCGAGTCGGGTACACCCGGACGGGTGCCGTGACCCCCTGCGGAGTTGACGCGGCGCCGGATCCACAGCATGACGGAAGGGCCCGTGGCGGGAAGCCACGGGCCCTTCCGGGGAGAGCGGGGGTCAGGCCGCGGCCTGCTCCCGGACCTCGGGGAAGTGGCAGGCCGTGTCGTGCGCGGCCGCGCCCTTCAGCACCGAGGGCACCGCGAGCAGCGGGATCTCCTCGGCGCAGCGGTCCTCCGCCTTCCAGCAGCGGGTGCGGAAGCGGCAGCCGGACGGCGGGTTGGCCGGCGAGGGGATGTCACCGGTCAGGATGATCCGGTCGCGGGCCTCGCGCGCCGTCGGGTCCGGCACCGGAACCGCGGAGAGCAGCGCCTGGGTGTACGGGTGGGTGGCGTTCTCGTAGATCTGCTCGTCGGTGCCGATCTCGACCATCTTGCCCAGGTACATCACGCCGACGCGGTCGGAGATGTGCCGGACGATGGAGAGGTCGTGCGCGATGAACATGTAGGAGAGCCCGAACTCGCCCTGCAGCTGCTCCAGCAGGTTGATCACCTGCGCCTGGACGGACACGTCCAGGGCGGAGACCGGCTCGTCGCAGATGATGATCTCGGGCTTGAGCGCGAGACCGCGGGCGATGCCGATGCGCTGGCGCTGGCCGCCGGAGAACTGGTGCGGGTACCGGTTGATGTACTCCGGGTTCAGACCCACGACGTCCAGCAGGTCCTGGACGGCCTTGCGGCGGTCGCCCTTGGGCGCCACCTCGGGGTGGATCTCGAACGGCTCACCGATGATGTCGCCGACCGTCATGCGCGGGTTGAGCGAGGTGTACGGGTCCTGGAACACCATCTGGATGTTCCGGCGGACGGCCTTCAGCGCCGAGCCGGACAGCGTGGAGATGTCCTCACCCTTGAACAGCACCTGGCCGGAGGTGGCCCGCTCCAGGTTCATCAGCACCTTGGCCAGCGTGGACTTGCCACAGCCGGACTCGCCGACGATGCCGAGCGTCTCACCCTTCTCCAGGTCGAAGGAGATGCCGTCGACCGCCTTGACGGCGCCGACCTGCTTCTTGAGCAGGATGCCCTGGGTCAGCGGGTAGTGCTTGACCAGGTCCTTGACCTCCAGGATCTTCTCAGCCATGGAGGGTCTCCTTCCAGAGGTGGCACGCGCTGCGGCGGCCGGTGAGCTCCTTGCCGTCCTTGTCCGTCACGTGGTGCAGCGCCGGGATCTCGGTGCGGCACAGGTCGGTGGCGACATCGCAGCGGGGGTTGAACGCGCAGCCGGCCGGGACCTTCAGCAGGTTCGGGGGCAGGCCCTTGATCGCGTACAGCTCCTGGCCCTTCTGGTCCAGGCGCGGGATGGAGCGGAGCAGGCCCTTGGTGTACGGGTGCGCGGGGTTCGCGTACAGCTCGTGCACCGGGGCGGTCTCCACGATCCGGCCCGCGTACATCACGGCGATCTTGTCCGCGACGTCGGCGACCACGCCGAGGTCGTGGGTGATCAGGATCAGACCCATGTTGTACTCGGCCTGCAGCTCGGCGAGCAGGTCCATCACCTGGGCCTGGACGGTCACGTCCAGGGCGGTGGTGGGCTCGTCGGCGATGATCAGGTCGGGCTGCAGGGAGAGCGCCATCGCGATCATGATGCGCTGGCGCATACCACCGGAGAACTGGTGCGGGTAGTCGTTCACCCGCTGCCGGGCGGCGGGGATGCGCACCCGGTCCATCAGCTCGATGGCCTTCTCCTTCGCCTCCTTCTTGGAGGCGCCCTGGTGCACCCGGTACATCTCGCCGAGCTGGTAGCCGACGCTGAGCACGGGGTTGAGGGCGGAGAGCGCGTCCTGGAAGATCATCGCGATCTTCTGGCCGCGGATCTTCCGGCGTCCCTCGTTGCTCATCTTGAGCATGTCCTGGCCGCGGAACAGGATCTCGCCCTGGGTCACCTTGCCCGGGGGCATGTCCAGGATGCCCATGATGGTCTGCGCCGTCACGGACTTGCCGGAGCCGGACTCACCGAGCACGGCGAGCGTCTCGCCCGCCGCGACGGAGTAGTTGACCCCGTTCACGGCCTTGGCGATCCCGTCCCGGGTGTGGAACTCCACGTGGAGGTCCTTGACCTCCAGGAGCGGGGTTCCGACTTCGAGACGATCGTTCTTCTGGTTGTTCTCGATCACGGTGGTCATCGGGTCGTCACCTCTTCTCTCAGCGGAGCTTCGGGTCGAGGGCGTCGCGCACCGCGTCGCCGAGCATGATGAAGGCCAGCACCGTGATGCTGAGCATTCCGGCGGGGAAGAACAGCGCGAACGGCGCCGTCCGGATCACCTTCTGGGCCGAGTTGATGTCGATACCCCAGGAGATGGTCGGGTCCTGCAGACCGATACCGAGGAAGCTCAGCGTCGCCTCGGTGGCGATGTAGCCGCCGAGCGCGATGGTGGCGACGACGATCACCGGGGCGATCGCGTTCGGCAGGATGTGCTTGAGCAGGATCCGGCTGGTGCCGGCGCCGAGCGCCTTGGCCGCGGTCACGAAGTCGGCCTGCTTGACCGTGATGACCGAGCCGCGCATCACGCGGGTCATCTGGGTCCACCCCAGGGCGACCAGGGCGAAGACGACGCTCCAGATGGTGCGCGAGGTGAAGGCGTTCAGGATCACCAGGGCACCGAGCAGCAGCGGGATACCGAAGAAGATGTCGGTGATCCGGGAGATGATCGTGTCGATCCAGCCGCCGAAGTAGCCGGCGAGCATGCCGGTGATGCCACCGAAGATGGTCACACCCGCGGTGACGGTGATGCCGACCACGACCGAGGCGCGGGCGCCGTAGATGACGCGGGCGTAGAGGCTGCGTCCCTGGAGGTCGTAACCGAACCAGTCGGCCTGGAAGAAGTGGCTGTAGTTCGGCTTCGTCAGGTAGTGGTTGCGCAGGTCGCCGGCGCGCGGGTCCACCGAGGTGAACAGACCCGGCGCGATCGCGATGACGATCAGCAGCAGGATCAACAGCGCGGAGATCACGAAGATCGGCTTGCGGCGCAGGTCGTGCCAGGCGTCCGAGCCGAGGCTGCGGGGCTTCTCCGGCTTCGGCGCGGGGGTGTCCGCGGTGCGCTGGGCCGGGATGTTGTCCCCGGCGGTCTTCTCGGTCAGGTCAGGCATAACGGATCCTCGGGTCCAGGACCGCGTAAAGCAGGTCGACGATCAGGCCGGCGGCCAGGTACACGAGCACCAGGAAGGCGACGAAACCGGAGACGGTCGCGCCCTCCTTCATGTTGATGGCGTGGTAGAGCGCGTTGCCGACACCCTTCACGTTGAAGATGCCTTCGGTGACGATCGCACCGCCCATCAGGGAGCCGAGGTCGGTACCGAGGAAGGTGACCACCGGGATCATCGAGTTGCGCAGCAGGTGGGTGCCGATGACCTTCCGGCGCGGCAGGCCCTTGGCCACCGCGGTGCGGACGTAGTCGGCCTTGGTGTTCTCGGCTATGGAGGTACGGGTGAGACGCGCGACGTAGGCCAGCGACAGCGAGCCGAGGACGAAGGCCGGCAGCACCAGCTGGGTGATGTCGTTCGAGTCCTGGACCGTCGGGGTGACCCACTTGAGGTTGTTCGCGAAGACCGTCTGGAAGATGAAGCCCAGCACGGGGACCGGGATCGAGATCAGCAGCAGCGTCATGACCAACGCGCCCTTGTCGAACGCCTTGCCGCGACGCAGACCGGCGAACAGTCCGATGCCGATGCCGAGCACGATCTCGATGCCGAACGCGAACAGCGCCAGCCGGATCGTGACAGGCAGCGCCTCGGTGATCTTGTCGAGCACCGGTCGGCCGTCCAGAGAGGTACCGAAGTCGCCGGTGAACAGCTTCCCCATGTAGGAGAAGTACTGCTGCAGCAGCGGCTGGTCGAGTCCCTGCTGGTGCTTCAGGGCGGCGAGCTGCACCGGGTCCGGCGCCTTGTCGCCCCACAACGCTGCCACCGGATCACCGGGCAGCAAGTGCACCATGAAAAAGATGAGTGCGGTCGTTCCGAGGAACACCGGAATCATCTGGAGCAGTCGCCTCGCGACAAAGCGCCCCATCGTGCCTCCATGTATGACTCTGCCGGGCCCGTCAACCCGGCCAGAGATAAGTCGGCGTGCCAACGGCCGGTGCCAGTCCTCGCCCTTGTGGGGATGGGACGGGCACCGGCCGTTGTCACCGGGTCAGGCGGTGCCGACCGATTACTACTTCTTGACCTCGACGTCGGTGTAGACCGGGTCGCCGAAGGAGTTGAACTTGACGTTCTGGACCTTGTTGGAGTAACCCGAGTTGGTCTTGTAGTACCAGAGCGGGATCGCCGGCATGTCCTTGGCCAGAACGGCCTCGGCCTGCTGGTACAGGTCGGCGGTCTTCTCGACCGAGGTGGCGGCGTCGGCCTCGTGCGACAGCTTGTCGAACTCGGCGCTCGAGTAGCCGGCGTCGTTGGCCGAGGCACCGGTGCCGTAGACGTCGCGCAGGAAGTTGGCGTTCAGCGGGTAGTCCTGCACCCAGCCGGTACGCATCATGCTCGGGACGGTCTTCTTGGTGATGATGTCACGAGAGGTCTTGAAGTCGGGCTTCGGGTCACCGACGCACTCGACGCCGGTCGCCTGACGGATCGAGTTGCAGACCGCGTCCACCCACTCCTTGTGACCGCCATCGGAGTTGTAGATGATGCCGATCTTGTTGCCCGGGACGCCGTTGCCCTCGGCGATCAGCTGCTTCGCCTTGACCGGGTCGTACTTGCAGGCGTCGCCGCAGGTGCCGGCCTTGTAGCCCATGACGCCCGGCGCCACGAACGAGTCGGCGGGCTGACGGCTGTTGTTCAGCACGGTCTTGGTGATGGTGTCGCGGTCGATCGCCATCGAGAGACCCTGGCGGACCTTGGCCTTGGCCGGGTCGCTCCACTCCGCGTTGTACAGCGCGAAGGAGATGTTCTGGATGGCACCCTGCGCCTGGTCGACGGCGCGCTTGCCCAGGTCGTCCTTGTACTTCGGCAGGTCGGTCGAGTCGACCTGGTCCAGCACGTCCAGCGTGTCGGACATCAGGTCCTTGTACGCGGCCTCGGGCGAGGTGTAGTTGCGGAAGACGATTCCGCCGTTCTTCGGCTTGTTGCTGCCCGTGTACTTGTCGTAGGCGGCCAGCGTGATGGCCTTGTTGTGCTCCCACGAGACGAACTTGTAGGGGCCGTTGCCGATCGGCTTCTCGCCGTAGCCCTTCGGGTCCGCGAAGAAGCCCTCGGGCAGCGGGAAGAAGGCCGAGTAGCCGAGCTTGTACGTGAAGTACGAGACGGTGCTGGTCAGTTCGATGGTGAAGTGAGTGTCGTCGATGACCTTGAGGCCCGACATCTCCTTCGCCGTCGGGTCGCCCTTGTCCTTGTCCGGGTGGACCGCGTCGTAGCCGACGATGTCCGAGAACCAGTCCGAGTTGATCTGGTTGTTCGCCGGGTTGGCCGACCAGTTCCACGAGTTCACGAAGGACTTGGCGGTGACCGGGGTGCCGTCGTGGAAGGTCCAACCGGACTTCAGCGTGACGGTGTAGGTCTTGGCATCGGTGGTCTCGATCTTGTCGGCCACCTGGTTGCGCAGGGCACCGGTCGCGGGGTCGTAGTCGACGAGGCCCGTGAAGAGCTGCTTGACGATACGTCCGCCCTGGTTCTCCATGGCGTTCGCCGGCTGCAGCGGACGCTGCGGCTCGGCGCTCTGGTAGCTGAAGACGCCCTGGGCGTTGACCGCACCATCGGAGCTGCCCCCGCTGGAGGAGTCGCTGCTGCTGCTACAAGCAGTCGCGGCAAGGGCGACCGCAACAGCTGCGACAACCCACTTGGCCTGGCTCCCACCACGCATCGGTGTGCCTCCTGAATTCGACGTTGCAACGAGGAGAGCACTGCGGAAACGGTTCTCACCGACCCGCTGTGCCGTCCGCGCTCGTGGTTTCGGCGCGCACCCCTGCGCGTTCACCCTTGACCCGAGCCTGACTGCACCCACTATCCGTCACGCACGGACACGAAAGTGACCAGTGACGATCTCAATTAGGTCACATGAACAGTCGGTAAGTTTCGAAAACCGGACATTTGAGACATAGCCAGACAGGTACCAAACGGACAGTCGTCATGCATGACGAACCGTCGCGTCCGCTCAGCGGACACCTCGATGTGATGAGCGTTATTCGGTTAATAGCGGCCCCGGCAACTTGGAGTAGTTGAAAAAGTTCGCCCCCCTCTCCAATGGAAAGGGGGGCGAATCATTCCGGCCAATGGCCGTTCAGTGCGTCCGGATCACGCCTTCTTGGCACGCGAGGCAGTGCGTCCGCGGTCCTTCTGGTCCAGGACGACCTTACGGATGCGAACCGTCTCCGGGGTCACCTCGATGCACTCGTCCTCGCGGCAGAACTCCAGCGACTGCTCCAGCGAGAGCTTGCGCGGCGGGACCAGGTTCTCCGTGGTGTCGGAGGAGGCCGCACGCATGTTGGTGAGCTTCTTCTCCTTGGTGATGTTGATGTCCATGTCGTCCTGGCGCGAGTTCTCGCCGACGATCATGCCCTCGTACACCTCGGTGGTGGGCTCGACGAACAGCGTGCCGCGCTCCTGGATGCCCATCATCGCGAACGGCGTCACGACGCCCGCGCGGTCCGCCACCAGCGAACCGTTGTTGCGCATCCGCAGCTCGCCGAACCACGGCTCGTGGCCCTCGAAGATGCTGTGCGCGATACCGGTGCCACGGGTGTCGGTCAGGAACTGGGTCCGGAAGCCGATCAGGCCACGCGACGGGACGATGAACTCCATGCGGACCCAGCCGGAGCCGTGGTTCGTCATGGTCTCCATGCGGCCCTTGCGGGTCGCCATCAGCTGGGTGATGGCGCCGAGGTACTCCTCGGGGCTGTCGATGGTCATCCGCTCGACCGGCTCGTGCACCTTGCCGTTGATGACCTTGGTGACGACCTGCGGCTTGCCGACGGTCAGCTCGAACAGCTCCCGGCGCATGGTCTCGACCAGGATGGCCAGCGCCAGCTCGCCACGGCCCTGGACCTCCCAGGCGTCCGGACGCTCGGTCGGCAGCACGCGCAGCGAGACGTTACCGATCAGCTCGCGGTCCAGGCGGTCCTTCACCATGCGGGCGGTGACCTTGTGGCCCTTGCCGCCCTTGCCCACCAGCGGCGAGGTGTTGGTGCCGATGACCATCGAGATGGCCGGCTCGTCCACCGTGATGAGCGGCAGCGCGACCGGGTTCTCCAGGTCGGCCAGGGTCTCACCGATCATGATGTCCGGGATGCCCGCGACGGCGCAGATGTCGCCGGGGCCGGCCACCTCGGCCGGCTTGCGGGTGAGCGCCTCGGTCATCAGCAGCTCGGTGATCTTGACCTGCTGGACCGAGCCGTCCCGCTTCATCCACGCGACCTGCTGGCCCTTGCGCAGCTCTCCCTGCTCGACACGGCAGAGCGCGATACGGCCGAGGAAGTTGTCGGCGTCCAGGTTGGTGACGTGCGCCTGGAGCGGTGCGCCCTCGTCGTAGGTCGGGGCCGGGACGTGCGCCAGGATGGTGGAGAAGAACGGCTCCAGCGAGTCGCTGTCGGCCGGCACGGTGCCGTCCTCCGGCTTGGTCATCGAGGCGACGCCGTCACGCGCACAGGCGTAGACGATCGGGAACTCGATCTGCTCCTCGGTGGCGTCGAGGTCCAGGAAGAGGTCGTAGGTCTCGTTGATGACCTCGTCGATCCGGGAGTCCGCACGGTCGGTCTTGTTGATGCACAGGATGACCGGCAGCTTGGCCGTCAGCGCCTTGCGCAGCACGAAGCGGGTCTGCGGCAGCGGACCCTCGGAGGCGTCGACCAGCAGCACGACCGCGTCGACCATCGACAGGCCGCGCTCGACCTCGCCACCGAAGTCGGCGTGGCCCGGGGTGTCGATGATGTTGATCGTGACCGGCGCGCCACCCTCCTTGGGGTGGTACTTGACGGCGGTGTTCTTCGCGAGAATGGTGATGCCCTTCTCGCGCTCCAGGTCGTTCGAGTCCATCATGCGGTCGTCGAGCTGCTGGTGGGCGGCGAAGGCGCCGGCCTGCTTCAGCATGGCGTCGACCAGGGTGGTCTTGCCGTGGTCGACGTGGGCGACGATGGCGACGTTACGGATGTCGTTGCGCGTGGGCATGCCTTGCTGATTCTCCCGGAATCGTGGGTTGCGGCGCCCGGCTGCGTGACGCGCACTTGCGATCCCTATCGATCGCCGCCGCCCGTTCCGCCTGCTACTACCGGTCCACCCGCCGGGCAATGGACATGCCTCGGCTTCCTCCTATCGTACGGGGAAGCGCCCAGATGGGCGGAAACGAGCAGGTCGGGCGGGACCAAGATCACAGCTGGGTCACACACTGTTCACCCTCCGGCAGCCCTACGGGACCCGGATCCACCCCACGTCCTGGAAGCGCGGCCAGCCGAAGCCGAAGGCTCCCGCGCCCGCCACGCCCTCCCGGACGCCGACCAGCTCGGGGCGCTGGTACAGCGGCACCGAGTGCCCGAGCTGCCAGATCCGTACGTCCGCCTCCTGCAGCAGGTCCAGCCGGGCCGTCGGGTCCAGTTCGGCCGAGGCCCGGTCGAACAGCCGGTCGATCTCCTCGGTGCCGCTGCGGCCGTAGTTGGTGCCTGGGTCGAGCGCGCCGTCGGGATCGGGCCGGGGTTTGGCGTAGGCGGGGCGCTGCTCGCTCGCCGGACTGGGGCCGGTCGGCCAGGAGAAGAGCGCGAGGTCGTAGTCCCCGGCGGCCAGACGGTCCCGGACGAAGGTCTCGGCGGGCACCGTCACCGGCTTCAGGGCGATCCCGGACTCCGCGAGGTCGGCGGTGAGCGCGTCGGCGGTGCGCCTGGCGGTGGCCGAGCCGGCCGGGACGAGCAGCGTGAGGGCGAGCTCCTTGCCGTCCTTGGTCCGGGTGCCCCGGCCGGCGGGCCGTTTCCAGCCCGCCCCGTCCAGCAGCCGGGCCGCGTCCGCCGGGCCGGCCGCCGCACTGTTGTCGCGGTAGCCCTCCTGGTCTGCGGCGAGCAGGTGGCTGCCGAGCGGCGCGGCGGGCAGGCCGAGCGGGGTGAGCGCGGCGTCGGCGATCCGCCGCCGGTCGACGGCGCGGCCGAGGGCGCGGCGCACGGCCGGGTCGGTGAGCGGACCGCGGGCGGCGTTGACGGTGAGCTGGGTGAGCGAGGCGGCGGCCGCCCGGTGCACGGTGACGCCGGGCAGCGACTCGGCGCGCCGCAGCGCCGTCGCCGCCGCCTCGGGTGCCGCGGCGGGCGGAGCCGCCGCCGGGGTGGACCCGGTGGGCGCCGGCACCGCCCGGTCCACCGCCGCGGTGAGCGGGGCGATGTCCAGCCGGTCCTGGTCGAGCGCGTCCAGCCGCTGCTCGGGCGGGGCGGCGAGGAAGTCGATCCGGTCGGCCTTCGGCGCGTCCCCCCACCAGAGCGGGTTGCGCGTCACGGTGACCTGCCCGCCCTCGGCGTCGTACCGGGAGACGGTGTACGGCCCGGCGCTCGGGTGGCCGCCACCGGTCAGCGCCCGGTTGAAGGCGTCCGGCGTGCCCGTCTCGGCCGCCGGGTAGAGCGGCCCGAACAGCGAACGCCACTCGGCGTACGGCCGCCGGAAGGTGACCCGCACCTCGTACGGGTCGGTGCCCCGGGCGACCGAGTCGACGGCGTCGTACCCGGCCGGGTGCCCGCCCCGGTAGGCCGGGTTGAGGCCGGAGAGGGCGGCCCGCTGGGCGGCGAGGTCGGCGGCCGACAGCGGGGTGCCGTCGCTCCAGACGGCGTGCGGGTTGAGCCGGTAGGTGACCACCTGCGGCTGCTGCCCGGGCGGCGTGGACTCCGCGCTAGTCAGGTAGTCCGGGTCGGGTTCGAGCCGGCCGTGCCCGTCGGGGCGGAACAGCGAGGGGTACAGCGCGTGGGCGACCAGCGCCGAGTCGGCGGTCGCCGCGCCCTGGTAGACGTTCAGCGTGGCCGGGACGCCGTCCACCGCCCAGCGCAGCGTGCCGCCGTCCCGGACGGCGGAGCGGTCGGCGAGCCGGACGTCCCCGGTGGTGGCGGTGGGGTCGGCCGAGGACGGCGCGGGGGCCGGGGTGCGGGTGGGGGCGGGGTCGTCGGAGCAGCCGCCGAGACCGGCGGCGAGCAGCAGCGCGGCGGCTGCGGCGGTGAGCTGGCGGACGCGCATGGCGGCCATCGAACGCCGCCCGCCCGGCCCGGCCCGCACCGACACGGCGGGCCGGGGGCGACTGCACCCTTACGGCCCAATCCTTACGGCCCGACCGGTACGGCGCGGCCGACCCCGCGGCCCGGCCGACCCGGTCGACTCCCGGGGCGGCTACAGCGCCAGCTCGAACCAGACGATCTTGCCCTTCGGCGTGCGCCGGCTGCCCCAGCGCTCGGCCAGCAGGCTGACCAGCTGCAGGCCGCGCCCGCCCTCGTCGGTCTCCTGGGCGCGCCGCTGCCGGGGCTGGGCGTAGCCGTCGTCCCAGACCTCGCAGACCAGGCCGCGCTCGCGCAGCAGCCGCAGCCGGATCTCACCGCGCCCGTGCTTGAGCGCGTTGGTGACCAGCTCGCTGACCAGCAGCTCGGTGGTGTCGACCAGCTCGTCCAGTCCCCGGGCCAGCAGCCAGCTGCAGGCCAGCTCGCGGGCCTTGGCGACGGAGGTGGGCTCGGGCGGCAGGTACCAGTTGCCGACGGCGTCCTCGGGGAACGCGTGCACCTTGGCCATCAGCAGGGCGATGTCGTCCTCGCCGTGGTGCGGGTTGAGCTCGCCGAGCACGTGGTCGCAGAGGTCCTCCAGGCCCTTGCCCTCGGCGGAGAGCGCCGTACGGAAGGCGCGCAGGCCCTCGTCCAGCTGGTGCTTGCGGCTCTCCACCAGGCCGTCGGTGTACAGGCCGAGGACGGAGCCGTCCGGGAGTTCGAACTCGACTTCCTCGAAGGGCTCGCCGCCGACGCCGAGCGGCAGTCCGGGCGGCACGTCGAGCATCCGGGCGCCCTCGCCGGGGCTGAGCAGCACCGGCGGCAGGTGGCCGGCGTTGGCGATCCAGCAGCGCCGGCTGACGGCGTCGAAGACCGCGTAGACGCAGGTCGCCAGGTAGACCTCGCGGGCCTCCTCGTCGGCGGTCGAGGTGAGCCGCCCGTACGGGGTGGGCGGTCCGGCCGGCACGGAGTCGTCACCGAGGCCGCGGGCGATCTCGTCGAGGGCGGTGAGCACCTCGCCCGGCTCCAGGTCGAGCATGGCCAGGGTGCGGACGGCGGTGCGCAGCTGGCCCATGGCGACGGCGGCGCGCAGGCCGCGGCCCATCACGTCGCCGATGACCAGCGCGGTGCGGTTGCCGGGCAGCGGGATGACGTCGAACCAGTCGCCGCCGACCTCGGTGTTGTTGTTGCTCGGCAGGTAGCGGCAGGCGATCTCCAGGCCGCTGGCGGCCGGGTTGCCCGGGGGCAGCAGGCTGCGCTGGAGGATCAGCGCCCGCTCGTGCTCGCGGCGGTAGAGCCGGGCGTTGTCGATGCAGACGGCGGCGCGGGCGACGAGCTCTTCGGCGATCGCGACGTCGCGGGCGTCGAAGGGCTCGCTGCCGATCGCCCGGGAGAGCTGGACGAGGCCGAGCACCTGGTCGCGGGCGACCAGCGGGACGATCAGGGTGGAGCGCATCAGCGGGTCGGGGCCGGGCTCGGGGACGACGCTGCGGCCGGTGCGCAGCGCCCGGGCGTGCGGGGAGCGGCGCGGGTAACAGAGGGTGCCGCCGGCCTCGGCGATGGGCAGCCCGGTGACCGAGCCGAGCACCGAGGAGGCGCCGCCGACGACGCTGGAGACGGCGACCCGGCGCAGTTCGCCGCTGCCGTCGGTGAGCACGGTGTCGCCGAGCCGGCCGGCGCTGGGGACGGTCTCGCCGGAGAGCAGCGCGGTGTAGAGGTCGACGGTGGCGAGGTCGCAGAACGGCGGGACGACGACGTCCAGCAGTTCCTTGGCGGTGGTCTCCAGGTCGAGCGTGGAGCCGATGTGCGCGCTGGCCTCGTTGAGCAGGGCGAGGTTGCGGCGCACGCCGTCGGCCTCGCGCTCGGCGACGTGCCGGCTGGTGACGTCGGAGACCTGCCCGGCCACGCCCATCGGCTGCCCGGCGGCGCCGTTGAGGCGGTACAGGGAGACGGCCCACAGCCGGTTGCCCTCGCGGGTCGGGACGGCGCCGTGGAAGCGCAGGTCGAAGACGGGCTCGCCGGTGGCGAGGACCTTGCGCAGGGCGGCGCTGAGCCGGTCGGCCTCGGACGGCGGGAAGAGGTCGTGCGGGGTGAGTCCCTCGAGGTCGGTGGGGACCAGGCCCATGCCGGAGGCGAAGGAGTCGTTGACCCGCTGCAGGCGCAGCCGGCCGTCGAACAGCACGAAGCCGGTGGGGGTCTGTCCGAAGACGGCCTCGGAGGCGGCGAGGTCGGTCTCGATCCGGCGTAGCCGTCCGAGGTCGACGGCCAGGCAGGTGGCGCCCGCGGTGGGCAGGGCGCTGTCGGGCATCAGGTAGAGCTCGGCGAGGCCCTCGCCGCCGTCGGCGTCCCGGTAGGGGGTGGTGCCGACCCACTCCTCGCCGGCCAGGGTGCGCTCCAGCCGGGTGCGGCCGCGCTGCCAGAGCTCGCGGGGGACGAAGGTGGCGATCGGGTCGGCGCCGACGGCATCGGCGGCCGGGACGCCGAAGAACTCGGCGGCGCGTTCGCTCCACTGGCTGATCCGCCCGTCCGGGCCGATCGCGAAGGTCGCGACCCGGATGTAGTCGTAGATCGAGCCAGGGTCGCCGACGCCCCATGGTTGGGCCTCGGCGACGGGGTGGGCGCCGCGGCTCGCGATCTCACCCTCCGGCGGGGCCGCCGGTACGGGCAGGTGCAACGAGCCGGCCTGCCCGGGTACAGCGGCATGACCGCTGCTGCTCGGCGCGTTCCGCGCCGGAGTGCTGTTCAACGGACCGACCCCTCCAACCCGCGACCGTCCGGATGTCGAGAAGACCGAGTATTCATCATCGAGGGGTACGTTCACACGCCCTCAACATCACAACATCAGATCGGGCGAAGGTTTTTGTCCTACCGCCCGCGCCACCACAATGCCACGCTCGCGCCCCCTGCCGGGGCGCGCGCTCCCCCAGGCCCCCCGATGGCATATGCGGCACCGCTCTCCTGGCGTTTCGTCCGGCGGTCGTCGAGTCACGACTCGTCGAGCTCATTACCCGGCAGCGCCTGCTCGAACCAGACCACCTTGCCGATGCCCTCGGCCCGGGCGCCCCAGCGCAGCGCCAGCCGGCGGACCAGCTCCAGGCCCCGGCCGCCCTCGTCGGCCTCGGCCGCGTGCCGCTCCCGGGGCGGGTCGGGCAGCGGGTCGGAGATCTCGACCAGCAGCGTCTCGCCGAGCGTCAGCCGTACCCCGATGGGGGCGCTGGCGTACCGGACGGCGTTCGTGACCAGCTCGCTGACCAGCAGCTCGGCGGTGTCGGTGAGCGCCTCGACGCCCCACTCGGTGAGCGTGGCGCGGACCAGCCGGCGGGCCCGGGAGACGGCGGTGGGCTCGGCCGGCAGCGTCCAGCCGGCCGTCGGGGTGCCGGCCTGGCCGTGCCCCAGCCTGGCCAGCAGCAGCGCGACGTCGTCCGGCTCGCGGCCCTGCTCCATGGTGTCGAGCACCGCCTCGCAGGCGGCCTGGATGGAGGCGTGCGGCTCCTGGAGGACGGTGACCAGTCGGCCGAGGCCGACGTCCAGGTCCTTGTCCCGGGACTCGACCAGGCCGTCGGTGCACAGCGCGAGCAGGCTGCCCTCGGGGATCTTCAGTTCGACCGATTCGAACGGGACTCCGCCCACCCCGAGCGGGGCGCCGGAGGGCAGGTCGAGGATCCGGCCGGCGCCGCCGGGCAGCGGACCGCCGGTACGGGTCGGCTCATCGCTCTCCTGACCCGGCACCACCAGCACCGGTGGGATGTGCCCGGCCTTGGCGACGGTCAGCCGGGCCGTCGCCGGGTCGAAGACCGCGTAGACGCAGGTGGCGAGCAGCGCCTCGTCCGGGCCCTGGGCGAGGTCGTCGGCCAGTTCGTGGACGTGCCGCAGCAGGACGTCCGGCGGCAGGTCGAGGGCGGCCAGCACCCGGACGGCGGTGCGCAGTCGGCCCATGGTGGCGGCGGCCCGCAGTCCGTGGCCCATCACGTCGCCGACCACCAGCGCGGTGCGGTCGCCGGGCAGCGGGATGACGTCGAACCAGTCACCGCCGACCTCGGTGCCGCTGCTGCCGGGCACGTACCGGTAGGCGACCTCGACGCCGGTGGGCTGCGGGACCTGCTGCGGGAGCAGGGTGCGCTGGAGGGTGAGCGCGGCGGTGCGCTCGCGGGCGTAGAGGCGGGCGTTGTCGAGCGAGCTGCCGGCCCGGTCGGCGAGTTCGACGGTGAAGGCCAGGTCGTCCCGGTCGAAGCCCTCGCGGTAGCCGGCCCGGCTGACCAGCAGCAGGCCGATCACGATGCCGCGGGCGCGCAGCGGGACGACCAGCATCGAGTGCACGCCGAGGTCCCGGCCGGCCTGCATCTTCGGGTCGCCGGGGTAGGTAACGTCGTCCAGCTGGTCGGCGCCGGAGAGCAGTTCGGGCACGCCGGTGCGCAGCACCCGGCCGCAGGCGGAGTCCTCGGCGAAGGTGATCCGGGCGCCGCGGCGCAGCATCACGTCGACCTCGGGGCCGTCCTGGACGGAGGCGGTGCCGAGCTGGAGGAGCGAGGTGCGCCGGTCGTGGCCGTGCCGGGGCAGGTCGTCACCGTGCGCGACGGCCTGGAGCAGGATCACAGCCGAGTGGTCGGTGAGCCGGGGAACGACCGAGCCGGCCAGCTCCTGGGCGATCCGGGAGGCGTCCAGCAGGTCGCCGACCCGGGAGCCGAACTCGTTGAGCAGCGAGAGCCGGCGGCGGGCGTGCTCGACCTTGGCGACGGCCCGGTAGCGCTCGGTCACGTCCATCACGGTGCCGGAGATGCCGAGCACCCGGCCGGAGCGGTCGGTCATCCGGCTGTAGGAGATCGAGCGGTAGCCGGCCCGGGTGGTGACCGGGGAGGCGAGGGTGACGTCGATGACCGGCTCGCCGGTGGCCAGCACCTGGCGCTGGATGGCGGTGATCTCGTCGGCGGCCCGCTCGGGCAGGGTCTCACCGGTGGTGCGGCCGACGTGGTCCTCCAGGGCGACGCCGTTCATCTCGGCGAGGGTCTGGTTGACGGCGGTGTAGCGCAGGTCGGTGTCCAGGATGGCGATGCCCAGCGGGGACTGCTCGAACAGCGCGTCACGGACCGCGAGATCGCGCTCGACAGCCCGTACGGCCGCCGACTCGGCCATGCTGACCTGCAGGAAGGGGGAGCCGTCGCCGTCCACCAGGAGGGAGATCCGGGTGTCCACGGCGACCGGCTCGCCGTCGCGGTCGCGCAGCTCCGCGTAGCCGGCCCAGCGGCCGTGCCGCAGGGTGTCCTGGATCGCGGCCCGGATCCGGACGACCTGGTCCTGGTCGGGGATCAGCTCGTCGATCCGCCGGCCGACCAGCAGCTCGTTCGGCCAGCCGAGCAGTTCCTCGGCGGCGGGGCTCCAGAGCACCACCCGGCCCGCCGTGTCGAGGATCGCGATGGCGACCTTGAGCATGTCGAGCAGGCTGCCCTCGGCCGGGGCGCCGGGGCCGTTCGGGGCGTCAGCCGGCCCGCCGGGGAACGGCCGGCCGGGGCGGCTGCGCAGGCCGGACCGGTCGCCCGGTTCGGGGAGGGCCAGGGTCGGCGCGGGCTGGGCGGGCCGCTCGGTGTCCGGGGCGGCGACGGTACCGCGGCGTCGGCCGGCCGACGGCTGGGGGGCGGTCGGACGGGCGGCGCGGCGCAGTCGGGCGCGCGCGGCGGCGCTGCCCGCGGTTGCTGCCCGCCGCTCTCCCCCGCCGCCGTTCCCGGTACTCGACACCGAGGGGGCCTCCGGCTCTGGTCGGGATCGGCGTCGCCGGCTGGGGGCGGCTCACCGATGGTGACGAATGGTGCCGAAAAGTGACATACCCAGCACAACCCAGGCTATCCCGGTCGCTGGGTCGTCTTGTCCGATTGACCTACCCGGCGGACTGCGCGTCGCCCGCCACTCCCGGGCCGGTGAGCAGCCGGGCGACGTACGGCAGCACGTCCCGGTCGTGGTCGATCCAGTCGACCGCGTCCAACTCGTCCGGGCCCAACCAGCGCAGCGCGTCGTGGTCCTGCAGCGCGCGCGGCTCACCGGCCAGCAGCTCGGCGGCCCAGAAGCGCAACTCCAGGCCGGGGCGCACGGCCCACGCGCCGGGCAGCCGGGACAGCGCGCGCGCCCGGACCCCGAGCTCCTCCAGCAGCTCGCGCTCCAGCGCCTGCGCCTCCGTCTCGCCGGGCTCGGCCTTCCCGCCGGGGAACTCCCACCGCCCGGCCACCGCCTCGGGCGCGCTGCGCCGGGCCGCGAGCACCCGGCCGTCGTGGACCAGCGCGCCGCCGACCACGATCCGGGGCGCGGCAGGGAGGTCGGCCGGGCCCGCGGGGTGGGTGGCGTGCGTGGCGTCCATGGCCCCGACCCTACGGCCTCAGGCGTTCCGGGGTCCGCCGTTCCCGCTCTCGGCCGACTCCGCCGCCTCGGCCGCTTCCGTCGCTCCAAGCGCCTCGACCCAGTACAGCTGCTTGTGGCCGCGGGCCTCGAACTCGGCGGCCAGCCGCTGCGCCTCGGCGCGGTCCAGGTCCCCGGCGACCACGAAGCGGTTGCCGTTGTCGTCCTGCCGCATCACCCGATAGGTGCCCATGGCGGGAGGGTATCCGGCGCTTCGCCGGGCGTCAGGCCCCCGGGTCCGACCCCGGAGGCGGTCACGGCGGACGCCGTCGTGCCCCCGGCTCGCGTGGGGGTCGGGCCGGGGGCACACCCGCGACGCTACGCGCGGTTCGCTACCGGCAGGTACGGGCGTTGTTAACGGCCGGTAACCGCACCCCAGCGGCTCAGACCCGCAGGTCGGGCACCTGCTCGCCGGTGGACAGGCCCAGCGTGCGGCGGATGTCCACGGACACCGGCACCGTCTTGGCCACCAGCGCCCTGGCCCGGCGGATGTCACCCTCCGGGTCGTTGCCGGAGGCCGCGGTGTCCCAGGCCGCGGCCGCCTGCGACTGGGCCTCGACCAGCTTGGCGATCTTCGGCCGGACGTCGGCCGGCCAGTCCGTCGTCGGCGCGCCGAGCGCGGCGGCCTCGGCGCGGGAGGCGGCGGCCATCGTGCGGGCCCAGCTCCGGTAGTCGGCCTCGGCGTCGGAGACGTCCTTCTTCGGCTGGTCCAGGTAGGCGTCGTTGAAGCCCCGGAGCGCCTCCAGATAGGCCAGCTGAGGCGCGGTCAGGCTGCGCCGGTCGGTGCGGACGGTGCCCCGGTGCTGGTCGTGGCGGTCCTCGAACGCGCAGGTCGCGTACCGCTCGCCGGACGCCCAGTTGCTCGCGGTCGGGTAGAGGTAGACGTCGTCCATGCCGGCCGGGACGGCCCACTGGTCGAGCGCGTAGTCGTCCAGCACCTTGCGGCACAGCGTGGCGGCCGACTCCCGGACCTCGCTCTCGCCCGGGTAGGGGCCGTTGCTCGCGGGGAACTTGGCGGTGCCGGCCACCTCGCCGTGGTGCGGGTCGGAGCAGGCCACCCGGCGCACCCAGTACACCGTCTCGTCGCCGTCGCCCTCGGCCACCGATCCCCCGTCGGGGGAGCTGTAGCAGTCGCCGGCCTTGAGGGCGGACCAGTGGACGGAGCCGGCCGGGGCCTTCGGGGCCTGGGCGAACCGGCCGCCGTTCGCCCCGCTGAAGTCCCCCGCGCCCAGCAGCAGCGAGAGCAGCACCGTGCCGATCGCGCCGAGCACCACCCCGGTCACCGCCATGCCGAAGCCGCGCTCCTTGCGGCGGTTGATCTGGACCAGCGCCACGATGCCGAACACCAGGGCCAGCGGCGCCACCAGGACCAGGCCGGTCACCAGGGAGCCGACCGCGAAGCCGTTGGTGGCGGCGGGGCCGGGAAACTGCGGGTACGGGTGCCCGGGGCCGGGGAGCTGCGGGGACGGGTGGCCGGGCTGCAGGCCGGGCCGGAAGCCGGACTGGGCGGAGGGCGTGACGGAGGCCCAGCCTCCGGCGGGCAGCGGGTGCGGCGGCTGGGGCGGGGCGGCCGACGGCAGGGGCCCGGCCTGCGGGGGCGTGACGGCGGGCGCGGCGGGCGCGGCGGGCGCGGCGGAGAAGTCGGGCGCGGCCCAGGGGTCGGCGGAGGACACGGGGGCGGGTGCGGCGGGTGCGGCCGGGACCGGCTCGGGTGCCGCCACCGGCTCGGGCTCGGCGTCGGCCGGAGTGGTGGCCGCGGGCTCGTCGGCCTCCTTGCGGAAGTCCACCCGGGGATCCTGGCCCGTCGCCGGCGCCGCCCCGGCCTCGCCGGTGTCCGCCCCCGCGTCCGCCCCGGTCCGCGCGGGCGGCTCCGTCTCCGGGGCGGGCAGCTCGGACTGAGGCTTGGACACGTGGACTCCCCCAACCCGCCGGGGCGGGCATCGGCTCGGCGTTCGGCACCATGGCTCGGACCCGAACGGGCCGGATGTGAACGGTCGCGCGACTTTACCCGATCTTTTCGAACGCCCGCCCGCCCCGGCCGGGGCCCCGTCCGGCCTCTCAGCCGCGGGCCAGGACCTCGCCGTGCAGCATCGAGAACCAGCCGTCCCCGGCGGCGCTCCACTCCCGCCAGCCGGCCGCGATCCGCTCCGGTTCGCCCTGCTCCGCGTAGCCCCGCTCGACCACCGTCCGGCCCAGCGCGGTGCCGGTCACCCGGTCCGCCCACATCCCGCCCCACCAGGCGCGCTGCTCGGGCGTCGCGTACGTCCAGGTGGTGGCGCTCGCGGTGACCTCCGCGAAGCCGGCCGCGCGGGCCCAGGACAGCAGCCGCCGGCCGGCGTCCGGCTCGCCGCCGTTGGCACGGGCGGTCCGCCGGTACAGCTCCAGCCACCGGTCCAGCGCCGGCACCTCGGGGAACCAGGTCATCGAGGCGTAGTCGACGTCCCGGGCCGCGACCACGCCGCCGGGGGCCGCCACCCGCCGCATCTCGCGCAGCGCGGCCACCGGGTCGGCCACGTGCTGCAGCACCTGGTGGGCGTGCACCACGTCGAACTCGCCGTCCCGGTAGGGCAGTCGGTGCACGTCGGCGCGTTCGAAGACGACATTGGACAGCCCGCGCCCGGCCACGTACGCGGCGGCCTGCTCCAGCACCTCGGCGGAGGTGTCCACGGCCACCACCCGGCCGTCCGGGCCGACCAGCTCGGCCAGGTCGGCGGTGATCGTGCCGGGCCCGCAGCCGATGTCCAACAGGGCCTGCCCGGGGCGCAGTTCGGGCAGCAGGTAGGCGGCCGAGTCGGCGGCGGTACGGGAGCGGTGCGAGCGCAGCACCGCCTCCTGGTGGCCGTGGGTGTAGACGGCGGAGGGCTGCGGTCCGGACATGGGATCCCCCTGGGGTGTGGTCGGCTTTCCGTTCTCCTCGACGTCCTCGACGCTACTCCGCGTCCCGCATGTCGAGAAGATCCGTCTCACATGTCGACCATGCGGCATCCCGGCCCGCACCCGCCCGCCGTACCGTGGAGGCGCCCCCGACAGAACGGTTCCCGCCCATGCCCGGCCAGCGCCCCTTCGTCCTGCTGAGCGCCGCCGTCTCGCTCGACGGCCACCTCGACGACGCCTCCCCCGACCGGCTGCTGCTCTCCAACGCCGCGGACTTCGACCGGGTGGACGAGGAGCGCGCCGCCGCCGACGCGATCCTGGTCGGCGGCAACACCCTGCGCGCCGACAACCCGCGCCTGCTGGTCAACGACCCCGGCCGCCGGGCCGCCCGACTGGCCGCGGGCCGGCCCGAGTACCCGCTGAAGGTGACCCTCAGCGCGAGCGGCGACCTCGACGCCGGTCTGCGGTTCTGGCACACCGGCGGCACCAAGCTCGCCTACACCACGGACGCCGGGGCGGCGGCGCTGCGCCCCCGGCTGGACGGGCTGGCCGAGGTGGTCGCGCTCGGCGGCGCGGTGGACCTCGGCGCGGTGCTGGACGACCTGGGCGCGCGCGGAGTGCGCCGGCTGATGGTCGAGGGCGGTGGGGGCGTGCACACCCAGTTCCTGGCCGGGGGCCTCGCGGACGAGCTGCAACTGGCCGTCGCCCCGCTGCTGGTCGGCCAGGCCGAGGCGCCCAGGTTCGTCCGCCCGGCCGCCTTCCCGGGCGGCCCGGCCCGGCGGATGCGCCTGCTGGAGGCACGTACCGTGGGCGACGTCGTCCTGCTCAGGTACGCCCCGAAGGAGCCCGCGCCGTGAACCGCCCCGCGACCACCGACCTCGACCACCTGCGCCGGGCCGTCGAACTCTCCCGCCAGTGCCCGCCGTCCGAGACGGCCTTCTCGGTCGGCGCGGTGATCGTCGGCGCCGACGGCCGGGTGCTGGCGGAGGGCTACAGCCGGGAGGCGGACGCCCACGACCACGCCGAGGAGGCCGCCCTGGCCAAACTCCCGGCCGGCGACCCCCGGCTGCGCGGGGCGACCGTCTACAGCTCGCTGGAGCCCTGCGGGCAGCGCGCCTCGCGGCCGGTACCGTGCGCCCGGCTGCTCATCGCGGCGGGCGTGCCCCGGGTCGTGGTCGCCTGGCGCGAGCCGGACCTGTTCGTCACCGACTGCCAGGGCACCGCCCTGCTGGAGGCGGCCGGGGTCGAGGTGGTCGAGCTGCCGGAGCTGGCCGAGGACGCCCGCGCGGTCAACGCCCACCTGCTCGGCTGAAATGAGGAGAGGGTCGGACTCCACGGAGTCCGACCCTCTCCGGCCTGCCCACCCGCCAAGTCAGGTGACATGCAGTAGCGGCATGATCACACGTTGAAGCGGAACTCCACCACGTCGCCGTCCTGCATGACGTAGTCCTTGCCCTCGATGCGGGCCTTGCCCTTGGAGCGGGCCTCGGCGATGGAGCCGGTCTCGACCAGGTCGGCGAAGGAGATCACCTCGGCCTTGATGAAGCCCTTCTGGAAGTCGGTGTGGATGACACCGGCGGCCTCGGGGGCGGTGGCGCCCTTCTTGATGGTCCAGGCCCGAGTCTCCTTGGGGCCGGCCGTCAGGTAGGTCTGCAGGCCGAGGGTGTCGAAGCCGACCCGGGCGAGGGTGGCCAGACCGGGCTCCTCCTGGCCCATCGACTGGAGGAGCTCCAGGGCCTCGGCGTCGTCGAGCTCGATCAGCTCGGACTCGATCTTGGCGCTCAGGAAGATCGCCTCGGCCGGGGCGACCAGCTCGCGCTGGGCGTTCTTGAAGTCCTCGTCGGCCAGCTCGTCCTCGTCCACGTTGAAGACGTAGAGGAAGGGCTTGGCGGTCAGCAGGTGCAGCTCGCGGATCGGGGTGGTGTCGAAGCCGGCCTCGAAGAGCGTCTTGCCGGTCTCCAGGACCGCCTGCGCGGCCTCGGCGGCGGCCAGCACCGGGGCGGTGTCCTTCTTGAGGCGCGCCTCCTTCTGCAGCCGCGGCAGGACCTTCTCGACGGTCTGGAGGTCGGCCAGGATCAGCTCGGTGTGGATGGTCTCGATGTCGTCCTTGGGCGACACCTTGCCGTCCACGTGCACCACGTCCGGGTCGGTGAAGGCGCGCACGACCTGGCAGATCGCGTCCGACTCACGGATGTTGGCGAGGAACTTGTTGCCCAGGCCCTCGCCCTCGCTGGCACCACGCACGATGCCGGCGATGTCGACGAAGTCGACGGTGGCCGGAAGGATGCGCTGCGAGCCGAAGATCTCGGCGAGCTTGGCCAGCCGCGCGTCCGGGACGCCGACCACGCCGACGTTCGGCTCGATGGTGGCGAACGGGTAGTTGGCCGCCAGCACGTCGTTCTTGGTCAGGGCGTTGAACAGGGTCGACTTGCCGACGTTCGGCAGACCGACGATTCCGATCGTGAGCGACATGAAGCGCAGTCCCGGGGGCTTGGAGGAGTTGGGTCGGCACCGTACGGGCCGACCCCCAAGTCTACGGGCAGCGCCCGCGCTGCCTCACGCCTCGGTCGCCGCCGCCCGGGGCTCCAGGAACTCCAGCCGGTTGCCCAGGTTGTCGGCGGCGTGGAAGCGCCGGTGGCCGGGCAGGTTGTCGTCCCAGAGCACCTCGTGGCCGTGCGCGGTGAGGCGCTCGGCCAGCGCGTCCAGCGAACCCACCAGGATGCCGGGGTGCCCCTTGCGGGACGGACGGAAGTCCGGGGTCACACCCAGGTGCACCTCGACCCCGCCGCCGCGGAACCAGCAGCCGCCGCGGGCGGCCAGCACCGGGGGCTTCTCCAGCTCGGCCATGCCGAGCACGCCGGACCAGAACGCGCGGCACTCGTCCTCGGCTCCGGCCGGGATGTCGAGCTGGACGTGGTCGAGTCGTTCGAACGTGAAATCGGTCATGCGGAGCCCCCGTGTCATCACCTGACGAACATGCCGTGTCGACTCGGCCGGGCAGATCAGCCCACTTGAGCGACGATCACATGACTACGCCACCCGGAGACACGGGACAAGCCCTGAACGGTCCATTACACAGTGTGGCGATGATCGGACCGTACGTTGGGCAGGTGGAGCAGAGCATTCGAACCCAGCCGCCAGGGCCCAGACGCCGTCCGCCGAACGGCGCGGCCGCAGCCGCCGTCCCCGGTCCAGGCCGGGCTCCCGAGACCGCCGGGTCCGCCCCCGCCTCCCGCCTGCGCCCGGTGGCCGGCTCGGCCGGACCCGCCCGCCCGGCCGCCCCGCGGCTGCGCCTGCCGCTGCGCGGGCGCGGCGACGAGCAGCTGTACGGGCGGCGCCGGACCGGTCGGCCGACCCGACTGACGGCCATCGGCGCCGGCGTGGTCGCCGTCCTGGCCACGCTCGCGGTGGCGGGCCTGGACCGGCTGCTCTTCGACGACCTGAACTGGCTGTTCGGCCTCGGCTACCTGGTGGTCTGCTTCCAGCTGGCCGTCCGGGTCCGCTACGTCGACCTGCTGGCCGCGCCGATCAGCGGGCCGATCGCCTTCGCCCTGGCGCTGCTGCTGCTCGCGCCGGTCGGCTCCTCGGGCGTCACCGCCCAGGTGGTCTCGCTGGCGACCGGGCTCGCCCTGCGGGCCGGCTGGCTCTTCTCCGGCACCGGGCTCGCCGCGCTGATCGTGCTCGCCCGCTTCGTCGCCCAGCGCCGGATCCACCGCTCCCGCTGAGTCACGGCGGGGAGCACCGGGAGCGGGCCTCAGCCCGCCGCCCGGGCGGCCGCCATGGCGGCGCCGACGATGCCCGCGTCGTTGCGCAGCTCGGCCGGCACCACCCGCGCCTCGCGGTCCCTCAGTAGCGGCAGGAACTTCTCGTGCTTGCGGCTCACCCCGCCGCCGATCACGATCAGCTGCGGCGAGAACAGCATCTCCACCAGGTCCAGGTACTCGTCGACCCGCCCGGCCCACTGCTCCCAGTCCAGCCCGTGCCGCTCCTTGGCGGCCGAGGAGGCTCGGCGCTCGGCGTCCTTGCCGCGCAGTTCCAGGTGGCCCAGCTCGGTGTTGGGCACCAGCGCGCCGTCCACGAAGAGCGCGCTGCCGATGCCGGTGCCGAAGGTGAGGACCAGGACGACCCCCGGCTGCTCCCGGCCCGCGCCGTGCGTCAGCTCGGCGAGCCCGGCCGCGTCCGCGTCGTTGAGGACGGTGGTCGGCAGGTCCAGCGCCTCGCGGAACAGGCCCTCGGCGTCCACGCCGATCCAGCCCTTGTCCACATTGGCCGCGGTCCTGGTCCGGCCGCCGACCACCACGCCGGGGAAGGTCAGCCCGACCGGGCCCCGGTGGTCGAAGGCGCGGACCACCTCGCACACGGCGGCGACCACGGCCTCGGGGGCGGACGGCTGCGGGGTGAGCACCTTGTGCCGCTCCGCGGCGAGCACACCCCGGGCGAGGTCGACCGGTGCGCCCTTGATGCCCGAGCCGCCGATGTCCACGCCGAATACCGCCGTCATCACGTCCGCCCTCCGCCGTGGCCGCGGACCCGCTTGTCCACAGCCTGTGAACAAAACTACGAGAGGGCACCCGCGCCCGCACAGCAGAACCACACGACAGGAAGCCACACGACGCAAGGCCACACGACGGAAGGGCCGGTACCCCCGCGCGGGGGTACCGGCCCTTCCGGAGTGGTCAGAGCTTGCCGGCCGCCTCGGCGCGCAGGTCACGGCGCAGTTCCTTGGGCAGCGAGAAGATCAGGTGCTCCTCGGCGGTCTTGACCGTCTCCACCGTGTCGTAACCGCGCGCGGCCAGGTACTCGAGCACGCCCTCGACCAGGATCTCCGGGACCGAGGCGCCGCTGGTCAGGCCGACGGTGCCGACGCCCTCCAGCCACTCCTCCCGGATCTCCTCGGCGAAGTCCACCAGGTGGGCGGCCTTGGCGCCGTACTCCAGGCCGACCTCGACCAGGCGGACCGAGTTGGAGGAGTTCTTGGAGCCGACCACGATCAGCAGGTCGGTCTCGGGGGCCATCTGCTTGACCGCGACCTGGCGGTTCTGGGTCGCGTAGCAGATGTCGTCGCTGGGCGGGCTGACCAGTGCCGGGAAGCGCTTCTTCAGCTCGCCGACGGTGGCCATGGTCTCGTCCACCGACAGGGTGGTCTGGGACAGCCAGACGACCCGGGACTCGTCCCGGACCTGCACGTTGGCGACGTCCTCGGCGCCGTCCACCAGGTGGATCCGGTCCGGGGCCTCGCCCATGGTGCCGATGACCTCCTCGTGGCCCTCGTGGCCCACCAGCAGGATGTCGAAGCCCTCGTCGGCGAAGCGCACGGCCTCCTTGTGCACCTTGGTGACCAGCGGGCAGGTGGCGTCGACGGTGGCGAGCTTGCCGGCCCGCGCCTCGTCGTGGACGGACGGGGCGACGCCGTGCGCCGAGAAGACCACGATCGAGCCCTCGGGCACCTCCTCCGTCTCGTCGACGAAGATCGCGCCCTTCTTCTCCAGGGTCTGCACCACGTACTTGTTGTGGACGATCTGCTTGCGGACGTAGATGGGCGCCCCGTACTGCTCCAGGGCCTTCTCCACGGCGATCACGGCGCGGTCGACACCCGCGCAGTAGCCCCGGGGGGCGGCGAGCAGGACACGGCGCTGCGCGGTGTTGGACATGGCTCCATCGTACGGGCGGCCGCGGGCGGCGCCTGCCGCGGCCGCGAGCCGCGCCGACGGCGGGCATTTTCCATACCGACCCGCTCATAAGTGATCAAATGTGGTGTTTATGAGCTCTGTGAGCGATCAGGCGACGCCAAGCGGTCTGCGCCGCAGCCTGGGCGTCCGCGATCTGATGGTCTACGGACTGCTGTTCATCGCCCCGATGGCCCCGGTCGGCGTGTTCGGCGTGCTGGACGCCAAGAGCCACGGGGCCGTCGCCACGGTCTACCTGGCCGCGACGGTGGCGATGGGCTTCACCGCCTTCTCGTACGCCCAGATGGTGCGCGCGGTGCCGCAGACCGGCTCGGTGTTCGCCTACGCGCGGGCCGGGCTGGGCGAGGGGCCGGGGTTCATCGCCGGGTGGATGGCGATGCTCGACTACCTGCTGATCCCGGCGGTGGCCTACCTGTTCTCCGGGATCGCGCTGCACTCGCTGGTGCCGGGCGTCTCGCGCTGGCTGTGGACGGCGATCGCGGTCGTGGTGACCACCGCGCTCAACCTGGTCGGGGTGCGGACGGCGGCGGTGGTCGGCTTCGCGGTGCTCGCGATGGAGATCGTGGTGCTGCTGGTGTTCATGGCGGCGGCCGTGGTGGCACTGGTCCAGGACGGCGCCCGGCGCGGCTGGGACACCCCGTTCACAGCCGTCGGCGGCTTCTCGCTGACGGCCGTGATCTCGGCGGTGTCCGTCGCGGTGCTCTCCTACCTGGGCTTCGACGCGATCGCGACCTTCGTCGAGGAGGCGGTCGGCGCCTCGGCGGCAGTGGCCCGCGCGGTGCTCTGGTGCCTGGCACTGGCCGGGGTGCTGTTCGTCGCGCAGACCTACCTGGCGGCGGTGCTGGAGCCGATGGGCCCCCAGCAGCTGGCCGCCGACCCGGCGGCGCAGGGCTCGGCCTTCTACGACACCGTGGAGAGCGGCATCGGGCACTGGCTGCACGTGCTGGTGGCGAGCAGCAAGGCGATCGGCGCGGCCTTCGCGGCCCTGGCCGGGCAGGCCGCGGCCGGGCGGCTGGTCTTCGCGATGGCCCGGGAGGGACGGCTGCCGCGCGTCCTCGGCTCGGTCGACCCGACCAGCGCGGTGCCGCGCCGGGCACTGCTGGCGGCCGCCGTGATCACCATGGCGGCGGCGGTCTGGGCGGCGAACCGGGACGACGGGCTGGACCAGCTGACCTCCGTGGTGAACATGGGCGCGCTGACCGCCTTCGCGCTGCTGCACGCCTCGGTGATCGGCTGGTACACGGTGCGGCACGGCTCGCGGGACCGGCTGCGCCACCTGGTCGTCCCGCTGCTCGGGATCGCGGTGATCGGCGCGGTGGTCTACGAAGCCTCGACCACCGCGCAGCTCGTCGGACTGATCTGGCTGGCGGCCGGCCTGGTGGTGCTGGGCGTCCAGGGTTCCCCGGGACCTGTCGGCGGACGCCGCTAGCCTCGTACGCATGGCCAACACCAGCTCCCCCGAAACCCCGCTCCCGGTCGGCAAGGTCTCCGCGCTGATCGGCGGCTGGATCGACCGGCTCGGCGCGGTGTGGGTGGAGGGGCAGATCACCCAGCTCAGCCGCCGGCCCGGGGCGGGCGTGGTGTTCCTCACCCTGCGCGACCCGCAGGCGGACGTGTCACTCACCGTGACCTGCTTCCGCTCGGTGTTCGACCAGGTCGCGGACGTCGTGCAGGAGGGCGCCCGGGTCGTCGTGCACGCCAAGCCGGAGTGGTACGCGGCGCGCGGGCAGCTGTCGCTGCGCGCCTCGGAGATCCGGCCGGTCGGGCTGGGCGAGCTGCTGGCCCGGCTGGAGCAGCTGAAGCGGCGGCTCGCCGGGGAGGGGCTGTTCGCGGCCGAGCGCAAGAAGCCGCTGCCGTTCCTGCCGCAGTGCGTCGGGCTGGTCACCGGGCGCGGCTCGGCGGCCGAGCGGGACGTGCTGGAGAACGCCCGGCGGCGCTGGCCGGCCGTCCGCTTCGAGGTCCGCAACGTCCCGGTGCAGGGGGTCAGCGCGGTGGAGCGGGTGAGCGCGGCGGTGCGGGAGCTGGACGAGCACCCCGAGGTCGACGTGATCATCGTGGCCCGCGGCGGCGGCAGCGTGGAGGACCTGCTGCCGTTCTCGGACGAGGGGCTGGTGCGGCTGGTCGCGGCCGCCCGGACACCGGTGGTCAGCGCGATCGGGCACGAGCCGGACCAGCCGCTGCTGGACTTCGTCGCCGACCTGCGCGCCTCCACCCCGACCGATGCCGCCAAACGGGTGGTTCCGGACGTCGGCGAGGAGCTGGCCAAGGTCCGCCAGCTGCGCGACCGCGCCCGGCGGCACGTGCTGGCCCGGGTCGAACGCGAGCAGCACGGGCTGGACGGGCTGCGCAGCCGCCCGTCGCTGGCCGCCCCGCACCGGATGCTGGACGGGCGCGGCCAGGAGGTGGAGGGCCTGCTGGAGCGGGCCCGACGCACCCTGCGGCACCGGCTGGACCACGCCCAGAGCGACCTCGGGCACACCCTCGCCCGGGTGGTCGCGCTCTCCCCGGCGGCCACCCTGGAGCGCGGCTACGCGGTGCTCCAGCGGGCGGACGGCGCGGTGGTGACCGACCCGGCGCAGGTCGCGCCCGGTGAGGGGCTGCACGCCCGGGTGGCGGGCGGCGGTTTGAACGTCGTTGCGGCCGAGGCCGCCGGGGCCGAGGAAGGGTAGCGCTGTCCGTCCCACCGCCTACGCTGGCACGCATGGCAGAGCAGCAGGGACAGCAGGAGCAGCAGGACGCGGCGGCGCCGAACCCGGACGACGCGCTGGGCTACGAGCACGCCCGGGACGCGCTGCTGGAGGTCGTCCGGCAGCTGGAGAACGGCGGGACGTCGCTGGAGGAGTCGCTGGCCCTGTGGGAGCGCGGCGAGCAGCTGGCCAAGGTGTGCCAGCGGTGGCTGGACGGCGCCCGCGCCCGGCTGGACGCCGCGCTGGCCGCCGAGGAGGACGGGGCCCCGGGCGACCGGTGAGGAGGACCTCCGGGAGTGACGCGGGTCACATCCACTTGGGGAATCGTTGAATATTCACCTATGTTGGATGGAGTGATCGGCCGCGGCCGGTCACCCCGACGAACCCCCTCCCGCATGAGGTGCAGAAGCATGACCACCGACGCCCTGGTACTCGACGCCGCCGCTCAGGACCTGCTGTTCCGCGACGCCCGCACCGCGAACACCTTCACCGACGAGCCGGTCTCCGAGGAGCAGGTCCAGGCCATCCACGACCTGGTCAAGTACGGTCCGACCGCCTTCAACGGGCAGCCGCTGCGCGTCGTCCTGGTCCGCTCGGCCGAGGGCCGCGAGCGCCTCGTCCGGCACATGGCCGACGGCAACAAGGCCAAGACCTCGACCGCCCCGCTGGTCGCCATCCTGGCCGCGGACAACGAGTTCCACGAGGAGCTGCCGACCCAGCTCCCGCACTTCCCGCAGGCCAAGGACGTGTTCTTCGCCGAGCGCCCGGTCCGCGAGCAGTCCGCCCGCCTGAACGGCGCCCTGCAGGCCGCCTACTTCATCATCGGCGTGCGCGCCGCCGGCCTGGCCGCCGGCCCGATGACCGGCTTCGACGCCGAGGGCATCAACAAGGAGTTCTTCACCGACGGCGAGCACTCGGTGCTGGCCGTGGTCAACATCGGCAAGCCGGGCGACGAGGCCTGGTTCCCGCGTGCGCCGCGCCTGGAGTACGACCAGGTCGTCACCACGGTCTGACGCGCCGATGCGCGAGGGCCCCGCACCGGTTCGTCCGGTGCGGGGCCCTTCGGCGTTCCTGCGGGCCGGCGCTACTTGAGCGCCTGCGCCAGCTCGGCCAGTTCCTCGTAGGAGGCGGTGCCGGTGAGCAGGGTGGTCCCGGAGCCGGTCTGCGCGGTCAGCGCGCGGGCCTTCTCGCCCTGGACCCGGTCCCAGGTGCGGCCGGCCACGTCGGAGGTGCCGTCCGCCTTGCCGCCGGCGACCTTGTCGGCGACCAGCGAGTCGCGCGGCGCGTCGCTCTGCTCGACCGCCGCGTACTGGCCGGAGGGCGTCACGAAGCCCAGGTGCCAGGCGTTGCCCTTGCCGTTGTTCTGGTCCGCCGGCCGGTAGCTGACCGAGGTGGCCCGCCACTTGTCGGACAGCCCGTCCGGGGAGAGCAGCGGGTAGGGAGCGGCGCGCTTGGCGGTGGCCGCGGCCACCTTGTACTCGACCACGTGCACCCCGTCGCCGTTGGCGTCGTGCGGGAGGAACAGGTACCCGATCCAGACGACGAAACCGACCGCCAGCATCGACAGGACCATGTCCCGTACGGTCTGGCGGCCCCTCATGCCCTTGCTGTCTGCAGCCACCCCCACATGGTGACTCATCCACATTCCGGTGCGGCCACCCGGGGTGCCCACGTACGGGTGAACCAGGACGAACCGGAGCTTTCGCCCCGGCAGCGCGACCCGCGCCACAGACAGTCATCTCGTGGGCAGATACGATCGCAGGACCCTCACCACGGCGTTCGACCAGGCAGTAGTCGGGCGCTTACTGGCCGTCGCGTACAGAGAGGTAACGACGATGACCGCGCAGTACCCGCACCACCTTCCCAGCGCCCTGGAGGTCGCGCCCGAGGCTCCGGACCGGAACCTCGCGCTCGAGCTCGTCCGGGTCACCGAGGCGGCCGCCATGGCCGCCGGCCGGTGGGTCGGCCGTGGCGACAAGAACGGCGCGGACGGCGCGGCCGTCAAGGCCATGCGCACCCTCGTCTCGACCGTCTCGATGAACGGCGTCGTCGTCATCGGCGAGGGCGAGAAGGACGAAGCCCCGATGCTCTACAACGGCGAGCGGGTCGGCGACGGCACCGGCGCCGAGTGCGACGTCGCCGTGGACCCGGTGGACGGCACCACCCTCACCGCCAAGGGCATGAACAACGCCGTGGCCGTGCTGGCGGTGGCCGACCGCGGCACCATGTTCGACCCCAGCGCCGTGTTCTACATGGACAAGCTGGTGGCCGGCCCGGAGGCCGCCGAGTTCGTCGACATCACCGCCCCGGCGGCGGTGAACATCCGCCGGGTCGCCAAGGCCAAGGGCAGCGCCGTCGAGGACGTCACCGTCGTCGTACTCGACCGCCCGCGCCACGACGGCCTGGTCCGGGAGATCCGCGAGGCGGGCGCCCGGATCAAGTTCATCTCCGACGGCGACGTGGCCGGGGCCATCATGGCCGCCCGCGAGGGCACCGGCGTCGACCTGCTGATGGGCATCGGCGGCACCCCGGAGGGCATCATCGCGGCCTGCGCGATGAAGTGCATGGGCGGCGTGATCCAGGGCCGGCTGTGGCCCAAGGACGACGCCGAGCGGCAGAAGGCCCTGGACGCCGGCCACGACCTGGACCGCGTGCTCACCACCGACGACCTGGTCAGCGGCGAGAACGTGTTCTTCGTCGCCACCGGCATCACCGACGGCGAGCTGCTGCGCGGTGTGCACTACCGCTCGGAGACCGCCACCACCAGCTCGCTGGTGATGCGCTCCAAGAGCGGCACGATCCGCGAGATCCACTCCACCCACAAGCTCTCGAAGCTGCGGGCCTACAGCGCGATCGACTTCGACCGCGCCAACTGACGCCCGGCGAACGGCGCATCCTGCGGACAGCAGGCAGCGGCCCCGGCGGAATCCCCTTCCGCCGGGGCCGCGGCACGTCCGGCCCCGGGCCGCCGGGCCCCCGGTGCCCGGTCCCGGGGTCTTCGACCCGCCGTCACCCCGCCATCCGTCACCCGGCTATCCGGCGCCCCGCGGACGCCGTCACCCGGCCCGTCTCGATCAGCTCCGCGTCCCGGCGGCGGCGCCGGGCCAGCACCACCCGCCGCTCGGCGGCCGTCAGCCCGCCCCAGACGCCGTACGGCTCCGGCTGGGCCAGCGCGTGCTCGCGGCACTCCAGCAGCACCGGGCAGCGGGCACAGACCTGCTTGGCCTGCTCCTCGCGGGACAACCGGGCCGCCGTCGGCTCCTTGGACGGCGCGAAGAACAGCCCCGCCTCGTCCCGTCGGCACGCCGCACCGGTGTGCCAGGGATTGTCCTCACCCGCGGGGGCACCCGCCGGGCCGCCCGGGGGCTGCGGCTGCGGCTGCGGGCGGACGTCGGGGCGGCGCTCCAGCAGCTGCGCGGCGGCGACTGGCGAGGTGGTGCGGGACTCGATCGGATGCAGCACGGCCGTACTCCTGACGAGGCTCTCGGACACGGGGGAACCCTCGCTCCCCTGCCCGGCTGCGAGCCCCCGCTGTCCAACCCCCCGGAACGGCCGCTCGGCCGCCTCCGGTGCGCAGCCGTGCAAGAAGCGATGTGCGGAAGGAACTACCCCGCCCGGCCGCGATTCATGCACACTGCACGCAATCGACTACGGAGTGCACTGGCCGCAACGTCGAGCGCCCGACCGCGAGTTGATCCACGGCCGGGCGCGGTGCTGGGCAACAGGGGCTAGTCGGTGCCGAGTTGGCGGCGCGCCCACTCTTTGAGCTTCTTGCCCCGGCGCGGCTTGGCGGTGCAACCACCGAACAGCGCAAGGCCCTTGACCCGGACAACCGGAGCGTACGGGTCCGCCGCGGTCTGCTCACGGACGTCGAAACCGCCGAACAGACCGACCCCCGCACCCTGCAGGCTGACGTTCTCCGGCACCCGGACGTCGACCCCGCCGAACATCGCCATGACCACGATCTCCACCTCGGGGGACTCGAAGACGGCGTCGCTCAGGTCGATCTCCACCCCGCCGAACGCGGCGAAGGCCTTCAGGTGCGAACCCACCCGCCAGCGGCCCTTGCGGGACGCACCGCCGAAGATCGCCACCACCGCCGGCGACTCCTGCCGCGCGGGCGGCTGGGGCGTCGCGGCCGGCGCACCCAGCGGCTGCTTCTCGAAGGACAGCGGGCGGGGCGACAGGTCCCGGGTCAGCGGCATCAGGTCGCCGAAGGTCTTGGCACCGTACGCGGCCTCGATGCGCTCCGCGTGCTCGTCCGCGTCCAGGCGGCCCTCGGCGTAGGCGTCCCGCAGCACTTCCGCGATCCGCTCGCGGTCGGCGTCCGAGACACGCATCTCCGCCTCCGCCACCGGCGCGTGCGACGGCTGCGGCGTGGCCTCGGGCCTTGCGTCAGGCTTGAGTTCAGGCTTGCTTTCAGGCGCGGATCCCCGCTTGGGCTCCGGCTCGAGTTCGGACTTGGTCATCGGTACGGGCGCCGGCACCGGCTGCCCCGGATCGTCGTGCGACGGCGAGTTGTCCACGGGCCCAGCCTAGTCGCTCGCACTCCAGCCCGAGTGAGCCCGGTCACGCAAGGCTGACCTGTCCGCATGCCGACTCCGACCGGGTCCTACCCTGGATGGTGCTTCGCCGACGCAGCCGGATCACTGGATAGCTAAGGACCGCCCCGATGGCTCCCACGCCAGACTTCGAGTACAGCGACCTGCTCCCCCTGGGCGCTGACCCGACCCCGTACCGCAAGCTCACCTCCGAAGGTGTCTCCACCTTCGAGGCGGGCGGTCGCACCTTCCTCCAGGTCGAGCCCGAGGCCCTGCGGCTGCTCACGGCCGAGGCGATGCACGACATCTCGCACTACCTGCGCCCGGCCCACCTCGCCCAGCTGCGCCGCATCCTGGACGACCCGGAGGCCAGCCCCAACGACCGCTTCGTCGCGCTCGACCTGCTGAAGAACGTCAACATCTCGGCCGGCGGCATCCTCCCGATGTGCCAGGACACCGGCACCGCGATCGTCATGGGCAAGCGCGGCCAGAACGTGCTCACCCCGGGCAGCGACGAGTCCGCCATCGCGCGCGGCGTGTACGACGCGTACACCAAGCTCAACCTGCGCTACTCCCAGATGGCCCCGGTGACCATGTGGGACGAGAAGAACACCGGCAACAACCTGCCGGCCCAGATCGAGCTGTACGCCACCGACGGCGACGCGTACAAGTTCCTCTTCATGGCCAAGGGCGGCGGCTCCGCCAACAAGTCGTACCTGTACCAGGAGACCAAGGCCATCCTGAACGAGGCGAGCATGCTCTCGTTCCTGGAGCAGAAGATCCGCTCCCTCGGCACCGCGGCCTGCCCGCCGTACCACCTGGCCATCGTGATCGGCGGCACCAGCGCCGAGTTCGCGCTGAAGACCGCCAAGTACGCCTCGGCGCACTACCTCGACAACCTGCCGACCTCCGGCGACGCCAAGACCGGCCACGGCTTCCGCGACCTGGAGCTGGAGCAGAAGGTCACCGAGCTGACCCAGAAGATCGGCATCGGCGCCCAGTTCGGCGGCAAGTACTTCTGCCACGACGTGCGCGTGGTGCGCCTGCCCCGCCACGGCGCCTCGCTGCCGGTCGCCATGGCCGTCTCCTGCTCCGCCGACCGCCAGGCGCTGGGCAAGATCACCGCCGAGGGCGTCTTCCTGGAGCAGCTGGAGACCGACCCGGCGAAGTACCTGCCGGACACCACCGACGAGCACCTCGACGACGACGTGGTGCGCGTCGACCTCGACCAGCCGATGTCCGCGATCCGCGCCGAGCTCTCCAAGTACCCGGTGAAGACCCGCCTCTCGCTCACCGGCACCCTGGTCGTCGCCCGCGACATCGCCCACGCCAAGATCAAGGAGCGCCTGGACGCCGGCGAGGGCATGCCCAAGTACCTGCAGGACCACCCGGTCTACTACGCGGGCCCGGCCAAGACCCCCGAGGGCTACGCCTCCGGCTCCTTCGGCCCGACCACGGCCGGCCGGATGGACTCCTACGTCGACCAGTTCCAGGCGGCCGGCGGCTCCATGGTCATGCTCGCCAAGGGCAACCGCAGCAAGCAGGTCACCGACGCCTGCGCCCAGCACGGCGGCTTCTACCTCGGCTCCATCGGCGGCCCCGCGGCCCGCCTCGCCCAGGACTGCATCAAGAAGGTCGAGGTGCTGGAGTACGCCGAGCTCGGCATGGAGGCCGTCTGGCGCATCGAGGTCGAGGACTTCCCCGCGTTCATCGTGGTGGACGACAAGGGCAACGACTTCTTCCGCGAGACCACCGAGGGCCCGCTGATCACCAACCTCCGCGTCCGCTCCAAGGAGTAGCCACACCCGGTTCCACCCACCGCCCCGGTCGCACCCACCGCGACCGGGGCGGTTTTCGTGTGGCTGTCGCGTGGCACCCGGTACTGACAACTCGCGCACAGGCTGGTGTACCGCGCCGACGAGAAGGAAGTGAAGATCCTCAAGGCTCGCTACCACTACGGGTGACAGGCACCGACCGGTCCGGCGCCGCTCAGGCGTCGAAGTCGTATTCCAGGACGTAGGAGGCGGCGTCCAGGATCATCTCGTTGAGTTCGACGACCTGGCCCTCGTCGGCGAAGGCGGTGCGGCAGATCAGGATCACCGGGGTGCCGGCGGACAGTTCCAGGCGGGTGGCCTCCTCCCCGCTGGGCATCCGGGAGCGGACCTCCTCGCGGAAGTGCACGGGCTTGGCGCCGATCTCGGCCAGCCGGGCGTAGGTGCCGCCCGGGCCGGTGTCCTCGCGGGTGATGGGGGTGCCGGCGACCAGGACGGCGGGCAGGTAGGAGGTGGAGAGCAGCACCGGCTTGCCGTCCAGGACGAAGCGGCGGTGCCGTACGCACATAGGGGCGCCCGGGTCCACCCCGAGCACCCGGGCCACGTGTTCGGGCGCGCCCTGCTCGGCAACGGACACCTGGTCGACCACCAGGGACCGGTTGTCGATGTCCGCCGACCATATCGACCGGCCGGACCCCCACTGCCCCTGCGCCAGCCGCTGGATGCCGCGCCGGCGCAGCGGCCGGAAGTCCCGGACGAACACCCCGGCGCCGCGGCGCGCCTCGGCGATGCCCTCGCTCTGCAGCACGCCCAGCGCCTGGCGGGCGGTCATCCGGGCCACGCCGTACTCGTCCATGAGGTCGTTCTCGCCGGGCAGGCGGTCGCCGGCGCGGTAGAGGCCGGTGTCGATGGCCGCCTTCAGCGCTTCGGCGATCCGCTGGTACTTGGGCTGCTTGTCGCCTCTGCTGCCGGTCATCACCGCTCCCTCTGCCTCGGACAAATCGTAGGCGCGCCCGCGGCCGCTAGTAAGGAGATACGACCGTTGACATCTCTAGAGATATTAGCTTCTCTAGAGATGTTGGCCAGTCGCCTTCCGGAGCGAGGAGCACAGCGGTGAGCATCCGACAGCGCAACGCCTCGGCCTACCGACCGAACGCGGGTGAACTCGTCCTCGACCGGAGGACCGGACGCACCGGCATCTACATGGACACCATCGGCGGCGAGCACTACCTGCGCCCCGAGGGCGGCGGCCGCGAATGGACCGCCGAACCGAACCACGTCTCGCCCGTTCCCGGACCCCGCGATTCCGCCTGAATGAGTTCGGCCTCGGTAATTCCGGCGAAATCCGTGCGAACGGCTACATTCCGGACCCTGCTATCCCCCCGGTGAATCCGGAATTCCGGAACGCCCCGCGCACGCCGCCGGGCACGTTACGGATAACGCCGGTCACCATGTGTGCACCGGGGGCGGGAATCCGCCACCGGCGCACCAGTACACGAACTGGCGTGCACATAACCGACAGCGCCCCCGCGCCCGGACGGGGGCACGGGGGCACTCGGCCGGAACGGCTTACGGGTGGCCGCCGACGACGTTCTCCGGAACACGCTTCTTGCCCGGCGCGCCAGTGTCCGATGCGGTGGGCTCCACCACGTACTCGGCCTCGTCACCGAACGCGCCGTTCTCGAAGTCGGCCTTCTGCGCGTCGGTCGGCCCGGTGTACTCGGTGGGGTTCGAGACCGCGGCCACCGCGCCCTCGACAGCCTTGCCCGCTTCCACAGCGGCAGCCGGGGCCTCGGTCTTCGCCGCGGTCTCGGGCGCCGACGCCGCCGGGGTCTCGCTCTGGTCGTTGGCCATGGGGCGGCCACCTTTCCGTCATCAAATGTGATCAGCCCGACCTCCGTGGCGCGGGCGCGCGGACAGTATCGTAGGGTTGATTAAATGTCCGATAAACATCGTGTGGCTTGCGCCGCCGTCCGGCAGAGTCGGGCCTCCGCCTAAGCTGAAGCACCGCGGCGGACCGCCGAGCGCCCTTTCACGGAATCGACACCACAGGCCATCGGGGGACTTCATGGAGTTTCGGGAGACGCCGCAGACCTCTGCGCTGCGCTTCCAAGTCCTCGGTCCGGTCCAGGCCTGGCTCGACGGCAAGCCCCTCTCCCTCGGCTCCCCCCAGCAACAGGCCGTTCTGACCACCCTTCTGCTGCACTCCGGACGCCCGGTCACCACACAGGGCCTGGTCGACGCGCTCTGGGGCGAGCGGCCCCCCACCCAGGCGGTGGCCGCGCTCCGCACCTACGTCTCCCGCCTGCGCTCCGTCATCGAGCCCCGGCGCGAGGTGCGCCGACCCGCCGAGCTGCTGGTCTCGGTCGCCGACGGCTACGCGCTGCGCATCCCGGGCGAGTCCCTCGACCTGGCGGTCTTCGAACGGCTCTCCGCCGAGGCCGCGGCCGCCCGGACCGCCGGCGACCAGCACGAGGCGCACCGGCTGCTGGTCCAGGCACTGGACCTGTTCAGCGGCCGTCCGCTCACCGGCATCCCCGGCCCCTACGCCGACGCCCAACGGCTGCGGCTCGCCGAGCGCCAGGTGGCCGCCGCCGAGGAGCTGTGCGCCGCTGCCCTCGACGTCGGCCTGCACGCCGAGATCGTCGGCGAGCTCAACAGCCTGACGGCCGAGTACCCGCTGCGCGAACGCCTGCGCGAGCTGCTGATGCTGGCCCTGTACCGCTGCGGACGTCAGGCCGAGGCGCTCGGCGTCTACACCGACACCCGCAAGCTCCTGATCGAGGAGCTCGGAGTCGAACCCGGCACCGGCCTGTCCGCGATGCACAATCGCATCCTCGCCGCCGACCCGGCGCTCGCCCTCCCGGCCGCGGCTGCCATCGCCGCCCGCGAGGACGGCCCGGCCGCACCCCCGGCACCGGCCCAACTCCCGGCCGACGTCTCGGACTTCAGCGGACGTTCGGAGCTGGTGGGCGACCTCTCGACAGTCCTGATGAGCGCCACCGGCCAGGCCGTGGTGGTCACCTCGCTGGCCGGTATCGGCGGTGTCGGGAAGACCACGCTGGCGGTGCACGTCGCCCACCGCGTCCGCGCCGAGTTCCCGGACGGTCAGCTGTACGTCGACCTGCGCGGAGCCGGTGCCTCCCCGGCCGACCCGGTGGTCGTCCTGGGCGACTTCCTGCACGCGCTCGGCGTCACCGAGAACCCGGACTCGCTCGAACAGCGCGCCGCCCTGTACCGCTCGCTGCTCGCCAACCGGCGGATGCTCATCCTGCTCGACAACGCGCGCGACGCCGAACAGATCCAGCCCCTCATCCCCGGCGTCTCCGGCTGCGCCGTGCTCGCCACCAGCCGGTCCCGGCTGGCCGGCATCCCCGGCGCGCAGCTGTTCGACGTCGAGGAGCTGACCCCGGCCGAGGCGTTGGCGCTGTTCTCGGCCATCGTCGGCGAGCAACGGGTCGCCGCCGAGCCGGAAGCCGCCATGAAGGTGGTCACCGCCTGCGGCTTCCTGCCGCTGGCCGTCCGCATCGCCGCCGCCCGGCTGGCCAGCCGCCCGCGCTGGAGCGTCTCCGACCTGGCCAGTCGGTTAGCCGACCAGCGACGCCGGTTGGACGAACTCCAGCTCGGCAACCTCGCCGTGGAGACCACCATCGGCCTCGGCTACGGACAGCTGTCCGTGGACGAGGCCCGCGCCTTTCGGCTCCTCGCCCTGATCGACTCCCCCGACATCCCGCTGGCGGCCGCCGCGGCGTTGCTCGGCGTGGACGAGTACACCGCCGAGGACCTCGCCGAGGCGCTGGTCGAGGCGAACATGCTGGAGTGCTTCACCCCCGGCCGCTACCGCTACCACGACCTGCTCCGGCTCTACGCGCAGCGGCAGAACGAACGGATCGGGGACGCAGGGGAGCAGGAGCGGGCGGTGCTGCGGCTGCTCGACCTGCTGATCCCGACCGTACGCAACGCGGCCCTGGTCATCGAGCCTGACGACGCACTGCCCGAACTGCTGACCGCCCCCTCCTCGCCGGGACTCGACCTGCCGACGAGTCAAGCCGCCCAGGACTGGCTCGGCACCGAAGGGGCCCTACTGCTCAGCGCCGTCGAGGCCGCCGCGAGCGGTCCCGGTGCCCTGCAGCGTGCCGCCGTCGACCTGTTGAACTACCTGTTCAGCATCGACCCGGACCCGACCCGTGGACCGCGCGCGGTCCGGGTCCTGGAGGCCATCGGCGAGGACGCGCAGCACCGTGGCGACTCGGCCGGCATCGCCCGGGTGTACTTCGCCCTGGGCACCCTGCAGTCCGTCACCAGTGATTTCCAGGGCTCCGAGCAGTCCTTCCGCCGGAGCCTGGACCACCAGGCGCCGAACGAGCCGACCGTCCTACTCCTGGCCACGGCCAACATGCTGGGCGTGATCCTGAGCGTGGGCAACCGCCCGGCCGAGGCACTGCCCTTCCTGGAGCAGGCCCGGGCCACCAGCCAGGCCGTCGGCGCACCGAAGGCCGAAGCGCGGATCGTCAGCAACATGGCCCGGGTGCAGCACCGGCTCGGCATGACCGAGACGGCGATCAAGTCCGCCGGCGACGGTGTCGCCGCCGCTCGGGCGTCGAAGAACGGCCCGCTGCTCGCCCAGACCCTCTACCAGCTCGGCGTGGTGCTCTCCACCGCCGAAGCCATCCCCCACCTGCGCGAGGCCCACCGGCTCTACCAGTCCCAGCGCAATCCCCTCTGGGAGGGCTACACCCTGGCCCGGCTCGCCTCGGCCCTGCTCGCCTCCGCGCAGCACACCGAGGCCGCCGAGGCGGCCGGCGAATCGCTCGCGATCGGGCAGGCGATGGACTCCGCCTTCTGCCAGGGCCTGGCCAACGCCGCGCTGGGCGAGGCGTTGCTGGCCCTGGCCCAACCCGCGCGCGGGCTCGCGTGCCTCCAGGAGGCCCATGTGATCTTCACGCGGCTCGGTGTGCCCGAGGCCTCCCCCGTGGCGGACCTCATCGCCCGACAGCACACCGAGCCCTTCTCTCCCCCCGCGCCGTAAGGCCTCCGTTCCCCCACGGAGAACCTCCCCCGTTCCGCGCGTCGGCGCTCCCGCAGCCCCCCGGCTGCGGGAGCGCCCTCAACGCTTCCCCGGCGCTGGACTCCAGTGTGCGCCGGGCCGATTGACGTTCGATAAACGCCCGATTGTCGGCCTGCGGTCCGGAGAAACCGCAGGTCAGCGCGGCCACCCCGGCGCGTCATGCGGCGTGCGGGGCCCCGCGCACCACCCCGGCCCGCACCGTCGTGCTTCCGCAAGCCCGGCCGCATCGACCCAAGTATGACGAGTTGGCCGGAAAGGGACCCCACGGCGCAGTGATCACGCATATTCTCAGATGCCAGTACGCACACGAGTGTCCGCCGGAAGCACACCGGGGTGCAGTCCGTCTGCGTGCTGCGGGGAGCGTGACACACCGCCACCGGCAGCGGCCCGCGAGGCCGCCGAGGAGCCGACCGGAGGCCACGGGTGGAAGGGTGCCTCTCAACGTGACGACCGGACAGATATCCGACGCGTTCCCCGTCGGCGAGGACGCGGGGGGCGACGAGCCCGAGGTACGGCGACGCCGCGCGGCCCGGGCCCTGCAGGCGGTCGCCTTCGACACCATCGGCGCGGGGTACGGCGAGGCCTTCCCCGCGAAGGACGGGCAGCTGGCCTGCGGCCGGCGGCTGCTCGCCGGGCTCGAACCCGGTGCCCGGGTGCTGGACGTGGGTTGCGGCACCGGCGAGCCGACCGTCCGCCAGCTGACCGGGGCCGGACTGCGGGTGACCGCCGTGGACCTCTCCGACGTGATGCTCGCCCTCGCCCGGCAGGCGGCGTTCCCCGGCGCATTCCCACCGGTGTTCCATCGGATCGACCTGTACGATCTGGCCACCGAGCGCGCCGACCGGGTCTGGAACGCGCCCGCACTCGGCCCGGACGGCCACGGCACCTTCGCCGCCGTCACCGCGTTCTTCTCCCTGATCCTGCTGCCGCAGGACGAGATCCCGACCGTGCTCCGGCGGCTGCGCGAACTCCTGCGGCCGGGCGGACTGCTGGCGCTCGGTATGGTCGAGGCGGACCTGGATCACGTTCCGCTTCCGTTCCTTGGCAGAGAGCTGCGGATCAGTGGGTATCTGAGGGAGGATCTGGAACGGGTTCTGGTCGCGGCCGGCTTCGCCGTCGAGGAGTGCTCGGGGCATCCGTACGCGCCGGCCAGTACCTCGCTGCCGCCGGAGGAACAGCTGTTCCTGTGCTGTCGACGCGTCGGCTGATCGACCGACCGGCCCAGCACACCCACCGACCACACCGAATCCAGGACAGGCAGCCGTGCGCGACCAGCTCAAGACCGAGGCGGAGCAGCCGCCCGCCGTCCCGGGCCAGCGCCGCCAGGTCCCGGTACGGGGGCAGGCCCCGGCGAAGCCGCCGTCCGCGCGGCCGGAGCGCGCCGACGTGGCGGACCGCCTCGCGTACCTCGATTCGGCGACCCGGCGGATCAACACCGCCCTCGACCTGGCCGCGACGCTGCGCAACATCGGCCGGGTACTGGTCCCGACGCTGGCCGACGCCGCCGTGGTCCACCTGCGCGACCCGCTGCCCAACGTCGAGCGCGAACCCGGTTTTCCGGAGGAGTTGCGGATCCACCACAGCACCGGCACCCGGATCGGCCGCCGCGGCCGCCCGGGCGGCTTCGACGACCGGCGCCGCTCCCGCTACGGCGCCCGCTCGACCGCCGACAGCGGCCCGGCCACCCCGGTGACCCGCGGCGGGGCGCTCGCGCACGCCCTGCTGAGCCGCCGTCCCGCCGAAGTGGCCGTCCTCGGCACGCCCGGCGCCGAGCGCACCGAGGTGCTGCTGCGCGAGCTGTACGGCACCCGTGGGGTGGCCCGGCTGGCCGCGGGCACCTCCGTCCTCGCTCTGCCGCTGCGCGGCCGCAAGGCCGTCCTCGGGCTGCTGGTGCTGATCCGCCGTCCTCCTGAACGCACCGGCCGCCCGGCTTTCGACGCCGCGGACACGGCGACCGCGACGCACCTCGCCACCCAGGCCGGGCTGGCCGTGGACACCGCCCTGCGGTACGCCCGCGAGTGGGAGATAGCCAACGAACTCCAGCGCAGCATGCTGCCGTTGCGCCTGCCGCAGCCGCACGGCGTCCGGCTCGCCCAGCGCTACCTGCCCGGCGAGCGCGGCGCGCAGGTCGGCGGCGACTGGTACGACGCCGTCCCGCTGCCCGGCAACCGGGTCGCCCTGATCGTCGGCGACGTGATGGGCCACTCGCTCACCTCGGCCGCCATCATGGGCCAACTGCGCACCAGCGCCCAGACCTTGGCCGCCCTCGACCTGCCGCCGCACGAGGTGCTCTACCACCTGGACGAGCAGGCCCAGCGGCTCGGCCGCGAACAGCACCTGGCCACCTGCGTGTACGCGGTCTACGACCCGATCGCCAACCGGGTGGTGCTGGCCAACGCCGGACACGTCCCGCCGGTGCTGGTCCGCCCGGACGGGACCGCCGAGCTGGTGGAGCTGGACTCCGGGGCGCCGATCGGGGTCGGCGGGGTGGACTTCAACTCGGTCGAACTGCCCGCGCCGCCCGGCTCGGCCCTGCTGCTGTTCACCGACGGCCTGGTGGAGACCCGCAGCCGCCCGATCAGCGACGGCCTGGAGGTGCTGCGCGCCCGGATCGCCGCCGCCCGCTGGCAGTCCCCCGAGCAGCTGTGCCAGGAGGCGCTGCGGATCCTGCCGCCCGGCGACCGCGGCGACGACATCGCCCTGCTCGGCGCCTGCTTCGACGGCATCCCGGCCGGGGACGTCGCGCACTGGTACCTGCAGCCGCGCAACGAGACGCCGGGCCGGGCCCGCCGGCTGGTCGCGCACACCCTGCGCCGCTGGGGGCTGGACGAGCTCAGCGAGGCGACCGAGCTGATGGTCAGCGAGCTGGTGACCAACGCCGTCCAGCACGCGACCCGGCCGGTCACCCTGAGCCTGGTGCGCACCACCCGGCTGCGGTGCGAGGTCGGCGACGACAGCCCGCTGCTGCCGCGCCCCCGCCGTGCCGGGCCGGACGACGAACGCGGGCGCGGCCTGCAGATAGTGGCCCGGTGCGCGGACCGCTGGGGCGCGACCCGGCTGGGCACCGGCAAGGTGGTCTGGTTCGAGCAGCGGCTGCCGCAGCCGTAGGCGCCCCGAACCGGGGTGTCAGACCCCGGCCGGCTCCTTCCCCGGCTCCTTCGCCGGCTGCTCCGCCAGCCGCGCGATCAGCTGCTCGCCCTCCATGTCCACCTTCGGCACGACCTTCTCCAGCGACTTCGGGAACCACCAGGCGGCCTTGCCGAACAGCGCCATCGCGGCCGGCACCAGCGCCATCCGCACCACGAAGGCGTCCACCAGGACGCCCACCGCGAGGGCGAAGCCGATCGGCTGGACGATCGGGTCGTGGCCGAAGACGAAGGCACCGAACACCGAGATCATGATCAGCGCGGCCGCCGTCACCACCCGGGCGCCGCCCTTGACCCCGCCCACGACCGCCTCGCGCGGCGCCGTGCCGTGGACGTGCTGCTCCTTCATCCCGGAGACCAGGAACAGCTCGTAGTCCATCGCCAGCCCGAACAGCACCCCGATCAGCAGGATCGGCACGAAGCTGACCACCGGACCGACCTTCGGCACGTCGATCAGGCCGTCCAGCCAGCCCCACTGGTAGACCGCGACCACCGCGCCGAGCGAGGCCCCGATGCTGAGCAGGAAGCCCAGCACCGCCTTGAGCGGCACGAGCACCGAGCGGAAGGCCAGGGCGAGCAGCGCCAGCGCGATGCCGACGATCACCGCGACGAACGGTGGCAGGGCCTGGCCGAGTTTGGCGGAGACGTCGATGTTGGCGGCGGTGGTGCCGGTGACGGCGATGTCCGCGCCGGTGGCGGCCTTCAACTCGGCGCGCTGGTCGCGGATCTCGTTGACCAGCGCCCTGGTGTCCTCGTGGTCCGGGCCGGTCCGCGGGATGACGGGCACCAGGGCGGTCCGGCCGCTCCGGTCGACCTGTGGCGGCAGCAGCGTCTGAACGCCCTTCAGGGTCTGCAGCCTGCCCGCCACCTCCTGCACCGCCTGCTCGGGCCGCGGCGCCCCGTTGGCGTCCACGACCACCACGAGCGGCGCGTTGAAGCCCGGCCCGAAGCCGCCGCTGACCAGGTCGTACGCCGTGCGGGCGTCCGTCCCGACGGCTTGCGAGCCGCCGCCCGGCAGGCCGAGGTTCAGGCTCGCCGCGGGCACCGCCATGGCGCCCAGCCCGGCCAGGCCGACGAGCAGGACGGGCAGCGGGCGGCGGACCACGAAGCGGGCCCAGCGCTCGCCCATGGTGGTCCTGCCGGTGGTGTGCAGGGCCCGCTTCCAGACGGGCAGCCGGTCGATCGCGCGGCCGACGAAGCCCAGCACGGCGGGCAGCAGCGTGATCGCGACCAGGACGGCCACCACGACGGCCCCGGAGGCGGCCAGGCCCATCACGGTGAGGAACGGGACGCCCGCGACGGCGAGTCCGGCGAGCGCGACGACCACGGTCAGGCCGGCGAAGACGACGGCGCTGCCGGCGGTCGCGGTGGCACGGGCGGCGGCCTCCTCCGGCTCCAGTCCCTCGTCCAGGTGGCGGCGGTGGCGGAACAGGATGAACAGCGCGTAGTCGATGCCGACCGCGAGGCCGACCATCAGGGCGAGCACCGGCGCGGTGGTGATGATCCGGAACGAGCCGGTGAGCGCCAGCAGTCCGGCCATCGCCACGCCGACGCCGACCAGCGCGGTCAGCAGCGGCAGCCCGGCCGCGACCAGCGTGCCCAGGGTGATCACCAGCACCGCCCCGGCGACCACCAGGCCGATCGACTCGGAGCCGCCTTCGATCTGGGCGAACCTGTTGAACGCGTCGCCGCCGAAGGCCACCTCCAGCCCGGCGGCGCGGGCCGGTTCGGCGGCGGCCTTGACCGCGTCGCGCTGCCGGTCGGTGACGTCGGCGAGCTTGCGGTCGAAGGAGACCAGGGCGATCGCGACCCGCCGGTCCGGCGAGACGGCGCCGGTGGCGTACGGGTCGGGCACCGTGGCCACGCCGGGGACGTGGGCGATCCGGCCGACGGCCGCGCCGATCGCCTCGGCCGCCTCGGGCGTGGTGGCGCCGCCGGGTGCCGGGGCGGCGAAGACGACCTGGGCGGAGCCGTGGCCCTGCACCGGGAAGGTGTCCTTGATCCGGTCCAGGGTGCTCTGCGCCTCGGTGCCGGGCACCGTGAACTCGTCGCTGGTCTTGCCGGCGAAGGCGCCGGCGGCCCCGCCGATCGCGATCAGGACGGCGATCCAGACGGCCAGGACGGCGCGCCGGCGCCGGAAGCAGAAGCGGCCCAGTCGGTACAGGTACGTGGCCATGGGCGGTCCCTCGGGTCGGTCAGGGCAGGTCGCGTTCCACCGTACGCTCAAGTTTGTCGGGTGACAAAGTCGGCCGACAGGAGCGAGTGACAGGATTGCTCGACACAGTTGCTCGACCGTGGCGATACCCTGGCCCAATGGCTCATGTCCCCGCCTCCGAACGCCGCCCGCAGCTGGTCCAGGCCGCCATCGACCTGATGGCCCGGGAGGGGATCGCCGCCGGCAGCACCCGGGCGATCGCGGCCGAGCTGGGCGTGGCACAGGCGACGGTGCACTACACCTTCGGCACCAAGAAGGACCTCTACCGGGCCGTCATCGAGCAGCTGACCGCCGAGTTCATCGGCTCCGTCCGCGCCGCCTCCCCGGGCGACGGCCCCTTCGGCGAGCAGGTCGGGGCACTGGTCCACGCCCTGTGGGAGAGCTCCACCGGCGAGGACGGGCGCTGCATGCTGCTGAGCGAGTTCGCGGCGCTGGCGATGCGCGACCCCGACCTGCAGGAGATCATGCGGGCCCTGCAGTACGAGACCGAGGGCACCGCGGTCGAGATGATCACCGCGCTCGCCGAGGCACACGGCCTGCGGCTCCCCGTGCCCGCCGAGGAGATCGCCGTCCACTTCCTGACCGGCTTCCACGGCCTGACCGACCGTTACCTGTCGCTGCGCGCCCCCGGCGAGCAGCCCGGCCCGGACACCCTGCGGGCGCTGGACCTGCTGGTGGCCACCACGGTCGGGCTCTGCCTGGGCACGCCCGCCCGCTAGGAGACGATCCGGACCGGCAGTTCGGCCAGCACCTCGCGCAGCGCGGCCGCGAAGCGCCCGTACTCGGCGCCGCGGGCCGAGCCCGGGCGGACGGCCAGCCCGATCCGGCGGCCGGGCGCCGGGGCGGCGAAGCGGACGGCGGCCAGCCGGTCGGCGCGACCGGCCTCGACGTCCAGCGCGGTGGCGGGCAGCAGGGTCACCCCGAGGCCGCCGGCGACGAGCTGGACCAGGGTGGACAGACCGGCCGCGCGGGTGGTCGAGCCCGCCGGGTCCGCGCCGACCTCACGGCAGATGTCCAGCGCCTGGTCGCGCAGGCAGTGACCCTCCTCCAGCAGCAGCACGTCCAGGTCGAGCAGGACGTCGCGGGGGACGTCGATCCGCCCGGCGAGCGGGTGGCCGGGCGGGGTGATCAGGACGAAGTCCTCGTCGAACAGCGGGATGTCCAGGGTCGGCGAGGTGCCGCCGGCCGGCAGCGCGAGCAGCAGGACGTCCAGGCGCCCGGCGGCCAGGCCCTCCAGCAGCGACGGGGTGCGTTCCTCGTGGACGTGAAGTTCCAGCTCGGGGAAGCGATCGCGGACCAGCCGCAGCACGATGGGCAGCAGGTAGGGCGCGACGGTCGGGATGACGCCCAGGTGCAGCGGCCCGGTGAACGGGCGGCGGGCGGCCTCGACCTCCTCGGTGAGGACCTGCAGCGAGGCGAGCACCCGGCGGGCGTGCTGGTGCACGCGTTCCCCCAGCGGGGTGATAATCACCCTGCGTGTCGTACGCTCGACCAACTGCGCGCCCAGCGACTCCTCCAGCGCCGCGACCGCCCCGGACAGCGCCGGCTGGCTGGTCCCGGTCGCGGCGGCGGCCTCCCGGAAGTGCCGGTGCTCGGCCACCGCGACGAAGGCCCGCAGCTGGGCGATGGTCGGGCTGCGGGGACTGCGGGCCGTGGCGCTCGTCACAGTCGGGTCGGCCTTGGCGGCGGCGCCCCGCCGGGAGCCCGGCCGCGACGTGGGGGATTCGGTACTGATAACAATCTCCGATCAGACACATCCAGTGTAGCTATTTCTCCGATCAGTCCACGATGTGGAATTGTGATGCGTGTCCGGAATCCGGACAAAGCTCCCCTCATCTCACTTCAGGAGAAGCGAACGTGCTCACGATCGGTGACAAGTTCCCCGAGTTCGACCTCAAGGCCTGTGTCGACCTGGACGCCGCGAACGCCTTCGCTGACATCAACCACAAGTCCTACGAGGGCAAGTGGAAGGTCGTCTTCTTCTGGCCGATGGACTTCACCTTCGTCTGTCCGACCGAGATCGCCGCGTTCGGCAAGCTGAACGAGGAGTTCGCCGACCGCGACGCCCAGATCCTCGGCGTCTCCGGCGACTCCGAGTTCGTGCACCACGCCTGGCGCAAGGACCACAAGGACCTGCGCGACCTGCCCTTCCCGATGCTGGCCGACGTCAAGCACGACCTGATGCGCGACTGCGGCGTCGAGGGCGAGGACGGCACCGCCCAGCGCGCCGTCTTCATCGTCGACCCGAACAACGAGATCCAGTTCGTCATGGTGACCGCCGGTTCCGTCGGCCGTAACCCCAAGGAGGTCCTGCGGGTGCTGGACGCCCTGCAGACCGACGAGCTGTGCCCGTGCAACTGGACCAAGGGCGAGGACACCCTCGACGCCCAGGCCCTGCTGGCGGGCTGATCCATGGCCCTCGACGACCTGAAGGCCGCCCTCCCGGACTACGCCAAGGACCTCAAGCTCAACCTGGGCTCGGTCATCGGCAACTCCGACCTCCCCGCCCAGCAGCTCTGGGGCACCGTGCTGTCCTGCGCGATGGCCACCCGCAGCCCCGGTCTGCTGCGCGCGCTGGAGCCCGAGGCCAAGGCCAACCTCTCCCCCGAGGCGTACACCGCCGCCAAGGGCGCGGCCGCGATCATGGGGATGAACAACGTCTACTACCGGACGCTGCACCTGCTCTCCGACAAGGAGTACAGCACGATGCGGGCCGGTCTGCGGATGAACATCATCGGCACCCCGGGCGTCGAGAAGGTCGACTTCGAGCTCTGGTGCTTCGCCGTCTCGGCCATCAACGGCTGCGGCCAGTGCCTCGACTCGCACGAGGCCGTCCTGCGCAAGGCCGGCGTCGAGCGTGAGGTCGTCCAGGCCTCGATGAAGATCGCCGCCGTCCTGCAGGCCGTGGCCGGCGTCCTCGACTCCGAGGCCGCCCTCGCCGCCGTCACCGCCTGACCCACCCGGCACCCCGCGCGGGCCCCTCCCGGACACCACGTCCGCGAGGGGCCCGCCGCCGTTTCCGGCCCTCCGGCGCCGAGGCGCGCTCAGTCCGTGGCGGGCCGGGCCGGCTGGGCGGGTGGGGCCGGGTGGGCGGCGGCGGTGTGCTGGGCGGCTTCGCGGGCGGCGGCGGCTTCGCGGGCGGCTTCGAGGGCGGTGAAGACGGCCTGGCCGGCCTCGTTGCGGCGGCGCAAGTGGGTGATCACGGTGTTGGTGACGGCGATCAGCGGGACGGCGACGACCGCGCCGCCGATGCCACCGATGATGCCGCCCGCCGCGACGCCGAGGACCACGCCCAGCGGGTGCACCCGGACCGCCCGGCCGAGGATCAGCGGCTGCAGGATGTGGCTCTCCACCTGCATCACCGCGATCAGCACCACCAGCACCATCAGCGCCGTCCACGGCCCCTGGGTGACCAGGGCGATCAGCACCGCGACGGTGCCGGTGACCAACGCGCCGACCAGCGGGACGAAGGCGCCCAGGAAGATGATCACGGCCAGCGGCGTGGCCAGCGGCACGCCCAGCAGTTCGATGCCGGTGCCGATGCAGACCGCATCGATGAAGGCCACGCAGACGGTGCCGCGCACGTAGGCGGTGAGCGTCGCCCAGGCCTTCGGGCCGGCGCCGGCCATCGCGAAGCGGGAGTGCCGGGGCAGCCCGCGCAGCGCCCAGTTCCAGATCCGCTCGCCGTCGTAGAGGAGGAAGAAGGTGGTGAAGAAGGTCATCAGCAGCGCGGTCAGCACCTCGACGGCGATCTGCGCGCCGGTGATCGAGGCCGAGGTGAGCTGATCGGTGTTGGTGGTGATCGCCTTGGTGATCTGGTCGGCGAAGTCCTTGATCTGCTGCTGGGTCAGGTGCAGCGGCCCGGTGATCAGCCAGTCCCGGAGCTGGTTGACGCCGTCTTTGACCTGGGCGGTGACGTCCGGCAGGTTGGTGCTCACCTGCCAGACCACGAACCAGCCGACCAGTCCGATCCCGGCCAGACCGCTCAGGAACACCCCGCCCGCCGCCAGCGAGCGCGGCGCCCCGCGCCGGCGCAGCCAGGACACCGAGGGCTCCAGCAGCGCGGCGATCAGCAGCGAGGCGAGCACCGAGAAGGCGACCAGCCGCAGCATGTCGACCACGTAGAAGACGACGTAGAGCGCGGCGCCGAGCAGCAGCAGCCGCCAGGTCGACTCGGCGGCCACCCGCAGCCCCCACGGCACCGCCTCGGCGGGGGTGGCGGGCCGGCCGGGGTGGTACTCGCGGCCGAGGCCCGCGTGCGCGGCGGGTGCGGCCGGGGCCGGGGTGGCGGGCGCGGGGGCCGCGGCGACCGCGGTGCCCGTCGGCCCCGCCGGCGGCGGGGCGGGATCGGTCCGGGGCACCGGCACCGGGCCGGGCGCCTCGACGACGGCGGGCCCGTGCCCTTCGGTGAGTGCAGGTCCCGCGGCGAGTGCAGGTCCCTCGGCGAGCGCGGGGACGGCGAGTTCATGCGGGTCCGCCGCCATCGCGGCGCGTCGGCGCCGTTCGATCACGGCGGCCGCGCTCGCCACCACGGCCATGCCCTTGGCCACGGCCTTGAAGGCCTTTCCGCCCCGCGCCATCCTCGCTACCACCGATCCCCTGCCCGGTCCGCCGTGCCCGGCGGTACGCCGCGGTCCTGCCGCGGCCGTCAAGGGATGACGCTACCCGGCGAGGGTGCGGCGAGTCCGGCCGCCGGTGGGTTCGACTCGAACACCTCACCCCGAGAACATGGACAAATCGCCCTGTTCCAGGTGGTTTCGGACCCATTTCGCTGGGGAGGAGTCGGGACAAGACCCGACGAGACCCGGAGGCCACACCTCCGGAGGGCAGCCGACAGCCAACCGCCGGCGGACCGGCCGGTGCGGGAAGCAACCAGGACCCCTTCCCGCGCCCCGCGTCCGCACCCAGGACCGCACCGCCCGAGAGCGCACTGGTCAGCGCAGCCCGGGCGGCGCGGTTCGCCTTTTCCCGGCCCGGCCGAACGTCGACACCCCCGGAACCGGCGCCCCGGAACCGGCGCCCCGAAAAGCGACGGCCCCCGGTCGCCCGCCCGGGAAGGGCGAGCGGCCGGGGGCCGTACGGAGTGCGCCGCCGGAGCGGCTGCCGCTCCTAGTACCAGTTGTGGGCCTGCCAGAACGACCAGGCGCCGCAGGGGCTGCCGTAGCGGCTGTTCATGTAGCTGAGGCCCCACTTGATCTGGGTGGCCGGGTTGGTGCGCCAGTCGGCACCGGCCGAGGCCATCTTGGTGCCGGGCAGCGCCTGGACCAGGCCGTACGCACCGGAGCTCTTGTTGGTCGCGGTGTAGTCCCAGCCGCTCTCGCGCTTCACGATCTGGCTGAAGCACTGGAACTGGGCGTCGTCGCCGACGATCTGCCGGGCCACGTCCTGGACCGAGCCGGGGCTGACCGAGACCGGGGGGGGCGTGCTGTCGTCGACGGCGGTCATCGCCGACCGGGCCTTCGACCGGTTCGCGGCCTCGGCGGCCTTGCGCTGGTCGTCGGCGGCCTTGGCGGCCTTGTCCGCGTCGGCCTTGGCCTGGGCGTCGGCCTTTGCCTGGGCGTCCGCGGCGGCCTGCTGGCGCGCGGCCTCCTCGGCGGCCTTCTGCTCCGCGGCGACCTTGGCAGCCGCGTCGGCGGAGGCCTGCTGGGCGGATGCCTGCTGGCCGATGTTGTCACTGATGGTCTGCGCCTGGGCGCCAGAGGGGACTTCGGCAAGCAGGGTCGCACCGGCGACGTCGACCGTCTGCATGGTCTTGCCCTCGCTGCCCGAGGCCATGCCCACGACGGCACCGACAGCGGTGACGGCGGTGGCGGAGGCCACAGCAACTCCCCGGACCGAGATCCGAGTCACATGGATTCCTTCCAGCATCGCCCACGCGTGACCGTGCGGACGCAACATGCCCCTTGGCACGGACCTCCGCACGGTGCTCTGGTCACGGGAGGTGCTGGCCCGGCGTCCGGCCGAGGTGAGGCGACCGGGCGTTGGAATCGGGCGGCGTACGGCTCATCGGTCTTCAATTGTGTGTCCACCGACCGGAGTTGGTGGACGTTCCGGGGCCTGACTCCCGGAGTCCGGAAGCCCTGCCGCGCCGTACGCGGGGCCTGACAGAACCCTCACCATGCCGCACCGGGTGCGGTCGACGCAATTCCCGTCCGCGTGGCGCATGTCACATTCACCGCCCCGGAGTTTTCCGGACGGAAAGCACTCGATGTGATGAAACGGATGGGGCCCGCTCCGTCAGGAGCGAGCCCCAGGGCGCAAGTTGACCCTATTGTCCGACTATGTCCCGATCAGGGACGGATCACGGGTTGATGTCCTCCAGCATCTCCGTGACCAGCGCCGCGATCGGCGAACGCTCCGAGCGCGTGAGCGTGATGTGCGCGAAGAGCGGATGCCCCTTCAGCTTCTCGACCACCGCCACCACACCGTCGTACCGGCCCACCCGCAGGTTGTCCCGCTGCGCCACGTCGTGGGTGAGCACCACCCGCGACCCCTGCCCGATCCGGGACAGCACCGTCAGCAGGACGTTGCGCTCCAGCGACTGCGCCTCGTCCACGATCACGAACGCGTCGTGCAGCGAGCGCCCCCGGATGTGGGTCAGCGGCAGCACCTCCAGCATCCCGCGGGAGATGACCTCCTCGATCACGTCCGGGGTGGTGACGGCGGAGAGGGTGTCGAAGACCGCCTGCGCCCAGGGGCCCATCTTGTCCGCCTCGGAGCCCGGCAGGTAGCCGAGTTCCTGGCCGCCGACCGCGTACAGCGGCCGGAAGACCATCACCTTGCGATGCTGCCCCCGCTCCAGCACCGCTTCCAGACCCGCGCACAGCGCCAGCGCCGACTTTCCGGTACCGGCCCGGCCGCCCATCGAGACGATGCCGATGTCCGGGTCGAGCAGCAGGTCCAGCGCCACCCGCTGCTCGGCGCTGCGCCCGCGCAGCCCGAACGCCTCGCGCTCCCCGCGCACCAGCCGGACCCGGCCGTCACCGGTGACCCGGCCGAGCGCGCGGCCACGTTCCGAGGTGAGCACCAGCCCGGTGTGGACGGGCAGTTCGGCGGCCCCGTCGAGGTCCACCGCGGCCTCGTGGCCGGCCGCGAACAGCGAGTCGACCTGGTCGGCCGGAACGTGCAGCTCGGACATGCCCGTCCAGCCGGAGGTGATCGCCAGCTCGGCCCGGTACTCCTCGGCGAGCAGGCCCACCGAGCTGGCCTTGATCCGCAGCGGCAGGTCCTTGGAGACGACGGTGACGTCGTAGCCCTCGGCCTGCAGGTTGCGGGCGACCGCCAGGATCCTGGTGTCCGCCTCGCCGCCGCCGGCGCGGTACCCGGCCGGCAGTATCGAGACGTCGGAGTGGTTGAGCTCGACCCTGATGCTGCCGCCGAGCTCGCCGACCGGGATCGGCTCGTCGAGCCGGCCGTGGCGGATGCGGTAGTCGTCGAGCAACCGCAGTGCCTGGCGGGCGAAGTAGCCCAGCTCCGGGTGGTGCCTCTTGGCCTCCAGCTCGGTGACGACCACCACCGGAAGGACGACCTCGTGCTCCTCGAAGCGGGTCATGGCGAGCGGGTCCGCCAGGAGCACGCTGGTGTCGAGAACGTACGTGCGCCGGTCTGGTGTCCGGCGGCTCTTGGAACTGACCACTAGGCCTCCAGAGCGGATGACCCTGCGTCATCCGCGGCAAGCCGGTCCCCGCTGCCCCGGTGGCCTCGGAACCGGACTGACTGGAGTATTCCCAGGCGGGGGGCGGTGCATTCACGCCCCCGGCGAACTGACGGATCATTGCCGGTGAACGTTTGGCCTCGTGTGGCAGCCGGGTAGGCCAGCCCTACGGCGGTCACTTCGCCCTGGGGCCGGCGAGCGGGGCCCCTTCCCCACGGGCCCGTGGGGCCGGGACTACAGACCCATCCGCCGGTTGCGCTGCTCGAACGCCCGCAGGGCGCGCAGGAAGTCGACCTTGCGGAAGGCCGGCCAGTACGCCTCGCAGAAGTAGAACTCGCTGTGCGCGCTCTGCCAGAGCAGGAAACCGGACAACCGCTGCTCGCCCGAGGTACGGATGATCAGGTCCGGGTCGGGCTGGTTGCGGGTGTAGAGGTGCTCGGAGATGTGCTCGACGGTCAGGATCTCGGCCAGTTCCTCGATCGAGGTGCCGCGCCCGGCCTGCTCCTGGAGCAGCGAGCGGACGGCGTCGGCGATCTCGTGCCGGCCGCCGTAGCCGACCGCGACGTTGACCGTGATGCCGTCGATGTCGGCGGTCTCGTCGGCGGCGCGCTTGAGCACGTCGGCGGTGTGCTGCGGGAGCAGGTCCAGCGCGCCGACCGGGTGGACCTTCCAGCGGCGGGCGGCGGCGAGGCCGGTGACGGCGTCCTCGATGATGCCGAGCAGCGGGACCAGCTCGTCGGCCGGGCGGTCCAGGTTGTCGGTGGAGAGCATCCAGAGGGTGACGACCTTGACGTGGGTCTCGTCGCACCAGCCGAGGAACTCGGTGATCTTGTCGGCGCCGCGCTGGTGTCCGTACGCGGTGGAGCCGCCGGTGGCCTTGGCCCAGCGGCGGTTGCCGTCCAGGATCACGCCGATGTGGTGCGGGGTGCGCGCGAGGTGGACCTCGACCCGGCGGCCGTAGAGCCCGTACATCCCGCCCAGCAGGGTGCGCAGCCCCGGCGTCCGTTCGGCGACATCGCGCAGACCCATGGTTCCCGGACCCCTCCGTGCTCGTTCAGCTGGTGCGTCACCGCCCCGGCGCAGCCTACTCCGGCACGCAGGCACACGGTAAAGCCGCAGGTAGCGGTCTGGTCACGGTCCTGTACGAAGTCTGTCGCGACGGGCGCGTCGCGGGACGCGAGGGGGCGTACGAGGGCCGCCCGGGAGCCGTTCGGGAGTGGTGCGGCAGCCATGCGGAAGCCGGGGCGGTGCGGACACGGAACGGTCTCCGGATCCTTAACGGAACCGTAAGCCGTCCGTCCGATGCTTGACGACCAGCAATGGTCTAGTCCAGCTTGTGACCCGGGACGGAACGACCCTCCTCCGGTCCCCTCCCCCAGGCTCACTTCGGACCTCCCCTCCCCCACACGCGGCCGCCGCGACCCCCACCGCGGCGGCCGCTCCTCCCCCAGGAGCGCCACCCCATGGCCCGTACGCTGAACCAGCCCTCGCACAAGCGCCGGCGCAGCCCCCTCCCGGCCGTCGCGGCCGGTGCCACCGCCCTCGCCCTGGCCGGCGGCGGCCTCGCCCTCTTCGCCGGCGGTGCCAGCGCGGCGGTCGGAAACCTGGTCACCAACGGCGGCTTCGACGGCGGGCTGGGCGGCTGGAGCTGCACCGGCGCCGCGACCGCCGTCTCCTCGCCGGCCCACTCCGGCACCGGCGCGCTGCAGGCCACCCCGAGCGCCGGCGACACCGCCGAGTGCACCCAGACCGTCAGCGTGCTGCCCAACACCAGCTACACGCTGAGCGCCTGGGTCCAGGGCCCGTACGTCTACCTCGGCGCGCGCGGCACCGGCGGCACCGACCCGTCCGCCTGGTCGAACCAGAACAGCTGGAACCAGCTGTCCACCACCTTCACCACCGGGGCGAACGCCACCAGCGTCACCGTCTACCTGCACGGCTGGTACGGGCAGAGCGCCTACCTCGCCGACGACGTCGCGCTGATCGGCCCCGGCGGCACCGGCACCCCGTCGCCGACCGCGTCCCCGACCGCCACGCCGACCGCGACGGCCACCGCCTCCCCCACGGCCACCGCCACGCCCACCCGGACGGCGACCCCGACCCCCACCGCCACGCCCACCCCCACCGCCACGGCAACCGGCACCACCCCGCCGGCCACCGGCCTGCCGGCGCACGCGGTCACCGGCTACTGGCAGAACTTCGACAACAACTCGACCCCGCAGCGCCTGAGCGACGTCCAGAACGCGTACGACATCATCGCGGTCTCCTTCGCCGACGCCGTGCCGACCCGGACCGGCGCGATCAGCTTCACCCTGGACCCGGGCCTGTCCAAGGCGCTCGGCGGCTACACGGACGCCCAGTTCCGCGCCGACATCAAGGCCAAGCAGGCGGCCGGCAAGAAGGTCGTCCTCTCCATCGGCGGCCAGAACGGCGCGATCACCGTCGGGGATGCCACCGCCGGCGCCGACTTCGCCAACAGCGCCTACGCGATCATCGAGGACTACGGCTTCGACGGCATCGACGTCGACCTGGAGAACGGCGTCCAGGCCGGCCCGCTCGGCGACGCCCTGCACGCCCTGCAGGCCAAGGTCGGCGCCGGCTTCGTCCTGACCATGGCACCCGAGACCATCGGGATGTACAGCACCTCCGGCGCCTACTTCCAGCTGGCGCTGAAGACCAAGGACATCCTCACCGTCGTCAACACCCAGTTCTACAACTCGGGTGGCATGAACGGCTGCGACGGCAAGGTCTACAACCAGGGCACCGTCGACTTCATCACCTCCCAGGTCTGCACCCACATCCAGGGCGGTCTGCGGCCGGACCAGGTCGGCATCGGCGTCCCGGCCTCGAGCAAGGCGGCGGGCGGCGGCTACGTCCCGCCGACCGTGGTGAACAACGCGCTGGACTGCCTGGCCACCGGCAACAACTGCGGCAGCTTCGTACCGCCGGCCAAGTGGCCGACCATCCGCGGCGCGATGACCTGGTCGACCAACTGGGACGCCGCCAACGGCAACGCGTTCTCCGACGCGGTCGGCCCGTTCGTCCACAAGATGCCGTAAGGACTCACCTTCCCCGGCGCGCCGCTCCTTGAGGGTGGGGCCCGCGCGCCGGCGGCGGGGCCCGTCGTACCACTCCGGTACGGCGGGCCCTGCCGCGTCCGCCGACGCTCGGAAGGGCTACCCGGCCAGCACCGCCGTGAGCGCGCCGAGCAGCAGGAACGGGCCCACCGGGACGTCGAGTCCGCGCACCGGGCGCCGGCGGACCAGGGCGGCGACGGCCCGCAGCACCGCCCAGAGACCGGCCAGCACCACCGCGGCGACCATCCCGCCGAGCGCCACCGACCAGCCGTACCAGCCGAGCAGTCCACCCAGCGTGAACCCGAGCGGGGAGTCCCCGGGCCCCAACGCCCGGGCCCAGACGGCCAGTTCGAGCACCGCGCCGACCGTCAGCGCCACCAGTAGACAGCGCAGCAGCACCCCCGTGCGCCCCTCGGCCAGCGCCGCCACCACCAGCAGCGCGGCCACCCCGCCGAGCAGCGGCAGGGTCAGCCGGTACGGCAGCCGGCGCACCCGCGCGTCGACGAAACCGAGCGCCACCCCGAGCGCGGCCGCCCAGCCCAGCGCCGCGGCCACCGGCCCGTGCGCCGCGTACGCCACCGCGACGGCGACCGCTGCCGCGACCGACTCCACCGACCACGGGCCCGCGCCCAGCCGCTCCCGGCAGCCCGGGCAGCGCCCGGTCGGCGGCAGCAGGCGCGCCGCTCGCCCGCAGGTCGGGCACGCCTCACGCCACGGTTCGCCCTCCGGCACCGCGAACCGGGCGACCAGCCCGCGCAGCGGCGGAGCCGCCAGGAGACCGACCAGCACCGCCGCGACCACGACCGGCACCACCGGCGCACCCCCTCCTCGATCGACGCACCGGCCCCATCCTCCCGCGCCGAGCGGGGTGCCGTCCGGCGGGCGGTCCGGTCCGCCGTCCGCCGGCGTCTGTCGCCGTCCGATGTGCCGTCCGTCTCGTTCCGGACCACGACCCGCCCGCGTTCCTCGCGTACGGGAGCATTCCGGACACCGCGCTCCCCCTTTGGAAGGCCCGCCGAGGCCCCCGCCTGCCGATCCAAGGAGCCCCTACCGAGCCCTCCGGGGCACCTTCCCGGAGAGCCGCCGCAGGGGTCGTCCGTACCCCTAAAGTAGGCAGGCATGCAGGTCATCCAGTCCAGCAAGCTCGCCAATGTCTGCTACGACATCCGTGGCCCGGTGCTCGACGAGGCGATGCGGCTGGAGGAACAGGGCCACCGCATCCTCAAGCTCAACACCGGCAACCCGGCCGCCTTCGGCTTCGAGGCGCCCCCGGAGATCCTCCAGGACATCCTGCGCAACCTCGCGAACGCGCACGGGTACGGCGACTCCAAGGGCCTGCTCTCCGCCCGCCGCGCGGTGGTCATGCACTACGAGGACCGCGGGCTGCACGGACTCTCCGTCGACGACGTCTTCCTCGGCAACGGCGTCTCCGAGCTGATCCAGCTGGCCATGACCGCGCTGCTGGACGACGGCGACGAGGTGCTCGTCCCGGCGCCGGACTACCCGCTGTGGACCGCCTCGGTCTCGCTGGCCGGCGGCACCGCCGTGCACTACCGCTGCGACGAGCAGTCCGAGTGGTACCCGGACCTCGCCGACATCGAGGCCAAGGTCACCGACCGGACCAGGGCCATCGTGGTGATCAACCCGAACAACCCGACCGGCGCGGTCTACCCGCGCGAGGTGCTGGACGGCATCGTCGAGATCGCCCGTCGGCACGACCTGGTGGTCTACGCGGACGAGATCTACGACAAGATCCTCTACGACGACGTCGAGCACATCCCGCTGGCCACCCTGGCCCCGGACCTCTTCTGCGTCACCTTCAACGGCCTGTCCAAGGCCTACCGCGTCGCGGGCTTCCGCTCCGGCTGGATGGTGCTGTCCGGCGACCGGTCCCGGGCCCGCAGCTACATCGAGGGCCTCACCGTGCTCGCCTCGATGCGGCTGTGCGCCAACATGCCCGCCCAGCACGCGGTGGCCGCCGCGCTCGGCGGCCGACAGTCGGTCCGCGACCTGGTGCTGCCCGGCGGACGCCTGCTCGCCTCGCGCGACGCCGCGTACGAGCTGCTGAACCAGATCCCCGGCGTCAGCTGCGTCAAGCCCAGGGGCGCCCTGTACGCGTTCCCCCGGCTGGACCCGAAGGTCCACAAGATCAAGGACGACGCCCAGATGGTCCTCGACCTGCTGCGCTCCCAGCGCATCCTGCTGGTCCAGGGCACCGGCTTCAACTGGCCCGAGCCGGACCACTTCCGGGTGGTCACCCTGCCCCGCCCCGAGGAGATCACCGACGCCGTGACCCGCATCGGCGACTTCCTCAGCGGCTACGCCCAGCCTTGACCTCTCCTTTAACCACGGACCACCGGGCGGACCATATGATTCCCGCGCGTCGGCGGCCCGGGTTCCTCTCCGGGCCGTAGGGGGGACGGGCCGGTCGGCAGTGTGCCGGGGCCCGGGCCGACGCGGACACCGGAGCGCTCAACCGCCCGGAAGGCTCCGCTCCCCTGCCCCCACTCCTCCGCAAGGGACCGGTCCGTCTTGACCATCCGCATTCCGCTCACCCGTGCCCGCGCCGCCGCGGCCGTCTCCGTCGCCGCCATCGCGTTGACCACCGCCCTGCCGGCCACGCCGGCCTCGGCCCTCGGTGGCCTGCAGATTCCGAAGGCCAGCCCGTTCGTCAACTCCAACAGCGGCAAGTGCCTGGAGATCGCCGACTGGCGCACCGACAACGGCGCCCCGGCCCGCCAGTGGGACTGCACCGGCGGCACCAACCAGCTCTTCGACATGATCCAGGCGCCCGGCAAGGCCGCGTACTTCCTGCGCAACCGGAACTCGGGCAAGTGCCTGGAGATCGCCGACTGGAGCACCGACGACGGCGCCCCGGCCCGCCAGTGGGACTGCACCGGCGGCGACAACCAGGCCTGGGAGCTGGGCAGTGCCGGCGAGGTCCGGACCGGCCCGAAGGAGGTCGGCCTGATCAACTGGAACTCCATGAGCTACCTGGAGGTCGCCGACTACCGCCTGGACAACGGCGCGCCGGTCCGGCAGTGGCGTGGCGGCCTGGGCTGGAACAAGTACTGGACCATCGTCAACGCCAAGGCGCTCTGATCCTGGTCCTGCTCTGACGGGCCCGGCGCGGATCGGCGCCCGGGCCCGGACAGCACTACGGCCGGAGTCCCGGTCCGGACGATCTCCTTGGTCGGGGAAAGATCGTCCGGAGGAACTCCGGCCGTCCTGTCGCATCGGCGGGCGCGCGGTTCGTGCCGCGCGCCCACCTCTCGCTCGGTTGAGGCTCAGGCTCAGCCGAGGCGCGCGACGAGGTTCCGGTACTCGTCCCACAGCTCCTTCGGGGTGTGGTCGCCGAAGGTCTCCAGGTGGGCCGGCACGAGGGCGGCCTCCTGGCGCCAGATGTCGGCGTCCACGGTGAAGAGCAGGTCGAGGTCGTCCTGGGTCAGCTTCAGGTCGCCGAGGTCGAAGCCCTCGACGGTCGGCAGCACGCCGATCGGGGTCTCGACACCCTCGCCGGTGCCCTCCAGGCGCTCGACGATCCACTTGAGCACGCGGCTGTTCTCGCCGTAGCCGGGCCACACGAAGGCGCCCTCGGCGTTCTTGCGGAACCAGTTGACGTAGTAGATCTTCGGCAGCTTGGCGGCGTCCGCCTGGGCGCCGACCTTCAGCCAGTGGGCGAAGTAGTCACCCATGTTGTAGCCGCAGAACGGCAGCATCGCGAACGGGTCGCGGCGCAGCTCGCCGACGGTGCCCTCGGCGGCGGCGGTCTTCTCGGAGGCGATGTTGGCGCCGAGGAAGACGCCGTGCTGCCAGTCGAAGGACTCGGTCACCAGCGGGACGGCGGTGGCGCGGCGGCCGCCGAACAGGATCGCCGAGATCGGCACGCCCGCCGGGTCCTCCCACTCGGGGGCGATGGTCGGGCACTGCGCGGCCGGGACGGCGAAGCGGGCGTTCGGGTGGGCGGCCGGGGTGCCGGACTCGGGGGTCCAGTCGTTGCCGCGCCAGTCGGTCAGGTGCGCCGGGGGCTCCTCGGTGAGGCCCTCCCACCACACGTCGCCGTCGTCGGTGAGGGCGACGTTGGTGAAGACGGTGTTGCCCCAGAGGGTCTCGATGGCGTTGGCGTTGGTGTCCACGCCGGTGCCGGGGGCGACGCCGAAGAAGCCGGCCTCGGGGTTGATGGCGTAGAGGCGGCCGTCGGCGCCGAAGCGCATCCAGGCGATGTCGTCGCCGATCGTCTCGACCTTCCAGCCCGGGACGGTCGGCTGGAGCATGGCCAGGTTGGTCTTGCCGCAGGCCGACGGGAAGGCGGCCGCGACGTACTTGGCCTCGCCGTTCGGCGGGGTGAGCTTCAGGATGAGCATGTGCTCGGCCAGCCAGCCCTCGTCACGGGCCATGGTCGAGGCGATGCGCAGCGCGTAGCACTTCTTGCCGAGCAGGGCGTTGCCGCCGTAGCCCGAGCCGAAGGACCAGATCTCCTTGGTCTCCGGGAAGTGCGAGATGTACTTGGTGCTGTTGCACGGCCACGCCACGTCGGCCTCGCCCTCGGCGAGCGGGGCGCCGACGGTGTGCACGGCCTTGACGAAGTCGCCGTCCTCGCCGAGCTGGTCCAGCACGGCCCGGCCCATGCGGGTCATCACGCGCATCGACACGGCAACGTAGGCGGAGTCGGTGATCTCGACGCCGTACGCGGCCAGCGGGGAGCCGACCGGGCCCATCGAGAAGGGCACGACGTACATCGTGCGGCCCTTCATCGCGCCGCGGAACAGGCCCTGCTCGCCCTGGAAGACGGCCCGCATCTCGGCGGGGGCCTTCCAGTTGTTGGTCGGTCCGGCGTCCTTCTCCTGCTCGGAGCAGATGTAGGTGCGGTCCTCCACGCGCGCGACGTCGGTCGGGTCCGAGGCGGCGTAGTAGGAGTTGGGGCGCTTCTCCTCGTCGAGCTTCTTGAAGGTGCCCTGCGCCACCAGCAGGTCCGCGAGGCGGTGGTACTCGTCCTCGGAACCGTCGCACCACTCGATGCGGTCCGGCTGGGTGAGCTCGGCGATCTCGCTCACCCAAGCCAGCAGCTGCTTGTGGTGGGTGGGCGCGGATGCGCTGAGAGCAGAGATCTCGTACGACACGATCGCTCCGTTTCACGCCATCTCGGCGAAGAGACGGCGTTGCGGGGGTCTGAGGGTGCTTGCAGCGTAGCTCCGGGCTCAAGGCCGGAACGCCCCGAAGCGTCGAAATTGACGCATCTTTTACTACTGTAAGTACGGTTACCCATCGGTAACAGGTCGCTCACGTCCCGGACGGAGTGCGCGGGACCACACTCCAAATACTCCAAAACGTCCAAGAGTGATGATCGCCACTTCCTACGCGCGAGTAACCTACGGATCCGTAGGTCGCCGGTAACATGCTGTCCATGACTGCTGCTGCGCTCGCTGAGAGCCTCGCGGAGGGCCCTGCCGAGAACAGGGAGAGCAAGCCCAAGTGGCGCGGCTGGCTGCACGCCGCGATGTTCCCCGCCACGGTGGCCGCCGGGATCGTGCTGATCTGCCTGGCCGACTCCACGCCCGCCAAGATCGCCTGCGCGATCTACTCGGTCAGCGCCTGGCTGCTGTTCGGGGTCAGCGCGGTGTACCACCGCTTCAACTGGGGACCGCGCGGCGACGCCGTGCTGCGCCGGCTGGACCACGCGAACATCTTCCTGATCATCGCGGGCACCTACACGCCGTTCACGATGCTGCTGCTCAAGGGCGCGAACCAGCAACTGCTGCTCTGGGCGGTCTGGGGCGGCGCGCTCGCCGGGATCGCGTTCCGGGTGTTCTGGGTCGGCGCGCCGCGCTGGCTGTACACGCCGGTGTACCTCGCGCTGGGCTGGGCCGCCGCGTTCTTCCTGCCGGACTTCCTGCACACCGGCGGGGTCGCCGTCCTGGTGCTGATGATCGTCGGTGGGGTGCTCTACAGCATCGGCGGCGTGGTGTACGGGCTCAAGCGGCCCAACCCCTCACCGCGCTGGTTCGGCTTCCACGAGGTGTTCCACGCCTTCACCCTCGGGGCGTTCATCGTGCAGTACGTCGGCGTCTCACTGGTGGCGTACAGCACGGCCGGCTGAACCCGGCGCACCCCGACGGGCGGTCGAACGGTCCACGGACCGGGCGGCCGCCCGTTCGGCCGTCCAGGGCCGCTCGTACGGCGCCCGGCCCTGCGGGCGGCGCGCGTACGGCTGGCGGTCGGCCGCGCCGGACTCCGGCCGGGGGCCGGGTTCCTGGTGCTCGTGACTCTCGTGCTGCCCGTGCTCCGCCGGGTGCCCCTGGGCTCCCGCGCGCGTCGGCGCTGACGACTCCGACGCCGACGACTCCCGCGCCATCGGCTCCGGCCGAACCGTCCGGGCCGAGCGGCCGCGCGACTGCCGGGCGTCCAGTGCCTCCCGGGCCCGGCGGCAGCGCTCGCAGTGCGCGGCGTCCGGGATGCCGCGGCGCGGGCGGTGCCGGACCGGGGAGGGCCGACCGTGCTGGGCGCGCCAGCGACGGCCGACGTAGACCATGAGCAGCACGGTCTCGATCCCGGCGACCCCCAGGACCAACAGGGCCCCGTTGATCAGATAGGCCGCGACCACGGCCAGCGCGGAGGCCACCACCACCGCCGCACCCCACACCTGGGCGCTCGCCTGCTTGTCGTCCGTGTCGGCCACTTCGGCTCCCCTTTCCCCGGTGCCGGGCTCGTGGTCGGCGCCTGCCGCCCCACCCCTTCTCCGCTCTCGGCACGCGTCGGCCAGCACTGACCGATTGCCACATGGTATCTACCGTCAGTCACTCCCGACTGCCCACGGGGGGCGAACGACAGATCAACGTTGCGTCAATTCCTTGTGTGGAAGCAGCACTTACAGGACACATCACAGAGCGTTACGGTGCGATGACAGCACCATCATATTGACGGTGACCATCTTTTGAGAGTTACTGTCATTTGAGAGAAACTACCGACAGAGGGCCCTGGAGGTCACCGTGCCCGCCGCCCCGCCCAGTCCCGCCACCGCCACCGCCCCGGCCGTCGCCACCGCCGACCGGCGCCGCCGGCTCGCCCTGATCGCCGTCGCCCTGAGCGTCCTGGTGATCAGCTTCGACATGACGATCCTCAACGTCGCCCTGCCCACGCTCGCCTCGCAGCTGCGGGCCACCACCGGCCAGCAGCAGTGGATCATCGACGCCTACACCGTGGTCTTCGCCGCCGTGATGCTCCCGGCCGGACTGCTCGGCGACCGGTTCGGCCGCCGCCGCACACTCACCGCCGGCCTCGCGCTGTTCGGCCTCGCCTCCGCCGTCGGGATGCTCACCGACTCCCCCACCACCCTGATCGCCGCCCGCGCCGGCATGGGCCTGGCCGGCGCGCTGGTCATGCCGATGTCCCTGGCGGTGATCCCCGTCCTCTTCCCACCCGCCGAACAGCGCCGGGCCACCGCGGTCCTGGCCGCCGCGCTCTCCGCGGGCGCCCCGCTCGGGCCGCTGATCGGCGGCTTCCTCCTCCAGCACTTCTGGTGGGGCTCGGTCTTCGCGATCAACATCCCGCTGACCGTGACCGGCATCGTCGCCTGCGTCCTGCTGCTCCCCGAGAGCCGCAACCCCGCCGCGCCCCGGATCGACCTGCTCGCCACCGTGCTCGCCGCCGCCGGACTGGGTGCGCTCACCTACGGCATCATCGAAGGCTCCGAACGCGGCTGGGCCGACCCGCTGGTGACCGGCACGCTGGCCGGCTCGGTGCTCGCCCTCACCGTCCTGGTGCTGCGCAGCCGTCGCCGGCCCGAGCCGATGCTCGACCTCGCCCTGCTCGCCGACCGGACCTTCCGCTGGTCCTCCGTCGCGGCCACCCTGATCTCGTTCGTCCTGTTCGGCGCCTTCTTCGTGCTGCCGCTCTACTTCCAGAGCGTGCTCGGCACCGACGCCCTCGGCAGCGGCCTGCGGCTGATGCCGATGATGCTCGGACTGATGGTGGCCGCCAAGCTCACCGACCCGCTGGTCACTCGGATCGGCGCCCGGACAGTGATCACCCTCGGCCTGGCCCTGCTCGCCGCCGCCCTGCTGTTCGGCAGCCGCACCGGCGCCGGGGACGGCTACGGACGGGCCGCGCTCTGGCTCGGCGTGCTCGGGATCGGGATGGGCCTGTCGCTGATCACCGCCCAGGCCTGCGCCCTGGTCACGCTGCCGCCGGCCCGCGCCGGAGTCGGCTCCGGACTTCTGCAGACCCTGCGGCAGGTCGGCGGCGCGCTCGGCATCGCCGTCTTCGGCAGTCTGCTGTCCGGGGCGTACCGGAACGCGCTGGACACCGGCGGCCTGCCGGCCGAGGCGGCGCACCGGGCCGGAGAGTCGGTGGTCGCCGCCGACGCCGTCGCCCGGGCCGGGGGCGGGCCCGCGCTCAGCGCCTCCGCGCACGCGGCGTACGTGCACGGGATGGGGGTGGTGCTGCTGCTCGCCGGGCTGGTCGCGGTGCTCTCGGCGGTGCTGGTAGCGGCCCGGATGCCCACGGAGCCCGCTACCGCCACCTCGGCCGACACCGGAGATCACGGATAATCGGACGCATGACTCGCCAGCAACCGACCGCGGCCCTCCCGGACGCCCCGACCAACCCGGTCCAGGCGCTACTGGAGGCGCCGCTGTCGCTGCGCGAGCGCAAGAAGCTGAAGACCCGCCAGAGCATCCGCCGTGAGGCCTACCGGCTGTTCTCCGAGCAGGGCTACGAGAACACCACGGTGGAGCAGATCTCCGCCGCCGCCGAGGTCTCGCCGTCCACCTTCTTCCGGTACTTCGCCACCAAGGAGGACCTGGTCCTCTCCGACGAGTACGACCCGGCGGTGATCGCCGCCCTGCTGGAGCGGCCCGCCGACGAACCCTTCCTCACCTCCTGCCGGGAAGCCATGATCGGCCTGATCCGCGAACTGCTCCAGCACGAGCGCGACGAGCTGTACACCCGGATGCGGCTGGTCACCGAGGTCCCCGCGCTGCGGGCCGGACTGCACCGGAGCAGCAACAACCCGCAGGTGCTGTTCCTCACCGTGCTCACCCGGCGGGCCGGCGTCGAGGAGCCCACGTACGAGATGCGGGTCACCTCCGCCGCCATCGCCGCCGCCACCGCCGAAGCCCTGCTGCAGTGGGCCGCCGGCGGAGGCCGGGAGGACATCGCGGACCTGGTCGACCGCACCTTCGCGATGCTGGAGAGCGGCTTCGCCGGAGTGTGAGCGGTCGCGGCAACCGGGGTGTGAGCGGTCGCGGTAAGAGGGGACAGGCAGCGGGGCCCGGGCCGCTCGGCCGGGCCCCGCTCCCCCTCACCCGCGGCGGACGCCCGTCCTCCGCCGCAGGACGGCGCCCGCGCCCGCCAGCGCGGTGGCGCCGAGGGCCGCGACCGCCGTCACGGCCGGCAGCGCCGCGCCGCCGCCCGTAGCCGACTCCGCCGCCGGTTCCGGCGCGGCCACCTGCTGCACGGCGGCGTCCGCGGCGCCGGCAGCGGCGCCGGCTGCGGCGTCCGCCTGGTAGCCGCCGCCCCTGCCCGCCCGGTCGTACGCCGAGCCGGGCAGCTTGTCCCCGTACCGCTGGTGGACCAGCTGCTGGTACGCGGCCAGCGTCACCCCGTCCGCGCCCACCGAGCGCCGGGCCTCGTCGTCCAGCGGCAGCACCCGGCCGTCGCGCAGCACGTACCAGGCGTTGACCTGCGGCTCGCGGAAGGCGGTGCCGCCGCCGCTCGCCGCCTTCGCCGCGTAGTCGCTCTCGTCGCCGCCCGAGGCGATGTTCACCACCCGCCAGGCCTCGCCCTGCCGGACCGTCCAGACCGAGGCGGTCTGCCCGTCCGCCGCGACCACCTTGCTGGCGGTGAACTCGGCCTTCGCCACCGGTGCGCCCGGGGTGCCGGCCACGAAGCCGGCGTCCAGGACGTACACCGGCACGGTGTCGCCGGCCAGCCGCGGCGCGGACGCGCTCGCCACCCGCGCCTCCTCGGCGGCACCGAGGGTCAGCTGCTGGGTCGGCGGGACGCCCTTGCGGGCGAAGAAGTGGCCGACCTTGTCGAGGACGGCCGGGTCCAGGACCGCGCTGCGGGCCTGGTCGAGCTCGGCGGCGGGCACCGGCGCTGGGGCGGCCGACCCGGGGGCGGCGGCATGCGCGGCCGGGGCGAGCGCCAGCGCGAGGCCGGCGGTGAGCAGGGCGCCGACGGCGGCCCGACGGAGGTTACGGCTCTCGGTCATGGTCGCCCTCACGCGCCGATCCGGTACAGGGAGTGGGTCCACGAGAACGTGTCGTTGTTCACGTAGTACCAGTAATCCGCCCAGTTGTAGCGGTAGTTGGACGGCCACGGGTCGCCCCAGTAGACCCAGTTGTTCCCGGTGTCGTAGCCGTAGAGGACGTGCATGTGCCCGCCGCCGGAGCTCCACTGGATGCGGGTCTCGACCGGCCGGTTGGCGTCCACCTCGGCCTGCACGGTGCTGTAGCGCAGGTAGCCGGTGACGTACGAGCCCGGGTTGATGCCGACCCAGTCCAGCCCGTTCTGCACATCGGCCAGCGTGGCCTGGCTGTTGGGGCAGCCGGAGTCGGACGCGCGGCCGAACGCGGCGTTGCAGAACTGGTTCTGGCTGTAGTTGTAGCCGAACCAGGTGGCGATGGTGTTCCCGCTCGCCGCCCAGCACCAGTTGGTCTGCTGTTGCTGCTGCATGGTGATGTTGAGCTTCTTGTACGTGCCGGCCAGATCGGCCGTGCTGCCGGGCGCCGCCGCCTGGCGGACCTGGTGTGGGGCCCGGTCCTGGGCGGGGGCGGCGATCGCGGGCGCGGCCACCGCGGCGGTGAGCGCCGGGCCCAGCACGCCGAGGGCGAGCAGCGAGACCGCGCGGCGCAGCCGTATCCGTGGAACTGGCATGGGGGAATGCCTCCTTGCACGAGTGGAGCGAGGTGCTGTGTGGGGGCGCGGTCCGGATCGCGCCCCGAGCATCGCGCCTGGCCGCAGGCGGGTCAACGGCCTTCGGACGGGCCCGGGCCGGAGTGTGAACGGCCGGGCGCGGATGTGAACGCCGCCCGGGAAACCCCCGCGCAGCAGGCGCGGACCGGTGACAAACCGCCGTACCGATGTGAATATTCACGGTCAAAAGCCGGTCCGTCCGCGCCTCAGGAGGCCGCCATCCACCGAAGCGACCCAGCCGACCTCGCCGCCGCCCTGCGCACCGGCCCGTTCCACCTCGCCCTGCGCACCGCCATCGCCGTCCGGGGCCTCGCGCTGCACCGGATCCGCCGCCACCTCGCGCTGCGCGGCGTCAATGTCGGTCTCACCAGCCTCAGTTACTGGCAGCAGGGCCGCCGCCGGCCCGAACGCCCCGAGTCTTTGCGCGCCGTCGCCGCCCTGGAGAACGTCCTCGACCTGCCCGAGCACTCCCTCACCCGGCTGCTCGGTCCCCGCCGCGCCGTCGGCACCGCGCCCGCCGGCCCACCCGTCCGGCCGTACCGCGACCTGATCTCCCCCGCCGCCGCCGTCGACGACCTGCTCTCCGCCCTCGCCGGGCCGCGCGACACCGGCCTGCACACCGTCACCCACATCGAGCGCATCCGGATCGGCCCCGACCGCCAACTCGCCCGCCGCGACTCCCAGCACGCGCTGCGCGCCCACCGCGACGGCATCGACCGCTACCTCGCCCTCTACCAGGGCGACCCGGGCAGCGACATCACCCGCGTCGGCGTCCGGGCCGAGGAGAACTGCCGCCCCGGCCGCATCCGCCGCGACCAGGCCCACCACCTGCTCGCCGCCGAACTGCTCCTCGACCGCCGGCTACGCGCGGGCGACACCCACCTGCTCGGCTACGGCTTCGACGACGCGCCCTCCCCGGACCCCAGCTGCGAGTACGTCCGCGGCTTCAACTCCGGCGCCGGCCAGTACGTCCTCCAGGTCACCTTCCACCCCGACGCCCTCCCCGTGCGCTGCCACCGCTTCGCCCTCCACTCCCCGGGCGAAGCCCCGTACGAGACCGAGGAGCTGACCCTCGACGGCCACCACTGCGTCCATCTCGTCGCCACCGCGCTGCGGCCGTGCATCCTGGGGATCCGCTGGGACTGGGAGTGACGGGCGGGCGCCGACGGGGGCCGGCTGCGAGCGATCGTCGGCCGCCGCAACTCCCCTACCGCGCCGGGAAGTCCATGATCAGGCAGTCCTCCACCGGCAGGTACCCGATCTGCCGGTAGATGGAGTTGCTGGTCGGGTTGGCCAGGTCCGTGTACAGCAGCACCTCGTCGGCCCCGCAGGTCAGCGCATGGGCCGAGGCGGCAGCCGTGACGGCGCTGCCGTAGCCGTGGCCGCGGTGCTCGGCGGGGGTGTAGACCGGGCCGATGCGGGACATCCCGACGAGCACCGGGCTGGTTCCGGCCAGCGCGACCGGCCGGCCGCCGTCCTCCCACAGGTGCAGTCCGCCGGCCGCGGTCTTCTCGTCCACCGCCCGCGGCACGTCCGGCAGTCGGACCTTGGCCTCGGCCCGGAACTCCTCGTACCAGCGGATCGCCAGCTCGCGGTCGGCCGGCTCGGCGAGGCGGTGCCGGCCCGCGGGCGGGCGCGGCGGGTCGGTCAGTCGGCCGAGCCGGTAGAGCCGTTCCTCGAAGCGGACGGACTGCTCGGCGCCGGTGGCCGCCGTCCACGCGGCGGCGAAGGCGCGGACCGCGACGGCGCCCCCACCGATCCCGTTGACCGTCGTGAACCCGGCCCCGGCGGCGGCCAGTTCGACCGCCAGCTCGGAGGCCGCGGCCTCCGGCAGGAAGGACAGCCGGGGGTCGAACGGCGGCGTCTGCAGGAAGGCGCCCGCGACCGGGCCGCCCTCCTCGGCCCGCCACCAGCCGAAGACCGGCGGCTCGCCGAACACGTCCAGCCCGGACTCGGCCAGCCGGTGCGCAATGGTGAGCAGGACGGTGTTCTCGGCGGGGCGGGCGGCGAGAAAGGCACCCGCCTGGGCGCGGAAATCGTCGAGGGAGGTACTGAAAGTCCAGGTCATGGACCATGGTCGCCCCGGCCCGTCCGCTCCCGCCAACGATTATCCGGCCGCCGCGCCGAGCCCCCTTCGCCCCGTGGTCGCCGCTATCGGACCGCCGTACCCAGCCGCTCCGCGAGCACCGTCGGGTCGGTGGTCGGCGCGTCGCAGGCGAAGTGCCGGCAGACGTACGCCGCGGGAGCCCCGCCGACCAGCGGCCGGTCCGCCAGCAGCGGCACCTCGGTCTCCCCCGGCTCGCCCACCGCGACCACCGCGCCCGGCGCCGTCGCGAGCAGTGCCGCCCGCCGCAGCGCGGCGGTGGCCGGGTCCCCGGCCGGGCCGACCACGGCGACCTCGCGCGGCCCGTCGAGCAGCGCCTCCGCCACGGCGAGGCCCCAGCCGATGAACCGCGGTGCCCGCCCGGCGAGCGCGCCGACGACGCCGAGGGCCCGCTCGGCGGCCGTCCGGTGCCGGTCGGAGCCGGTGTACGCGGCGTAGGTGAGCAGGGCGCCGGCGGCGGCCGTCCAGCCGGACGGGGTGGCGTTGTCGGTCGGGTCCTGCGGGCGGCGGATCAGCTCCTCGGCGTCGTCGGCGGTGTCGTAGAGCGCACCGGAAACCTCGTCGGTGAAGTGCTTGAGGATGGTGTCGAGCAGGCCGCCGGCCAGTTGCAGCCACTCCGCCTCGCCGGTGACGGCGTACAGCGCGAGGAAGCCCTCGGCGGTGTCCGCGTAGTCCTCCAGCACGCCCGCGTTGGCGCCGGCCCGGCCGTCCCGGGAGGTGCGCAGGAGCCGGCCGTCGGAGGTGAGGTGGACGGCGAGCAGCAGGTCGGCGGCGCGTTCGGCGGCCTCGACCAGGTCAGGCCTCTCCAGCAGCGCGCCGGTCTCGGCGAGCGCGGCGATGGCGAGGCCGTTCCAGGCGGCGACCACCTTGTCGTCCCGGGCGGGTGCGGGCCGCGCCGCACGGGCTTCGGACAGCCGGGCGCGGATCGCCTCGTACTCGGCGAAGTCCTCGGGTTCGGCGAGGAGTTGGAGAACGGAGGTGCCGTGCTCGAAGGTGCCCTCGGCGGTGACGGTGAACAGCCGGGCGGCGGTGGCCGCGTCGGCGGGGCCGAGCAGGTCGACCAACTGGCCGGGCTCCCACGCGTAGTAGGCGCCCTCGGCGGGCTTCCCGGTTTCCTCGTCCAGGCTGTCGGCGTCCAGCGCGGAGGCGAACGCGCCCTCGGGCGTGCGGAGTTCGCGCAGCAGGAAGTCCGCTGTGGACAGTGCGACCCGCCGCGCGAGCGCCGAGCCGGTCGCCCGCCACAGGTGCAGGTAGGCGCGCAGCAGCAGGGCGTTGTCGTACAGCATCTTCTCGAAGTGCGGCACCACCCAGCCGGCGTCCACCGCGTACCGGGCGAAGCCGCCGCCGAGCTGGTCGTGGATGCCGCCGCGGGCCATCGCCTCGCCGGTGCGGACGGCCATCTCCAGGGCCGCCTCGGAGCCGGTGCGCGCGTGGTGGCGCAGCAGGAACTCGACCACCATGGCCGGCGGGAACTTGGGCGCGCCGCCGAAGCCGCCGCGCGCCTGGTCGAACTCCCGGCTGAGGGTCACCAGCGCCTGGTGCAGGTCGGCCTCGCCGGGCGGGTTGTGGGTGCCGGCCGAGTAGACGGCGGCCCGTTCGGCCAGCTCGGCGCGGATCCGTCCGGCGACCTCGCCGACCTCCTGCCGGCGGTCCCGCCAGGCGGCGTCCACACCCTCCAGCACCTGCCGGAAGGACGGCATCCCGTGCCGGGGCTGCGGCGGGAAGTACGTGCCGAAGTAGAACGGCTCCTTGTCGGGCGTGAGGAAGACCGTCATCGGCCACCCGCCCTGCCCGGTCGCGGCCTGCACCGCCTCCATGTACACGGCGTCGACGTCCGGGCGCTCCTCCCGGTCCACCTTGACCGCGACGAACCGCTCGTTCAGGTACCCGGCGAGCCCGGCGTCCTCGAAGCTCTCGTGCGCCATCACGTGGCACCAGTGGCAGGCGGCGTACCCGACCGACAGCAGCACCGGTACCCCGCGCCGCCGTGCCTCCTCGAACGCCTCCGGCGCCCAGGGCCACCAGTCGACCGGGTTCTCGGCATGCTGCAGCAGGTACGGCGAGGTCGCGTCCGCGAGACGGTTCGGCATGCCCCCATCCTCGCGCATCAACGGGCGGCGGGGCGCCGGTGACTCACTCCTTCGGAGCCTCCGACTCCTCCGCGAAGTCGACCTTCTTGAACTGGCGGTTCATGGACTTGACCAGGAACCAGGTCGCCACGCCGAGGGCGGCGAAGACGACGAAGCCGAGGAGGCCGGGGGTGACCTTGGCGTCGTCGACGGCGAGGTCAGCGGCGAGGTGGACGAGGTTCACGGAGGCACTCATATCTCTATGGTGGCCCGGCTCACGGGGAGCCGGGCCATCGGGGGGTGGTTCAGTCGCGCGTGTCGGCGGCCTCGGCCGCCAGGGTGGGGGTGCGCAGGCCGGCGAAGAGGTCGTCCTCCGGCAGGTCCACGTCGACCAGGGTACGGGCGAGCTCGTAGTCCTCGGTGGGCCAGACCTCGCGCTGGACGTCCAGCGGGACGCGGAACCACGGGCCGTCCGGGTCGATCTGGGTGGCGTGGGCGATCAGCGCGCGGTCGCGGGTCTCGAACCAGTCGTCGCAGCGGACCCGGGTGGTGATCTCACGCTCCTTGCGGCCGCTCTTCTCCCAGCCCGCGATCCACTCGCCGTACGGCGACTCATGGCCGTGCTCGGTGAGGTACTGGTGCAGGGCGCGGATGCGGCCCATCGGGAAACCGTGGTTGTAGTACAGCTTCAGCGGCTGCCAGGGCTCGCCGGCCTCGGGGTAGGCGTCCGGGTCGCCCGCGGCGTCGAAGGCCAGCATGGTGATCTTGTGGGTCATGATGTGGTCGGGGTGCGGGTACCCGCCGTTCTCGTCGTAGGTCGTGATGACCTGCGGCTTGAACTCGCGGATCAGCCGGACCAGCGGCTCGGCCGCCTCCTTGACGTCCTGAAGGGCGAAGCAGCCCTCCGGCAGCGGCGGCAGCGGGTCGCCCTCGGGCAGGCCGGAGTCCACGAAGCCCAGCCAGGCCTGCTTGACGCCGAGGATCGCCCGCGCCTCGTCCATCTCCTTGCGCCGCACCTCGTGGATGTTCTCCTCGATGTACGGGTCCCCCTGGAGCTTGGGGTTGAGTACCGACCCGCGCTCGCCCCCCGTGCAGGTGGCCACGAGCACGTCCACACCCTGCTCGATGTACATGGCCATGGTGGCCGCGCCCTTGCTGGACTCGTCGTCCGGGTGGGCGTGCACCGCCATCAGTCGCAACTGCTCAGTCAACGCCTTGCGTTCCTTCCACATCATCGGGCACCAACCGCTCACTACGGGACCGCGTCGCCGCGGGGCCGGCCGGCCTTCGGAAGTCGTCGATCCCGGCCGAGCCCCGCCCCCGCCGGACCGGCCGCGGGCGTGTCCCTCCTATAGTGACGGACTGGAGGTCCGTCGCATTCCCCGCACCACCCCGCACGGCCCCTCCCCAGGAGAGGACAGAGTCCGATGACCGCAGAGACCACCGCCGCCCGGCTGCCCGAGGGACGCTACGGACGTGGCGGCAACCGCGACTCGGACCGCCGCCTCAGGGTGGTCGGCGCGGTCTGCGGCGTGCTGGGCCTGGGGCTGATCGCCTGGCTGGGCGGCTCCTACCTGCTGCGCGAGACGAAGATCAACGGCTCGGTCCCGACCTTCCAGGTGCTCTCCGACTCCGAGGTGCAGCTGCACCTCACCGTGAGCAAGAGCGACGGACAGGCCGGCACCTGCACGGTCCGCTCGCAGGGCGACGACCACGCGGTGGTCGGGGTGGCCGACTTCCCGGTCCCGGCGGCCGGCTCCAGCTACGACGCGACGGTCACCCTGCGCACCACGTCGCGCGGCACCACCGCCGAACTGCTGGGCTGCACGCCCGCCAAGTAAGCCCAAGCCGAGTAAGCCCAAGCCCAAGCCCAGTAAGCCCAAACCGAGCGGGGCGCATACGAGTGGCGCGGATACGGGTGGGGCGCATATTCGATCGGGCGAGCGGGCATCCGTAGGAGGTCCCGCTCTCCGTCCTGTACACCGCGGCGTAACGCCACCGTCAATGGCGCGCCGGCGCCTCTCCCGCTTGTCGGCAGGACTTGTTAGGCTCGTGGTTTCGCCCCTTCCGCACCGGATGGTACGGGAGCGGGCGTTGCTTTGTAGTTGAGACCGATATCACCACCAACCCTGCTGACGACCCACACGCTCAGCGCAGCCCCAGCACCGACGAGGAGCACCCGTGACCCAGACCAGCGAGAACGTGACCTGGCTCACTCAGGCCGGTTACGACCAGCTCAAGGCCGAGCTGGATCACCTGACCGGGCCCTGGCGCATCGAGATCGCCCAGAAGATCGAGGCGGCGCGCGAGGAGGGTGACCTCAAGGAGAACGCCGGCTACCACGCGGCGAAGGAGGAGCAGGGCAAGTACGAGCTGCGCATCCGCCAGCTGACCCAGCTGCTGGAGCGCGCCAAGGTCGGCGAGGCCCCGGCCGACTCGGGCGTGGTGGCCCCGGGCATGGTCGTCACGGTCGCCTTCGACGGCGACGAGGACGACCTCATGGAATTCCTGCTCGCCTCCCGCGAGGTCGCGGGCGCCGACGACCTGGACGTCTACTCCCCGCAGTCGCCGCTGGGCCGCGCGATCGACGGCAAGCAGATCGGCGACGAGGCCACCTACGACCTGCCGAACGGCAAGCCGGCCATGGTGAAGATCGTCAAGGTCGTGCCGCACGCCGGCTGATCCGGCACACGACGCCGAGGGCGGCCGCGGAGTCGACTGACTCCGCGGCCGCCCTTTCCGTTGTCCGGGCGGTGCCGGCTCAGCCGGTGGACGAGCGGTACTTGCGGACCGCCAGCCACGAGAACACCGCCGTGATCACGACCGACCACAGCACCGACACCAGGGCCGCGTGCTGCATCGGCCAGGCACTGTCCACCGGCCCGACCTGGTTGCCGAACAGCACCCGGCAGGCCTGGACGGTGGCGCTGAACGGGTTCCAGTACGCGATCCCCTGCAGCCAGCCCGGCATCGAGGCGACCGGCACGAAGGCGTTGGAGACGAAGGTCAGCGGGAACAGCCAGATCAGCCCGGCCGAGGTGGCCGCCTCGGGGCTGCGCACCGACAGGCCTATCAGCGCGCCGATCCAGGAGAAGGCGTAGCCGAGCAGGAGCAGCAGGCCGAAGGCGGCGAGCGCGTTGAGCACCCCGTCGTGGATCCGCCAGCCGACCAGCAGCGCGACCAGGCCCAGCACGATCACGATGAACCCGGTCTGGACGAGGTCCGCCAGGGTGCGGCCGACCAGCACCGCCGAGCGAGCCATCGGCAGTGAGCGGAAGCGGTCCACCAGGCCCTTGGTCATGTCCTCCGCGATGCCGGCCGAGGCCCCGGCGGTGGCGAAGGTGACGGTCTGGGCGAAGATGCCGGCCATCAGGTACTGGATGTACGTGTGGGAGCTGGAGTCCGCCCCCGGGATCTTGATCGCCCCGCCCATGACGTACGAGAACAGCAGCACGAACATGACCGGCTGCATCAGGCCGAAGACGACGATCTCCGGGATGCGGGTCATCCGGCGCAGGTTGCGCTTGGCGACCACCCAGGAGTCGTGCAGGGCGGCGGCCAGCCCCCGGCGCTGTCTGGGCATCGGCGCGCCGATGGCGTGCTCGGTGGCGGCGCTCATCTCAGCTCTCCTTCCCGGCCGCGACGGCCTGCCTGTCCGGTCCCCGGCTCCCGGCGTCGTCCGCGTCGTCGGCCTTGCCCTTGCCCCGGCCGCCCCGGCCCCGGCCCTTGGGGTCGGAGCCGCCCTCCTGGTCCGCCTGCTCGGCGACGTGGCCGGTGAGGGTGAGGAAGACGTCGTCCAGGGTCGGGCGGCGCAGCCCGATGTCGTCGATCTCGATCCCGCGGGTGTCCAGTTCGCGGATGGCGTCGGCGAGCACCCGGGCGCCACCGCTGATCGGCAGGGTGATCCGGCGGGTGTTCTTCTCCACCGCCGGCTCGCTCAGCGCGTAGCCGGACAGCGCCGCGACGGCGTCGGCGACCAGGCCGGGCTCGTGCACCACGACCTCGATCCGCTCGCCGCCGATCTGGGCCTTGAGCTGGTCGGCGGTGCCGCGCGCGATCACCCGGCCCTGGTCGACCACCGCGATGTCGTGGGCGAGCCGGTCGGCCTCCTCCAGGTACTGGGTGGTGAGCAGCAGCGTGGTGCCCTGTTCGACCAGGGTCTCGATGACCTCCCAGAGCCCGAGCCGGTTGCGCGGGTCGAGACCGGTGGTCGGCTCGTCCAGGAACATCACCGGCGGGCGGACGACCAGCGCGGCGGCGAGGTCCAGGCGGCGGCGCATGCCGCCGGAGTAGGTCTTGGCGGTGCGGTCCTTGGCCTCGGTCAGGTTGAACCACTCCAGCAGCTCCAGCGCGCGGGCCTTCGCGTCGCGGGTGCTCATCTGGTAGAGCTCGCCGACCATCGTGAGGTTCTCGAAGCCGGTCAGGTACTCGTCGACCGCCGCGTACTGACCGGACAGGCCGATCAGGCTGCGGACCCGGTCGGGGTGCTTGAGCACGTCGACGCCGGCGACCACCGCGTGGCCGGAGTCGGGGCGGAGCAGGGTGGTGAGGACCCGCACGGTGGTGGTCTTCCCGGCGCCGTTCGGGCCGAGCAGCCCGAGCACCGTGCCCTCGGGGACGTCGAGGCTGACACCGTCCAGGGCTCGTACGTCGCCGAAGGTCTTCACCAGGTTCTCGGCTTGGATGGCTGGCGCCATGGCCTGCCTCATCTCCTCGGACGTCTGGAGCGATCTGTCCCACTTTGCCCCGCTTTCGGGCGCGCGGGCGACCCGATTCTCGACCCGCCGGACTCGAACGCGATGTATCGCGAGCTTCCCAGGATGCGATATATCGCGTCAAGGGATGCAGCTCCGCCATCGTTCCAGGGAGAACCGGCATCCCACCGCAGCAACGACCGGCAATCAGGCCCCGAGCCACCGGCAACTGGAAACCCGGTGGCCACTCCCGCCCCACCGGCCCCGGCCGACGCCCGTCGGACGCCCGCCCGACGCCCCGAACGACACCCGACCGGAGACCCGGCGGCTAGCCGGAGACGACGTACCCCGAGTCCCGCAGCTCGCCTACCACCGCCGCGCAGTGCTCCGGACCCTTGGTCTCCAGGTGCAGGTCCACCTCGACCTCGGTCAGCCCCAGCTTCGGGTCGATCCGGACGTGCGCCACGTCCAGCACATTGGCGTCCAGCCTGGTCAGCACGCCCAGCAGGTCCGCCAGCGAGCCCGGCTTGTCCGCCAGCCGCACCCGCAGCGACAGGTAGCGCCCGGCCGCCGCCAGCCCGTGCCGCAGCACCCGCTGCATCAGCTGCGGGTCGATGTTGCCGCCGGACAGCACCGCCACCACCGGGCCCTCGAAGGAGTCCGGCTGCTCCAGCAGCGCCGCGATCGGGGCCGCCCCGGCCGGCTCGACCACCAGCTTCAGCCGCTCCAGGCCGAGCAGCAGGGCCCGCGACAGCGCGTCCTCGGAGACCGTGCGGATGCCGTCCGCCAGCGTGTTGATCACCTCGAAGGGGATGTCCCCCGGGCGCCCGACCATGATCCCGTCGGCCATGGTGGCGAAGTGCTCCAGCGACACCGGCCGCCCGGCCACCAGCGAGGGCGGGTACGCGGCCGCGCCGGCCGCCTGCACCCCGACCACCCGCACGTCCGGCCGCAGCGGCTTGACCGCCGCCGCGATCCCGGCCAGCAGCCCGCCGCCGCCCACCCCGACCAGGATGGTGCGCACCTCGGGGCACTGCTCCAGGATCTCCAGCCCGACCGTCGCCTGGCCGGTGACCACGTCCCAGTGGTCGAAGGGGTGGATGAACACCGCACCGGTCGCGTCCGCGTACCGCTGCGCGGCCTGTAGCGCCTCGTCCACGGTGGCGCCGTGCAGCCGTACGTCGGCGCCGTACTCGCGGGTGGCCGCGACCTTCGGCAGCGGCGCCGCGACCGGCATGAACACCGTCGAACGCACCCCCAGCAGCGAGGCCGCCAGCGCCACCCCCTGGGCGTGGTTCCCGGCGCTCGCCGCCACCACCCCGCCGGCCCGCTGCACCGGTGAGAGCCCCGCGATCCGCACGTACGCCCCGCGCAGTTTGAACGAGCCGGTGCGCTGCAGGTTCTCGCACTTCAGGTGGACCGGCGCGCCGATCAGCCCGGACAGGTGCCGGCTGCCCTCCATCGGGGTCACCCGGGCGATCCCGGCGAGCATCTTCTGGGCGCCGCGGACGTCGTCGAGAGTGATCGGCCAGTTGTGCATGTCCCCCAGGTTAGAGGCCCGGACGGTGGCAATCCGGGACGCCGGGCCTGTTCCCGGGTCCGCCGCGCCCGCGTACGCTGCTGCTTCTGAGCCTCACTCACCGCACGACGATCGTGAGCCGCGATGACGACGACCTCGCCCCAGGCCACCGACCGCACCGACCCCGTGCACACCCAACTCCAGTACCAGCTCGCGGTGTTCGCGCGCCGCATGGAACAGGTCCGGACCTCCGGCGGCGGGGTCGGGACACTGGACCGGGCCGCCTACCTGCTGCTCGACCGGCTGGAGCGGCACGGGCCCGCCAACGTCAAGGCACTGGCCGAATCACTGGGCGTGGACTCCTCCACGGTGACCCGCCAGGTCGCCCCGCTGGTCGCCGCCGGACTGGTCGGCCGGGTGCAGGACCCGGCCGACCGCCGCGCCGTACGGCTCGCGCTGACCTCCCTCGGCGCCGGCCGGCTCGACGAAGTCCGGGACGGACGGGCCGAGTTGACCCGCCGCCTGGTGGCCGACTGGCCGCCGGAGGAGCAACAGGCGTTCTGCGCCCTGCTGGCCCGCTTCAACCACGCGATGGAGTCGTACACGGCGGACCAGCAGGGCCAACAGACTTAGCCCAGCGCCTGCTTGAGGTCCGCGAGCAGGTCGTCGATCGACTCGATGCCGACCGAGACGCGCACCAGGTCGGACGGCACCTCCAGCGCCGACCCGACCACCGAGGCGTGCGTCATCCGGCCCGGGTGCTCGATCAGCGACTCGACGCCGCCGAGCGACTCACCGAGGGTGAACAGCTGCGCGCGGTTGCAGACCTCGACGGCCGCCTCCTCGCCACCCGCGACCCGGAACGAGACCATGCCGCCGAAGGCCTTCATCTGCTTGGCGGCGATGTCGTGGCCGGGGTGCTCGGGCAGGCCCGGGTACAGCACCTGGCTGACCTTGGGGTGGCTCGCCAGCAGCTCGGCGACCTTCTCGGCGTTGGCGCTGTGCCGGTCCATCCGGACGCCCAGCGTCTTGATGCCGCGCAGCACCAGCCAGGCGTCGAACGGGCCGGAGACCGCGCCCATCGCGTTCTGGTGGTACGCGACCTCCTCGCCGAGGGCCGCGTCGGCCAGCACCAGCGCGCCGCCGACCACGTCCGAGTGGCCGCCCATGTACTTGGTGGTGGAGTGCACGACCGCGTCCGCGCCGAGCGCGATCGGCTGCTGCAGGTACGGGCTGGCGAAGGTGTTGTCGACCACCAGCAGCGCGCCGGCGCCGTGCGCGATCTCGGCGAGCGCGGCCAGGTCGGTGATGCCCAGCAGCGGGTTGGACGGGGTCTCCACCCACACCGCGCGGGTGTTGGGGCGCAGCGCCTCGCGGACGGTGGCCAGGTCCTGGGTGTTGGCCACGGAGAACTCGACGCCCCAGCGGGTCAGCACCTTGGCGAAGAGCCGGAAGGTGCCGCCGTAGGCGTCGTTGGGGATCACGATGTGGTCGCCCGGCTTGAGGATGGTGCGCAGCAGGGTGTCCTCGGCCGCCAGGCCGGAGGCGAAGGCGAGGCCCCGGGCGCCGCCCTCGAGCGCGGCGAGGCACTCCTCCAGTGCGGTGCGGGTCGGGTTGGCGCTGCGGCTGTACTCGTAGCCGCCCCGCAGGCCGCCCACCCCGTCCTGCTTGTAGGTGGACACCTGGTAGATCGGCGTGACGACGGCCCCGGTCTGGGGGTCTGCTTCCTGACCCGCGTGGATGGCGAGGGTCTCGAAGCCCTGGGGAAGCTGGTGCTCGGTCATGAGTCCGAGCCTAATGGCCGCACGCCCGCGCGCCCCCCGGAACGGGAAGCCGGGCCGGACCCGTGGACGGGGCGGGGCTACGGCGGGCACGAACTGCGGTGCGTAGGGCACCGGCAGCCGCTACGATCCCCACCTGCCGTACACATGTTCACCACGCAACAACCGCGCGCCGTCCTGCCGTCGCGCCCCGGGAGGACCACCGCATGGGCGCGCCCCAGCGTTCCACCGGCATGAGCACATCCGTCCGGGCCGTCACGGCCGTGGCCCTGCTCGCCGGTTTCTACCTGCTCGCCCTCGGCATCGTCGCGGGCCTGCTCACCCTCGACATCGCCCTGTTCCAGGCCTCGGGCCACCTGAACCCCGGGCTGATCAAGATCTGGGGGGTGACCGCCGTCATCGGCTACCCGGTGCTCCGGGTGGTGTTCCTGACCCGCCGCCGCACCGACGACGGCGAGCTGCCCGGCGTCCGCCTCACCCGCGAGCAGCAGCCCGCCGTCTGGGGCATGGTCGACCGGATCGCCGAGCGGACCGGCGTCCGCGGACCGGCCGAGATCCGCCTGGTGCCCGAGGTCAACGCGGGCGTGCTGGAGGAGACCAAGCTGCTCGGCCTGGTCCCCGGCAAGCGGCACCTGGTCATCGGCGCCCCGCTGCTGATGGGCCTCACCGAGGGCGAGCTGGAGTCCGTCCTGGCGCACGAGTTCGGCCACTACAGCAACCGGGACGTACGGCTGGCCGCCGTGACGGTCGCCGGGCGCCGCGCCGTCCTGCACACCATCGGCGGTCTCCACCAGCGCGCCGACCTGCACCAGGCCGAGGAGGCCGCCAAGCTCGCCGCCAAGTCGGAGAAGCGGCTGGCCAAGGGCCGCAAGCCCGCCGGCGAGGAGGCCGGCGGCGGTGTCGACCGGGCCCTCGCCAAGCTCTTCACCCTGTACGCCAAGCTCTACTTCCGGGTCTCCGAGGCGGTCGGCCGCCGCCAGGAGTACGCCGCCGATCTGGTCGCCGCCCGGCTGGCGGGCCGGGACGCCACAGCCTCGGCGCTGCGCAAGATGCCGGTGCTGGACTCCGCCCAGGACTTCTACCTCGGCCGCTACGCCACCATCGGCTGGGACGCGGGCCTGCTCCCGCCGCCCGGCCAGGTCTACGGCGGCCTGCTCCACCTGCTGAGCGACCCGAAGCGCCGGCAGGAGCTCGCCGAGTACGCGCTCGAACTGCCCGAGCACGAGCCCGACCCGTACGACTCGCACCCGCCGATCGACCGCCGGGTCGCCGCGATCGAGGCGCTGCCCGACGACGGACGCGGCCCCGGCGCCGACGCACCCGCCCTCGCGCTGCTGCACGACGCCGAGCGGGTGCTGGCCGAGCTGGAGGTCGTCTCGCTGATCCCCGAGGCGGCCGGCAAGCAGCGGGTCGAGTGGCCCGCACTGGTCCGCGGGGCGATGCTGACGCACGCCCGCGAGGCGGCCGCCCCGGCCGGCCGGGCACTGACGGCACTGGGCCTGCCGCCCACCGTCCACGGCCTGCTCGACGCCGTCGACGCCGGCCGGGCCTGGGAGTTCACCGACCGGCTGCCGAAGAGCGAACAGGCCGCCGCCGCCACCGGCCGGGCCGCCCGCGAGTTCGCCCGCCCGGCGCTGCGCGAGGAGCTGGCGCACGCCGCCGTCGTCGCCCTGGCCGAAGCCGGACGGGCCGACTGGGAGCTCTCCTGGTCCGGGCCGGCCGAACTCCGCCTGCCGGACGGCTTCGAGGACGCCTTCGACCCGGCCCTCGACGCCGCCTGCACGGACACCCCGGACACCGCGCCGATGCGCGCGCTGCTCGCCGGCGCGGGCCTCCCGTCGCCCACCGCCCCGGCCGTCTGACCCACCCGGCTGCCTGACCCCGCCCGGCTCTCTGATCCACCCGGCGGACCGACCCACCGGGCGGACCGGCCGCCACACCTCGGAAGGAGCTTCCTTGATCGGCATCATCGTGCTCGTCGTCGTCGGCCTCGTCCTGCTGTTCCCGGTCGTCATGACCCGGTTGGCCAAGCGCAAGCTGGCCCAGCTGGAGCGGGCCAAGGCCACCATCGCGGCCCACGAGGCGCGGCTCACCGAGGAGGCGCGGGCGAAGAACACCATCACCCCGGCCGACCACGGGCTGCTGCCGGGCAGCGAGCTGGTCCTGGACGACGAGCCCGGCCCCGAGGAGGCGGCCGCGCTCGCCGCCGCGAAGGCGGGCGACTGGCGGCCGGCCGCCGCCTACCTGACCACCGAGGCCACCGCCGACGTCCGCTGGATGCGGCAGCGCGCGCTGGCCCGGCTGGCGGCCGAGGACGACGGCTGGCTGCGCGCCTGGCGCGCGGAGCGGCCGCAGGACCCGGCCGCCGCGCTGGTGCACGCGGACGCCCTGGTGTACCTGGCCTGGAACATCCGGACCTCGGCCCGGTCCCAGCACGTCAGCCGCGAGCAGGCCGCAGGCTTCCACCGGGTCCTGGCCGAGGCCGAGGAGGCCTGTGTGGCGGCCGTCGAGCTCGCTGCCGACGACGACCCCAACCCGTGGGCCGCGCAGATCTCCGTCGCCATGGGCCTCAACTGGTCCAACGACCGGTTCCGGGAGCTCTGGGCGGAGCTGGCCAAGCGCGAGCCGCACCACTGGGCGGCGCACAACCGGGCGCTGCAGTACTGGTGCGACAAGTGGCACGGCAGCCACGAGCTGATGCACGGGTTCGTCGACGCGGCGGTCGCCGCCGCGCCGGCCGGCAGCCTGCTCGCGCCGATGAAGCTGGAGGCGTACTACGAGCAGTTCGGCCAGGACCGGGAGAAGCTCACCGCCTGGGAGCGGCCGGAGGTCGGCGCCGCCCTGGACGCCGCGCTCGCCGACCTGGCGGCCGCGGATCCGGACCACCACCGGATCCGGTACGCGCGCGGCTGGCTCGCGTACGGCCTGACCCGGGCCGGCCGGTCGACCGAGGCGCTGGAGCAGTACCGGGCGCTGGGCCGGTACATCCCGCAGCCGTTCACCGTGATCTTCAACGATCCCCGGCAGGCCTTCGTCGACCTGCGGATCGACGCGGTCCGGGGCGCGGTCGCGGCAGCCGAACAGCAGGCCTGACCGCCGCAGGCCTGACCGCGCCCGCGGTCGCGGCCGCAGCGGGCCACGACGGACGGAACCCGACGGCCGCTCCCGGAATCCGGGGGCGGCCGTTCGCGTTGCACACTGCACCAGGTTTCCCGACCCGATGGAGCAGGCCGTGCTGTTCAACCGCCACAAGACCTCGCTCGTCCCCGCCGACCAGGCGCTGCCCGGCCGGGCCGCCCCGTCCTTCGAGCTGCGCGAACCGCACACCGTGCTCGGGCACCCGCTGTCCGGCCCGTACCCGGAGGGCCTGGAGGTGGCCGACTTCGGGCTGGGCTGCTTCTGGGGCGCCGAGCGGACGTTCTGGCGCCTGCCCGGCGTCTGGACGACGCTGGTCGGCTACCAGGGCGGCTTCACCGCCAACCCGACGTACGAGGAGGTGTGCAGCGGGCTGACCGGGCACACCGAGGCGGTCCGGGTGGTGTACGACCCGGCGGTGGTCTCCTACGAGCGGCTGCTGAAGACGTTCTGGGAGGCGCACGACCCGACCCAGGGCAACCGCCAGGGCAACGACGTGGGCACCCAGTACCGCTCCGCGGTCTACACCCACTCGCCCGCCCAGGCCGAGGCCGCCGCGGCCTCCCGGGACGCCTTCCAGCCGGCCCTGACCGCGCTCGGCTACGGCCCGATCACCACCGAGATCGCCCCGGCCGGCCCGTTCTTCCCGGCCGAGCCGTACCACCAGCAGTACCTGTCGGAGGCGAAGAACCCCAACGGCTACTGCGGTCTCGGCGGTACGGGCGCCTCCTGCCCGATCGGCGTGGCCCGCACCCAGGGCTGACCGGGCGTCGGCGCTTCCATGTGACCCGCGCCGGGTTCCGGGCGCAGACTGGAAGGGCCAGCAGGGGCGGCCCGGCCACCCACCGGTGGCCGGGCCGCCCCTCGTGGAGAGGAGTCCGCCATGTCCGGTCTGGTCCGCAAGAGCTTCGACGATCCCGAGGAGGTCCGCCCCTTCGAGGAGGGCACAGGGGAACTGCGCCTGGTGAGCCTGGACGCCGGCCCGGTCGGCCGAGCCGTGTTCCAACCGGGGTGGCAGTGGTCCAAGCACGTGAAACCGATCGCCAAGACCGACAGCTGCCAGGCGGCCCACGCGGGGTACGTGATCTCCGGCCGGATGAAGATCGTCATGGACGACGGCCAGGCGGAGGAGTTCGGCCCCGGCGACTACATGATCTGCCCGCCCGGGCACGACGCCTGGATCCTGGGCGACGAGCCGTGCGTGGTCATCGACTGGCAGGGGTTCACGGACTACGCGAAGCGCTGATCCGCGCACCCCTGCCGGGCGTGCGGGCGGGATGTCAGACGGCGCTGCCGGCCTTCCAGTCGGCCCAGCCCATGTTCCAGCCGTTCAGGCCGTTGTCCGGGGCGACGGTCTTGTCACCGGAGTTCACGACCTCGACCACGTCGCCGATCATCGAGGACTTGTAGAACTTGTAGCCGTCGGTACCGGCGTCCTGCGCGCCCTTGGCGTCCTGCAGGCCGACACAGCCGTGGCTGGTGTTCTGGCCGCCGAAGATCGACGCCGGGGACCAGTAGTTGCCGTGGATGAAGGTGCCCGAGCTGGTGAGGCGCTGGGCGTGCGGCACGTCCGCGATGTCGTACTCGCTGCCCAGGTTGACGGTCTGCGAGTTCATCCGGGTCTGCGTGTACTGCTCGGAGATGACCATCTTGCCGCCCCAGGTGGTGTGTTCGGGCGACCCACCGGAGATCTTGTAGACGGCGCTGACCTGGCCGTCGGTGGTGACGGTGAGCTTCTTGGCACCGAGGTCGGCGACGGTGGTCTGGGCGCGGCCGATGGTGAAGCGGACGTCCTTGGACTGGGTGCCGTACACGCCCTTGGCGCCCTCGACGTCCTTGAGCCGGAGCTTGAGGGTCACGGTGGTGCCCTTGGCCCAGTACTCCTGCGGCCGGAAGTCGAGGCGAGTGCTGGAGAACCAGTGCCCGACGATCTCGACGCCCGGCTCCGCCGTCACGGTGATCGCCTGCTGGACGGCCTTGCGGTCGGTGATCGGCTTGCTGAAGTTGATCGAGACGGGCATGCCGACGCCGACCGTCGAGCCGTCCTCGGGGGTGAAGTAGCCGACGAAGGTGTTGGCCGGGGTCGCCGTGGTGAAGACGGCGTTGGAGTCCGCCTCCAGCTTGTCCTTGTCCACCGCGACGGCTGCGACGGTGTACTTGGTGCCGCTGGCCGGGGCCGCGGCCGAGGTCCAGCCGGTGTTGTCGGCGGAGAGCTGGCCGGCCAGCTCCTTGCCGGTGGAGTCGGTGACCTTGACGCTGCTCAACGTGCCGTTGCCCACGGTGACCTTGACCGGCTCGCTGAAGCTGGCGGCGGTGGCCCCGTCGGCGGGGGTGACGGTGATCACGGCGGCCGATGTCTTCGGGGTGCCGCTCCCGCCGCCCGAGCCCGGGGCGCCGCTCGCGCTGCCGCCGGAGCCGCTGCCACCGCCACTGCCGCTGTTGTCGTTGCAGGCCGCGAGAAGCAGGACGGGCGCCCCGATCAGTCCTGCGAGAACACCGCGTCGGCTCCAGCTTCCTCCGGCCGCCCGCCCCTGACCGTCCCGTGCCGTCACGTCGCGTCTCCCTGCTGATCATCCCGGGCATTTACGGATACAAAAACGCAATCCGCCCGTTCACGGTTCCATCACCGAAGGGTAAGCGATCGTATGAGATGACCCAACGTGCCCCCGAACAAGGACAAAACGCCCGATCTGCCGTGGCAGACCGGGCGTTCCGAGCGGTGACGGAGTGCCGTCGTTACTCGGCGGACTCGTCCACCGAGTACTCGTCCCACTCCTCGTCGGCCGGGTCGAACTCGGTCTGCGCCGACTCCCAGGTCGCCGAGGCGAGCTCCACCCCGGGGACGTCGCCGAGCAGCGCGACGGGGTCGATGAAGTGGGCGAGCGAACCCGACGGGTCCACCTCGATGGCCTCGACGGACTGGGCGCGCTCCTCGTCGTCGAGGTACTCGTCCTCGGTCACCGCCTGCAGGGCCGCCGCCTTGAGGGCGCCCTCGTCGGTGATCTCCGCGATGAGCTCGATCTTGACCCGGACGTAGCGCGGGGCGTCCTGGTCGGTCGTTTCAGTGCTGGTCATGCGTGCGAGCGTACGGGAACGGCGGGCCGCCCGGCGCACACGGCGGGAGCCGCGGGCCGGCGGACCCGGGACCGGCGGCGAACGGAGGCCGGACGGAAGGAAGCCGAACGAAAGGGCCGGTCCCTCGAAGAAGGACCGGCCCCACCGTTCCCCCGCATCGGCTCCCCCACCCGGGAGCCGCGGGGACGCGCCGTACGGCGCGGTGCGGCCGCGGGAGCCGCCACACCCTGTCGATCGGCCGGAGCCGGACAGGGGCGGGACGACGGCACCTCCCGCGGAGGAAGGACACAGCGGCCGTGTCAGGGCCACCCGATGTGTCCGGAGTCGACCGCGATCGCCGGGGAGCCGCTCCCGGACGGTTGCCGTCGCCTCGTTCGGCGTGCTGCCGTTGACCACTACGATGCCGGACGCTTGTTAACCACATGCTGCGGGCAGGTGACGCCGGTGTACCACTTCGCCCGTGGACGATTCCTCCGGATCCGTCCACGGGCGAAGCGCCGGTGACCGTGCGTCAGTGCGCGACGCGGACGGTCAGGTAGCCCAGCAGGTCCTGGCGGGTGACGATGCCGTGGGGCTTGCCCTCGACCAGCACGACGGCCGCGTCGGCCTTCTCCAGCACGGTCATCAGGTTGGTGACGGTCTCGCCCGAGCCGACCACCGGCAGCGGCTTGGACATCACCTTGTCCAGGGTGTCGGTCAGCTCGATCTCCTTGGCGAAGATGCCCTCCAGCAGCAGCTTCTCCACCACCGAGCCGATCACCTCGCCGGCCATGATGTCCGGGTGCCCGGCGCCCGGGGAGACCACCGGCATCTGCGAGACGCCGTACTCGCGCAGCACCCGGACCGCCTCGGCGACCGTCTCGTTGGGGTGCATGTGGACGAACTGCGGGATGCCGCCCTGCTCGATGGCCTCCTTGCGGGCCAGCACCTCGCTGATGTGCGCCTCGTCGGTGGACGAGGGCAGGAAGCCGTAGTCGGCCATCCAGTCGTCGTTGAAGATCTTGGACAGGTAGCCGCGACCGCCGTCCGGCAGCAGCACCACCACGACGTCGTCCGGCCCGAGGTCGCGGGCGACCTCCAGCGCGGCCACCACGGCCATGCCGCAGGAGCCGCCGACCAGCAGGCCCTCCTCCTTGGCCAGGCGGCGGGTCATCTGGAACGAGTCCTTGTCGGAGACGGCGACGATCCCGTCCGCGACGCCGCGGTCGTAGGCGGTCGGCCAGAAGTCCTCACCGACGCCCTCGACCAGGTACGGCCGGCCGGTGCCGCCCGAGTAGACCGAGCCCTCCGGGTCGGCGCCGATCACCTTGACCTTGCCGCCCGAAACCTCCTTCAGGTAGTTGCCGGTGCCGGAGATGGTGCCGCCGGTGCCGACGCCCGCCACGAAGTGGGTGATCTTCCCGTCGGTCTGCTCCCACAGCTCCGGGCCGGTGGAGTGGTAGTGCGAGGCCGGGTTGTCCGGGTTCGAGTACTGGTCCGGCTTCCAGGCGTTCGGGGTCTCACGGACGAGGCGGTCGGAGACGTTGTAGTAGGAGTCCGGGTGCTCCGGGGCGACGGCGGTCGGGCAGACGACCACCTCGGCGCCGTACGCGCGCAGGGTGTTGATCTTGTCGGTCGAGACCTTGTCCGGACAGACGAAGATGCACTTGTAGCCCTTCTGCTGGGCCACGATCGCCAGACCGACACCGGTGTTGCCGGAGGTCGGCTCCACGATGGTGCCGCCCGGCTTCAGGGCGCCCGAGGCCTCGGCGGCCTCGATCATGCGCATCGCGATGCGGTCCTTCACCGAGCCGCCGGGGTTGAAGTACTCGACCTTCGCCAGCACTGTCGCGCTGATGCCCTCGGTGACCTTGTTCAGCTTGACCAGTGGCGTATTGCCGACCAGGTCGATGATCGAGTTGTGGTACCGCACGGGGGTCCTCCCGGTCTATGGGCATGCGAGTGCTTTCGGTACTGCAAAGCCTAGGGCGTGGCACGCACCCCGGGCCGCCCGTCCGTCCCGGGAGGCACGACCCCACATCCCCCGCGGCCCCTGCCTCCCCCAATGGACCACCCCCGCCGGTACTCGCGCCCTCCGTGCGGGTAGGAGGGGTGTACGACCCCGCCGGGGGCGGCACGAGGACGCGAAGGGGGCACCGGATGCCAGGCGCACACGACTCGCGGGCCCGGGTGGCCCGGCGGATCGCCACCGCGGCGGCGTACGGCGGCGGCGGGCTCGGGCTGCTCGGCGTGGGGGTGGTGGGCCTGCTGCTGACCGAGAGCAGGCTCGCCGTCCAGGCCATCGGCGCCCTGGAGACCGTCCCGCCCAGGGCCGACGGCGTCTACGGCGAGGCCTTCGCCGACCGCGCCGCCGCCCCGCAGCAGCCGCTCGTGCTGGCCGTCCTCGGCGACTCCACCGGCGCCGGCCTCGGCGTGGCACGGGGCCGGGAGACCCCCGGCGCCCTGCTCGCCGCCGGTCTGGCCTCGGTGGCCGAGCGCCCGGTCCGGCTGGTCAACGTGGCCCGTTCCGGCGGCCGCTCCGCCGACCTCTCCGGCCAGCTGGAGCAGGCGCTGCCGCACCACCCGGACATCGCGGTGATCATGATCGGCGCCAACGACGTGACCCGGCACAGCCCGGCCCAGGTGGCCGTCCGCCACCTCGGCGAGGCGGTCGCCGCACTGCGCGCCAACGGCTGCGAGGTGGTCGTCGGGACCTGCCCGGACCTCGGCACGATCAAGCCGGTGCGCCCGCCGCTGCGCTGGGTGGCCCGCCGGCTGAGCCGACAGCTGGCCGCCGCGCAGACCATCGCGGTGGTGGAGGCGGGCGGCCGGACGGTCTCGGTGGGCTCACTGCTGGGCCCGGAGTTCGCCGCCCGCCCGGAGATGTTCGCCGCCGACCGCTACCACCCCTCGGCCCAGGGCTACGCGACCGCCGCGATGGCCATACTGCCCTCGGTCTGCGCCGCGCTCGGCCTCTGGCCGGAGGAGGAGCGCCCGACCGCGCCGGTGCCGGGTGAGACGGTGCTGCCGGTCGCGGTGGCCGCCGCCGCCGCGGCCGCGCAGGCGGGCACCGAGGTGGCGGCCGTGGAGGCGGAGGGCGCCGGCCACCGCTGGGCGCTGCTGCGCCAGCGCCTGCGGATCGGGCTGCCCCCCTCGGGCGTGCCCGGAGAGTCCCGTCCGGGCCCCGGGAATACGTCGGCCAGCTCACACGCTGGGGCGGGTGACGCTTGACCTACCAAGCGGTAACTTTCCTCCCGGACGTCAGGTCCGCCGTCACCCAGCGAGGAGCCCCTCATGCCCGAAGCCGTCATCGTCAGCGCCACCCGTTCGCCGATCGGCCGGGCTTTCAAGGGCTCCCTGAAGGACGTCCGCCCGGATGACCTGACCGCCCACATCATCCAGGCCGCGCTGGCCAAGGTGCCGCAGCTCGACCCGCGCGAGATCGACGACCTGATGCTGGGCTGCGGCCTGCCCGGCGGCGAGCAGGGCCACAACCTGGCCCGCATCGTGGCCGTCCAGATGGGCATGGACTACCTGCCCGGCGCCACCATCACCCGCTACTGCTCCTCCTCGCTGCAGACCACGCGGATGGCGCTGCACGCGATCAAGGCGGGCGAGGGCGACGTCTTCATCTCGGCCGGCGTGGAGACCGTCTCGCGCAGCATCCACGGCACCTCGGACGGCATGCCGGGCACCATGAACCCGCTCTTCGGCGAGGCCCAGGCCCGCACCGCCAAGCGCGCCGAGGAGGGCGGCGGCGAGTGGCACGACCCGCGCGAGGACGGGCTGCTGCCCGACGCCTACATCGCGATGGGCCAGACCGCCGAGAACCTGGCCGCACTCAAGGGCATCACCCGCGCCGAGCAGGACGAGTTCGGCGTCCGCTCGCAGAACCTCGCCGAGGCCGCCATCAAGGCCGGCTTCTGGGAGCGCGAGATCACCCCGGTGACGCTCCCGGACGGCACCGTGGTCAGCACGGACGACGGCCCGCGCGCCGGCGTCACCGTGGAGGGCGTCTCGGGCCTGAAGCCGGTGTTCCGCCCGGACGGCACCGTGACCGCCGGTAACTGCTGCCCGCTGAACGACGGTGCGGCCGCGCTGGTCATCATGTCCGACACCAAGGCCCGCGAGCTCGGCATCACCCCGCTCGCCCGGGTGGTCTCCACCGGCGTCAGCGCGCTCTCCCCCGAGATCATGGGCTACGGCCCGGTCGAGGCCTCCAAGCAGGCCCTCAAGCGGGCCGGCCTGACCATCGACGACATCGACCTGGTCGAGATCAACGAGGCCTTCGCGGCCCAGGTGATCCCGTCCTACCGCGACCTCGGCATCGACCTGGACAGGCTGAACGTCAACGGCGGCGCCATCGCGGTCGGCCACCCCTTCGGCATGACCGGCGCCCGGATCACCACCACGCTGATCAACTCCCTGCAGTGGCACGACAAGCAGTTCGGTCTGGAGACCATGTGCGTCGGCGGCGGCCAGGGCATGGCGATGGTCATCGAGCGCCTCAGCTGACCATCCCCGCACCCTCCGAAGGGTCTGGACCACCCATTTGGAGTCACGCTACGTAATTGAGGGCCGGATCACACCGCGAGGTCGATCCGGCCCTCTTTCCGTTCATTTTCGGCCCGGAAGTCGACACTGCGGAGCGGATCAACTCCACTGCGTAGAACGGTGTTACCTAACAATTTGGGGACAAGAGCGAAAGTCCCGGACGAATTAGACATTCGCCACTGCGGTAACACCCCCGGATGGGGCAGTGTGGACACGTAACCCCGTTCCGCTCCTCGCTAGGAGTACGTTCCGTGAGCGCCGTCTACACCATCCTGCTGCTGATCCTAATCACCGTGTCGACCGCCGTGCTGCTCCGGCTCCGCGGGATCTCCCGCCGACTGGACGCCCAGGCAGCGGCCCCTGCCACGCCCGCACCCGTGGACGAGGCCGCGATACGCCGGGCCGTCGCCGAGGCGCTCGCCGCCGACCGCGAGCGGGAGATCACCGAGGCCCGCGCGTTCTGGGCCGAGCAGGAGGCCCGCGCGGCCGAGGACGCGCCACTGTTCGACTCCCCGTTCACCGGAGTGTTCTCCGGCACCGACGAGTGGCCGCTCTTCTTCCCCCGCCCCACCGGCCCGCAGGACGCCGCCGACAACGCCGGGACGATGGACCCGGAGTTCGGCGAGGCGCTGCGCTCCGCGCTGGAGGACCTGATCGACGAGGGCGTCACCGGCCCGGCCGACCCCGGCACCGACGGCGGCGCGCCGCTGCGCCCCGGCCACCCGCTGGGCGAGGCCACCAAGGACGTCCGGGCCCGCCGCGAGGCCGACCTGCTGGCCACCGGCCTGGAGGCCGGGCTGCTGGATGCCGAAGCGGCCGTCGAGGAGGCCCCGGTCGCCGCGCCCGACCCGCGCCGCCACCCCTCGCACCCCGACTTCGTGCCGAGCCAGGCGCCGTCCCGCGAGTGGACCGACGGCCGGCTGGCCACCCTCGCCGAGGAGGGCGTCGCCCTGGTCGACGTCCGCCCGGGCCCGCTGGGCACCCTGGACGTGTACGCCTTCGCCGACGGCACCACCCTCTGCGTGGCCCCGGGCGACCGGGAGGCCGCCTACCGGCTGATCGACGCGGTCCGCGCCGGTGAGCACGTCCGACTGCTCGGCGGCTCGCGCTTCTCCGGCTCGTACTCGCTGACCTTCTCCACCGACGAGGACGCCGTCTACGTGCTCGCCGACCGGGTGGTCGCCAGCATCTGACGCAGCCTCAGCAGGACGGCGCGCCGAAGGCCGGCCGGGTCAAGGGGTTACCGACCCGGCCGGCCTTCGGCATGTCCGGCTCCGGAGCACCCCGACCGGCCCGTCGGCGCCGAGAGCGCCTCAGGCGCAGAGCACCGCCGTCTCCCGCACCGCCGCGACCGCCCCGGCCAGCACATCGGTGACGGCCGCGGGCCCGTCCGGCAGGGCCACCTCCGCGCCTTCGGGCAGCGCCGCGAGCGCGGCCGCCAGGTCGTGGCCGGCGACGGCCAGTTGGTCCCCCACCGCGAACGCCCCGGCATCCGGGAAGTCCCGCTCCGGCCCGCCCTCCACCGTCAACGCCAGTGCGGCCAGTCGCCGGGCCAGGTCGAGCGCGGCCGCCGCCCGCGAGGCGTGCCCGGGCACGGAGCCCAGCAGCTTGCTCTGCGGCAGCGAGCGGAAACGATCCGCCAGGGAGTCGACGGCTTCGACCAGGGGCTGTACGTCCGGGGGCTGTACGTCATGCATGCCAGCGAGCCTAGGCGAAAAGCCGCCGGGCCCCGGAGCGGGTGGCTCCGGGGCCCGGCGGCAGTGGTTCACGGCAGGGGGACGGTTAGTCGTCGCCGCGCAGGATCGCGATCAGCCGCATCATCTCCATGTAGATCCAGACCAGCGACAGGGTCAGCCCGAAGGCGGCCCGCCAGGACTCGCGCTGCGGGGCGCCCTGGGCGATGGCGGTCTCGATCTCCGCGAAGTCCAGCGACAGGAAGAAGGCACCCAGGCCGATGCCGACCAGGCCGACCACGATGCCCAGCGGACCCGAGCGCAGGCCCATCTCGGCGCCGAAGGCCAGCGACGCGACCAGGTTGACCAGCATCAGCAGCACGAAGCCCATGCCGATCGCGATGCCGATCCGGGTGTAGCGCGGGGTGACCCGGATCCTGCCGCTCTTGTAGGCGAACAGCATCGCCGCGAAGACCGCCGCCGTGCCCAGCACCGCCTGGATCACGATGCCGTTCAGCATGGTGTTCAGCGCGTGCGACCAGGCGCCCATCGCGAAGCCCTGGAGGGCCGCGTACGTCAGGATCAGCGGCGGGCTGACGCTGCGCTTGAAGGAGGCCACCAGGCCGACGACCATCGCCACCAGGCTGGCGGCGATCGCGAAGCCGTAGTTCTCGAACGGCAGCGCGAACCAGGCCACCGCACCGGCGGCGACCAGCGTCAGCAGCGTCATGGCGGTGCGGGCGACCACGTCGTCCAGCGTCATCCGCCCGGTGGCCGCCGGACCGGCCGACGGGCCGTTGTACAGCTGGTAGAGCTGCTCGTCGGTCAGCGGGGCCTGACCCTGCGGCTGCTGGGCGTACTGGGTCCCCGCGTAGGGGTTGCCGTACGGGCTCCCGGGCTGCGCGGTGTTGCCGAACCCCGCGTAGCCGGAGTCGCGGGTGAAGGACCCCTCCCGCGAGAAGACCGGGTTGCTGCTTCTCATTGCTCATTCCCTCCGTGGCGGCACTGCACCGCCCACGCATAAGGGTAATGGCTTGGCAAAAATTCCGGGATACGCCGCGAGGAGGATCTGGTGAACGACTCCCGGCGGGGGCGCCGTCGGCGCCCCCGCCGGTCGACCGGTGCCCGGAGCCGGACTCGAACCGGCACGGCCTCGCGGCCAAGCAGTTTTAAGCTGCCCGTGTCTGCGTTCCACCATCCGGGCGTCCTGCGAAACCACCCTGAGCCTAGTCGCCCGGATCACTCTTTCGCATGTTCCCAGCCCCGGAAGTTGTCATGTTTCCTTGCCATCTGACGAACTGTCCGGGATTTCGGCCACGAAGGATAGTGGTTCCGGCCACCGCCCCTCCCTCAGGGTTCCCGTCATACCGCAGGAGGACGGATCAGCCCTCCCGTACGCCCAGCGATGGTCGGGCCAACCGTCCGGCGGAGCGACGCCAGACCATGATCACGTCCCGGAGCATGGAGGTACAAGCCCACGAGCACAAGGAGTCCCCCGTGACCACGTCGACCGCAACCGCCGTCCGTACCGGCCTGGCGGCCGCCCGCGCCACCGGCCTGAACAAGGTCTACGGGGAGGGGGAGACCCGCGTCGTCGCCCTCGACGACGTCAGCGTGACCTTCCCCCAGGGCGAGTTCACCGCCATCATGGGCCCCTCCGGCTCCGGCAAGTCCACCCTCATGCACTGCATGGCCGGCCTCGACACCGTCAGCTCCGGCTCCTCCACCATCGGCGACACCGAACTCGTGGGCCTCAAGGACAAACAGCTCACCCAGCTGCGCCGCGACCACATCGGCTTCATCTTCCAGGCCTTCAACCTCCTCCCGACGCTGACCGCCCTGGAGAACATCACCCTCCCCATGGACATCGCCGGCCGCAAGGTCGACAAGCCCTGGCTCGACCGCGTCGTCGACACCGTCGGCCTCTCCGGCCGCCTCAGCCACCGCCCCTCCCAGCTCTCCGGCGGCCAGCAGCAACGCGTCGCCTGCGCCCGCGCCCTCGCCGGCAAGCCCGACATCATCTTCGCCGACGAACCCACCGGCAACCTCGACTCCCGCTCCGGCGCCGAGATCCTCTCCTTCCTGCGCAACTCCGTCCGCGAACTCGGCCAGACCGTCGTCATGGTCACCCACGACCCCGTCGCCGCCTCCTACGCCGACCGCGTCGTCTTCCTCGCCGACGGGCGCATCGTCGACGAACTCCACACCCCCACCGCCGACACCGTCCTGGACCGCATGCGCCGCTTCGACGCCAAGGGCCGCACCAGCTGACACCGCGACAGCCCGCAGCCCGCCTCCGACCCCTCCCAGGACACCCCATGTATCGCACCGCACTGCGCAACGTGCTGGCCCACAAGGGCCGACTGCTGATGACGGCGCTGGCCGTCATGCTCGGCACCGCCTTCGTGGCGGGCACCATGGTCTTCTCCGACACCTTCGGCAAGGCCATGCGGGACAGCAACTCCAAGAGCTACTCGGACATATCGGTCCAGGTGGTGGACCGCGCGGCCGGCTCCGCCGCCAGCGCCAAGCAGAAGAGCGAGAGCGGCTCCGCCGCGCTCACCGACGCCACCGTCCAGCAGCTGGCCGCCCTGCCGGGCACCGCCGGCGCCCGTGGCGTGGTGAGCGGCTTCACCGGCGTCGCCGACCACAAGGGCAACCTGATCGGCCAGTTCTGGGCCGCCAAGGGCGCCAACTTCGCGCCCGGCCAGGACGGCAAGGACCCGCGCTACCCGATGGCCGAGGGCCAGGGCCCGAAGAACGGCAAGGAGATCGCGCTCGACCGCAAGACCGCCGACAAGGCGGGCTACAAGGTCGGCGACACCGTGCGGGTGGCCGCGAACGGCCCGGTGGTCGAGGCGAAGCTCACCGGCATCTTCACCACCGACGACCCGGTCGTGAGCACCGGCGGCACGCTCACCCTGTTCGACCGGACCACCGCCCAGCAGCTGCTCCTGGAGCCCGGCCGCTACAGCAGCGTCATCCTCACCGCCAAGCCCGGCACCTCCGAGGACGCGCTGCTCGCCCAGGCCCAGCCCAAGGTGCCGTTCGGCCACCAGTTCGACGTCGAGACCGGCGCCAAGCTCAAGGCCGACGAGCAGGAGATGATCACCAAGGGCACCGACAGCATGCGCACCATGCTGCTGGTCTTCGCCTTCATCTCGCTCTTCGTCGGCATCTTCATCATCGCCAACACCTTCACCATGCTGGTCGCCCAGCGCACCAAGGAGCTGGCCCTGCTCCGCGCCATCGGCGCCAGCCGCAAGCAGGTCACCCGCTCGGTGCTGGTCGAGGCCCTGCTGATCGGCACCGTCTCGGCGGTGGCCGGTCTGGCTGCGGGCGTCGGGATCGGCGCGGGGATGCAGTCCCTGATCGGCGGCCTGAACGAGAACATGCCGAGCGGCGCGCTGGTGATCAAGCCGCTCACCGTCGCGGTGACCCTGGTGGTCGGCGTCGTGGTGACGGTCCTGTCGGCCCTGCTGCCCGCCCTGCGCGCCGCCCGGATCGCCCCGGTGGCCGCGATGAGCAGCGGCGACCAGCCGGCCTCCCAGAAGAGCCTGGTGGTCCGCAACACGATCGGCTCGCTGCTCGCCGCCGGCGGTCTGGCCCTGATCGGCTACGGCGCCTCCACCGGTGACGACAGCGGCCGGATGCCGGTCGGCCTGGGCGCCTTCCTGGCCCTGATCGGCGTGTTCGTCCTGCTGCCGCTGCTCTCCCGGCCGGTGGTCGCGCTGCTCGGCCCGCTGCTGCGCGGGCTCGGCGGCACCCCCGGCAAGCTCGCCCAGCAGAACGCGGTGCGCAACCCGCGCCGCACCGCGGCCACCGCGGCCGCGCTCACCATCGGCCTGACCCTGGTCAGCGGTCTCACCGTGATCGGCGCCTCGGTGGGCGACGCGGTCGACCGGGCCGTCACCAGCTCGATGAAGGCCGACTACGTCGTCTCGGCCGCCAACGGCATGAGCCTCTCCGACCAGGTGCCCGGGCAGATCGCCAAGGCGCCCGGGGTGGCGGCCTCCTCGCCGATGACCGCCGCGTACTGGGAGCTCAACGGCACCAGCAAGTCGATCGCCGGCCTGGACGCGGCGAGCTTCGACCAGGTCGCCGACATCAAGCTGACCAGCGGCTCCGCCGCCGCGCTCGGCCAGGGCCGACTCCTGGTGGACGAGGACGTCGCCAAGAAGTTCAACGTCACCACCGGCTCCACGCTGACCGTCTCCTACCCGGACGCCTCCACGGGGCAGCTCACCGTCGGCGGCGTGTACAAGACGGGCGGCATGCTCGGCCCGGTCGTGGTGGCCAACAGCGAGATCGCCAAGCACGAGCCGAAGCCGTACATCTCCGACGTCCTGGTCAAGGGCAAGGACGGCGCCACCGACTCGCTCAAGCAGTCGCTCAAGGACGCCACCGGCGCCAACCCGGTGATCGAGGTGAAGTCCAGGCAGGACGTCCGCGACGACTTCAGCCAGACCATCACCTTCGCGCTGAACCTGATGTACGGCCTGCTGGGGATGGCGGTCCTGATCGCGATCCTGGGCGTGATCAACACGCTGGCGATGTCGGTCTTCGAGCGCAAGCGCGAGATCGGGATGCTGCGGGCGATCGGTCTGGACCGCCGGGGCATCAAGCGGATGGTCCGTCTGGAGTCCGTGGTGATCTCGATGTTCGGCGCCGGCGTCGGCCTGGCCCTCGGCTGCTTCATCGCCTGGGCGATCAACGGCACCCTGAAGTCCAGCCTGGCCGGCCTGACCACCGTCCTGCCGTACGGCCAGCTGGCGATGTTCCTGGCGCTGGCCGGGGTGGTCGGCCTGGTGGCCGCGATCTGGCCGGCCCGCCGGGCGTCCAAGCTGGACATCCTGTCGAGCATCAAGACCGACTGACCCCGAGTCCCCACCCGAGCGGCATCACGGGCGAGCGGGCGAACTCCCGCCCCGAGCGGCGTCACGGGCGAGCGGGCGAACCCCGCCCCGAGCAGCGTCACGGGCGAGCGGGCGAACCCCGCCCCGAGCCGAAGGGGCGCGCCGGTGCCGAAAGGGAGAAGCGAGGGAGCGAGGCACGAGCGAGGGAGCGCCGACCGTCGGCACCGGATCCCGAGCGCCCCGGAGGCGAGCGGGCGAAACAACAGAGCGAGCCCCTGCCGGAGGTCCGGCAGGGGCTCTTCTACTGCTGTACTCCGCCCGGTCACAGGGCCGGCTGAGCACCACGGAGGTCGTGGTCCGGCGACGCTGCCGGGCGGAGGGCCTCCGACTCATACCCCGGTGCTCCCACACCGGGGTCTCAGTCGCTTACTTGCTCGCGAGTTCCTTGTCGGCGGCCGGCTTGGCGGCCTCGACGGGCTTGGTGGGCGGGGTGACCTCCTGGATCGGAAGCTGCGGCTTCTCCATCTGGGAGAGGCCGACCATCTCGCGCTTCAGGAACATCGCGAGCGTCCAGTCGGTGAAGACGCGGACCTTGCGGTTGAAGGTCGGGACCATCGCACCGTGGTACAGGCGGTGGAACCACCAGGCCGGACGGCCCTTCAGCTTGTACTTGCCGAAGAGGATCGCCACGCCCTTGTGCAGGCCGAGACCGGCGACCGCGCCCAGGTTCTTGTGCTTGTACTCCTTCTGCGGGAAGCCCCGCATGCCGGAGATCACGTTGTCGCCGAGGACGACGGCCTGGCGGCAGGCGTGCTGCGCGTTCGGCGGGCACCAGGCGCCCTCGCCGGAGGCGAGGTCCGGGACCTGGGCGTTGTCGCCGGCGGCCCAGACGTAGTCGAAGCCCTGGACCTGGAGAGTCGGCGCGGTGTCGACGTGGCCGCGCGGGCCCAGCGGCAGGCCGAACTCGGACAGCACCGGGTTCGGCTTCACGCCGGCCGTCCACACGATGGTGGAGGCGTCCATCTCCATGCCGTTCTTCAGCATGACGTGGCCGTCGACGCAGGAGTCCATCGAGGTCTCGATGTAGACCTCGATGTTGCGCTCCTCGAGCTTCTCCTTGGTCCACAGACCGAGGTCCGGGCCCATCTCGGGGAGGATGCGGTTGGCGGCCTCGACCACGACGAAGCGCATGTCGTCGCGGCTGACGGTCCGGTACAGCTTGGACGCGTCGCGCGCCATGTCCTCGATCTCGGCGATCGTCTCGATGCCGGCGAAGCCGCCGCCGATGACGACGAAGGTCAGGGCCTTGCGGCGGACCTCCGCGTCCGAGGTGGACTCGGCCTTGTCGAGCTGGGCCATGACGTGGTTGCGGAGGCCGATGGCCTCCTCGACCGTCTTCATGCCGATGCCGTTCTCCGCCAGACCCGGGATCGGGAAGGTGCGGGAGACCGAGCCGGTCGCGACGACCAGGTACTCGAAGGGCAGCTCGTAGCTGTCGCCGGCCGCGGGCTGGATCGTGGCGACCTTGCGGGCGTGGTCGATGCCGGTGACGGACCCGGTCAGCACCTCCGCCTGCTTGAGGGCGCTGCGCAGCGGCGCGACGAGGTTGCGGGGCGCGACGTTGCCGCCGGCCGCCTCGGGGAGGAAAGGCAGGTACGTCATGTACGACCGCGGGTCCACGACCGTGACGGTCGCTTCGCCGTAGCGCATCTTCTTGAGGATGCGCATCGCGGCATACAGGCCGACGTAACCACCGCCGACAATGAGGATGCGAGGACGCTCCGTGGTGCTCATATCCGAAAGTATCCAGCACCGTCCGGAGCAGCCTTCGTGAGCCCGGTCACAAGCTCATGGACCCCCCGTGCTACACTGCGCGGCCACAAATCCCGCCCAGGCGTGTGTGCTCACACCCCTTCGCGCCCCCTCGCGAACGTGCGCCGGAGCACTACCCTGCTGAGCAGCAACGATCCGTACAGCGCCCGGGTTCCCGCGCATGATTTCGATTTTCAAACCGTGAACGAGCCCTGGCCTGCGATCCAGCGGGCCTCACGCCCGGTAGGCCTTCGGTCCCACAATTCGGACGTAGCGGGCGAGGCGGTGCGCCGAATGACCCGATCGCCATGTGAAGAAATTCACGAACTTTTCCGCACGGGCCCGGGCGCGCCCCGGCCCCGGCTCCCCGCAAGGGGCGCCGGGGCCGGTCGGGTAAGCCCCGCAGCAGGTCAGCGGGCGATACCCCAGGCGATCCCGTCCAGGATGTCGTGCTCGCTCACGACCACCTCGGCGGCACCGGTCCGCTCCATGATCTCCAGCAGCTCCAGCGCCCCGGCCGCGATCACGTCCACCCGGCCCGGGTGCATCGACGGGATGGCCGCGCGCTCGGCGTGGGTCGCGGCCAGCAGCTCGCGGGCGATCCCGGCGACCCGCTCCCGGCTGACCCGCGAATGGTGGATCGCCTCCGAGTCGTAGTCCGACAGACCCTGGGCGATCGCGGACACCGTGGTGACCGTCCCGGCCAGGCCCACCAGGGTGGCCGCACCGGTCAGCGGGACGACCTCCTCGGCCTTGTCCAACTCGGCCCGCACGTGCGCCCGGGCCTCCGCGATCTGCTCCGCGGAGGGCAGCTCGGCGCCGCCGAAGTGCCGCTCGGTGAGCCGCACGCAGCCGATGTCCACCGAGCGCGCCGCCTGCACGTCGTCCGTCCCGAGCACGAACTCGGTCGAGCCGCCGCCGAGGTCGAACACCAGGTACGGGGCCGGGAACTGGTCGCCGGTCAGCTCCTTGGTGGCGCCCAGGAAGGAGAGTCGCGCCTCCTCCTCGCCGCTCACCACCTCGGGCTCGACGCCCAGGATGTCGCGCACGCCCTTGACGTACTCGTCGCTGTTCTCGGCGTCCCGGGAGGCGCTGGTGGCGACGAAGCGGACCCGCTCCGGGCCGACGCCGAAGCCCGAGATGATCTCCTGGTACTCCCGGCAGGCCGCGAAGGTGCGGGCCAGCGCGTCCGGGTGCAACCGGCCCGTCTGGTCCACGCCCTGGCCCAGCCGGTTGACCATCATCCGGCGGTCGAGGTCGGTGATCTCACCGGTCTCCGGGTCCAGGTCGGCGACCAGCAGCCGGATCGAGTTGGTGCCGCAGTCGATCGCGGCCACGCGGGTCATGGTCACTGCGACTCCTGCTGCCCCTCGGCGTCCGGCGCGACGTCATCCGCGGCACGCTTCTTGGCGGCGCGCTCGGCGGTCTTCTGCTGCTTGGCGGCGATCACGGCCTCGTGGTCCTGCTCCTTGGCGCGGTTGCGGGCGACCCGCTCACCGGCGGCCTGGACCTCGGCCGGGGAGACGCACGGGCCCTTGGCCCACCAGTCCTCCAGCATGCCGATCGCCTCGTCTCCGAGCGGGTTGACGCCCTCGCCGGCCGCCAGCGAGTGGCCGACGAGCACGTGCAGGCACTTCACCCGGTCCGGCATGCCGCCGGCGCTCGGGAAGCCCTCCAGCACCTCGATCGCGTCCCGCCGGGCGATGTAGTCCTCGTGCGCCTTCTGGTAGGCGGCGGCCAGCTCCGGGTCCTCGGCGAGCCGGGCGCTCTGGTCCTTCATCACGCCGTCCGCCTCCAGGGTGCCGATCAGCGAGGCGGCCTTGGGGCAGGTCAGGTAGTACAGCGTCGGGAACGGCGTGCCGTCCGGCAGGCGGGGGGCCGTCTCCACGACGTCCGGGTTGCCGCAGGGGCAGCGGTGCGCCACGCCGCGCAGGCCGCGCGGCACCCGGCCGAGCTGGGCGGCGATGGCCGCGACGTCGGCGTCGGAGACGGTGGGGTGGTTCTCAGTGGTCATGGGGGGAGGTGTCTCCAACGGAGGACGGTGGGAGCGGAAGGGGGGTGGCGGGGGCGGGTGCGGCGGCGTCGGCGGCGTCGACCGAGTCCCAGATGCTGGTGTACCAGGGCTTGGCGGCCATCGCCTGACCGGCCGCCACACCGGTGGCGGGGGCGCCGGCGGCGGACGAGGAGGGCTTGGCCGAGGCCTGGCCCGCCGGGTCCACCGCGATGTACGGGGTCTCCCCCGGCACCGCGTAGTGCAGCCGGGCGCGCGCCTGCGCCTTGACGAACTCCGGGTCCTGCCAGCGGGCCTTGTCCCGGCGCAGCTGCTCGACCTGCTGGCGCGCGTGGTCGGCCTTCGCCCGCTGGGCGGAGATCTCGGCGCGCTGGGAGATGAACTGCCGCGTCGGGTAGGCGAGGATCGCCACCAGCGAGCAGAGCACCAGGACGAGGACGGTCGCCCGGCTCGTGAACCGAGGCCGGGCCGCCAAGCCCGGGATCCTCCAGCCTGCCATCTCCCGTATCCCCTCCTGGTCGCGACGGTGCCCCGCCGTCCACCCTACGGGGTGAAAGGCGGGGCACCGGTCAGGCTGGCGCTCAGCAGCCCTCGTGCTCACTGGTGTGCGGAGCGACTGCGCTCGTCACTCCGCGGAGCGACTGTGTTTGTTACTCCGCGGAGCGGAAGCGCGGGAAGGCGCCGCGGCCGGCGTACTCGGCGGCGTCGTCGAGGATCTCCTCGATGCGCAGCAGCTGGTTGTACTTGGCGACGCGCTCGGAGCGGGCCGGGGCACCGGTCTTGATCTGACCGCAGTTGGTGGCGACGGCCAGGTCGGCGATGGTGACGTCCTCGGTCTCGCCGGAGCGGTGCGACATCATGCAGCGGTAGCCGTTGCGCTGGGCCAGCTCGACGGCGTCCAGGGTCTCGGTCAGCGAGCCGATCTGGTTCACCTTCACCAGCAGCGCGTTGGCGGTGCCGGTCTCGATGCCCCTGGCCAGGCGGGCCGGGTTGGTGACGAACAGGTCGTCGCCGACCAGCTGGACCTTGTCGCCCAGCTTGACGGTCATGGCCTTCCAGCCGTCCCAGTCCGACTCGTCCAGCGGGTCCTCGATGGAGACCAGCGGGTACGACGCGACCAGGTCGGCGTAGTACTCGATGAGCTCGGTGGAGGTGAGCGCCTTGCCCTCGAACTGGTAGGCGCCGTCCTCGTAGAACTCGGAGGCGGCGACGTCCAGGGCCAGCGCGACGTCACGGCCGGGCACGTAGCCGGCCTTCTGGATGGCCTCGGTGATCAGGTCCAGGGCCTCGCGGTTGCTGTCCAGGTTCGGCGCGAAGCCGCCCTCGTCGCCGAGGCCGGTGGACAGGCCACGCTCCTTCAGCACGCCCTTGAGGGTGTGGTAGACCTCGACGCCCCAGCGGACGGCCTCGGAGAAGGACTCCGCGCCGATCGGAGCGATCATGAACTCCTGGATGTCGACGTTGGAGTCCGCGTGCGAGCCGCCGTTGAGGATGTTCATCATCGGGACCGGCAGGACGTGCGCGTTCGGGCCGCCCAGGTAGCGGAACAGCGGCAGGTCGCTGGCCTCGGAGGCGGCGTGGGCGACGGCCAGCGAGACGCCCAGGATGGCGTTGGCGCCGAGCGAGGACTTGTCCGGGGTGGCGTCCAGGTCCAGCATGGCCTGGTCGATCAGGCGCTGCTCGGTGGCGTCGTAGCCGACCAGCTCCGGGCCGATCTGCTCGATGACGGCCAGGACGGCCTTCTCCACGCCCTTGCCGAAGTAGCGGTTCTTGTCACCGTCGCGCAGCTCCAGCGCCTCGAAGGCGCCGGTGGAGGCACCCGACGGGACAGCGGCACGACCCGTGCTGCCGTCGTCGAGGCCGACCTCGACCTCGACCGTGGGGTTGCCGCGCGAGTCGAGGATCTCACGGGCTACGACGACATCGATGGACGGCACGAGGCATCTCCTTGCGGAAGCAGGTCCGGCTGACGGTGGTGCTGTCAGCAGGACGATTGCGGAGTCGTTACGGACCAGAGCCTAGCCGCCCAGGCTCCCGGGGCCACGTCCGCCTCGGTCTCGTCTCAGCGTGTGGCCCCGCTACCCACCAGTAGTTCACCTGCTTGTCCCAGCTTGTCCCACTGAAGCGGGCGAATGCGGACGAAGGGGGCCGGCGGGCCCAACCCCCTTCGCGCGTCGGCCTTCACGCGTCGGCTCAGCCGAGGTGCAGCACCTGGCCGGGCAGGATCAGGTTCGGGTCGCCGCCGACGGTCCCGTGGTTCTGCTCGTACAGCGCGTGCCAGCCGCCGGACACGCCCTGCGCGGCGGCGATGGTCGACAGGGTGTCACCGTCGCGGACGGTGTAGTCGTGGCCGGACGCCGGAGCGGCCTGCGGCGCGTACTGCTGCTGCGCGGCCTGCGGGGCGTACTGCTGCGCGGCGGCGTGGCCCGCGTACTGCTGGTAGACGCTCTGGTGGCTGGTCCAGTACCAGGCGCCGTTGTTCTGGTACCAGTACACCTTCGCGTCCGCGTCCCAACCGCCCTGGCCGGAGAGGCCGTGGGCCTGCGGCTGCGCCTGCTGCTGCGGGGCGGCCTGCTGCACCGGCTTCTGGGCAGGCTTCTGCGCGGCGGGCTTCTGGGCGGCCGGGTTCTGAGCCGGCTTGGCGGCGGGCTTCTGGGCCTGCTGCGCGGGGGCGGACTGCGGCTTGGCGTCCGAGGAGGTGTCGACCGCGGCCGGGGCACCGCCCTTGCTCAGGCCCGCCTTCTTCGAGCAGACCGGCCAGGCGCCCGGGCCCTGCGAGGCGAGCACCTTCTCGGCGACCGAGATCTGCTGCGCCCGGCTGGCCTGGTTGGCCTGCGGCGCGTACGCGGTGCCGCCGTACGCCTTCCAGGTGCCGGAGGTGAACTGCAGGCCGCCGTAGAAGCCGTTGCCGGTGTTGATGCTCCAGTTGCCGCCGCTCTCGCACTGGGCGACGGAGTCCCAGGCGGAGGCCGGTGCGGCGGAGGCGCCGGTGGCGGTGAGGAGCGGCATCGCGAGTCCGACGCCGGCCACACCGGCGACGGCAATGGCCTTCTCGGTCTGGGTACGACGGCGGTGACGACCGGTTCCAACGAACAGCATGAAGAGGTCCCTCTCCGCACGCCTGCGAGGTGAGCTGTCGGGTTCGGACCGGGAGGTGGCCCGGCCGCCGTACGCGGAAACGATTCCGCTCAGGCGGCTTCACCCCAAGCCGTGGGAAACGGCAACAAACCTGGTTCCCCCGCCCCTGCCCAGGGTTCTGGTCGGTTTCCCGTGACGCGGCGGGCAGGATTCGGCGTTCCGCGCACGAGGTCCGCAGCTGCGAACTCCAGGGAGAGTAGACAGATCCTCAGACCAATCACAAGCTCATATCACCGATATCACACAGAAATTACGGCGCGTGCCCGATCGCCTACCAACGGCGCCGCTATGTCCGGATTGATGGGCGTTCACACCTGAACCGGAAGACCCCGGGCGACGTTCCGTCAGCGTGTCGCCCGGCGTTTCGTCATCTTGTGTCAGTTTGTCAGGGGCGCATAAGGGGTGTCGGGGGCGTATGCGGAGGCGTATGCAGGGGCGTATGCGGGGAGCGACTCTCCGGACTGAATTCGACCGGAAGTTCCCGCAGTCCACGCATGATCAGACCGCCGCGCCAGCGCAGATTCTCCGGGCTTTCCGCGAGCCGCAGATCGGGCAGCCGGGAAAGCAGTGTGGCCAGGGCGGCACGCCCTTCCAGGCGGGCCAGCGGGGCGCCGATGCAGTAGTGGATGCCGTGCCCGAACCCCAGGTGGGGATTGTCAGTCCGGGCCAGGTCCAGGGTGTTCTCGTCCGCGAACCGGGCCGGATCGCGGTCCGCGGCGGCCAGCACCACCAGCACCGGGTCACCGACCGGGATGTCCACCCCGCCGATGGTCAGCGGCCGCGTCGCGAACCGCCAGGTCGCCATCTCCACCGGCCCGTCGTAGCGCAGGAGTTCCTCGATCCCCGTCTCCAGCAGCGCGTGCTCCCCGCGCGCCACCGACTCCTGCAGCGACCGGCGCTGCCCCGGATTGCGCAGCAGCGCGTACATCCCGTTGCCGATGAGGTTCACGGTCGTCTCGAAACCGGCGAAGAGGAGGATGAAGGCCATTGCCGCGGCCTCGTTCTCGGTCAGGTGCTCGCCGTGGTCGCTCGCCCGGATCAGACCCGAGATCAGGTCGTCCCCGAGGTCCGCCCGCTTGCGGTGGATCAGCTCCAGCAGGTACGCCCGCATCCGCTTCACCGCTCGCCCCACGCCGCCGCGTTGGCCGCCGCCGTGGCGGATCATCATGCCGGCCCAGTCGCGGAAGTCGTCCTGGTCCTCGGCCGGCACGCCCAGCAGGTCGCAGATCGCGTAGATGGGGAGCGGGAAGGCGAACTCGTGGATGAGGTCCGCCGAACCGCGCTGCGCGAAGCCGTCGATCAGCCGGTCCGTGAGCTGCTGCACCCGCGGCTCGAACTCGGCCACCCGGCGCGGGGTGAACGCCTTCGACACCAGTCGGCGCAGCCGCGTGTGGTCCGGCGGGTCGATGTTCAGCAGGTGCGTCATCAGGTCCGCCTGCCGCTCCCCCGGGATGCCCACCCGGCCGGTGCGGTGCGCCTGCTCACTGTGGTGCGCCGGGTTCTTCGACAGCCGGCTGTCCGCGAGCGCCTGCCGGGCGTCCGCATACCTGGTCACCAGCCAGGCCTCGACACCGCTCGGCAGCTTGGTGCGGTGCACCGGGGCGTGCTCGCGCAGCCAGGCGTAGGCGGGGTACGGATCGGTGGCGAACTCCCAGGTGAACAGCTGCGGAGCGGCGGCGTCGGGCTGCTCGGGATCGTCGGACGGCGCGGCGGCCGGCTGCGCGGCGGCGGGCTGGGCGGGGTCGTCGGACGGCGCGGCGGCGGGCCGGGCGGAGTCGGGCTGAGCTGGCATGGGTCGACCGTATCCGGTGGGTGCGCGCCCCCCTTCCTCAACGGCTCGCGACCCCCGCGTCAACGGCGTGCGACGGGCGCGCCAACGCTCCGTGGACGACCCGTGGACGGTCCGTGGACAGCTCTTGGAAAGCTCTTGGCCGGACGCCGGGCGTGAGCCTGGTCACCTGAGGGGTAATCCCTGTTGCGGAGGGTCAGGACCTGCCTACGATCCTCCGCAGTACGCGTGGGCGCCGGTGCGGTGTCGCCCACAGGGAGGAGCAGACCATGCGGGTCAGCGGGTCAGTCGTCGTCATCGCGGTACTCGACGGCGGGTCGGGCGCCGGCCTCGCCCGCCGGTTCGCCGCGGCCGGCGCCGCCGGAATGCTGATCGCCGACCAGCACGTCGGCATCGCCGAGGACCTCGCCGCCGAACTCGACCGGCCGGGCTGCCCCGTCGTCGGCGTCTCCGGCGACATCCGCCGCCCCAGCGACGTCGCCGCCCTCGTCGACACCGCGGAGAAGCACCTCGGACCGATCGACCTCTTCGCCGTCGCCGGCCCCGACGGCGAGCGGATCGTCTCCCTCGCCGACCTGCCCGACCACCTCGACCTGGAACGCCTCGCCGAACTCGTCGTCCTCGTCGGCGAGGCCATCGGGGAACTCGTCCCGCCGCAGCGGCGCCCGATGGAGAGCACCGCCACGGCGGCCTGAGCGCCTACTCCCCGTCCGGCTCCCGGTCGGGCTCTCCACCAGGCTCTCCGCCCGGTTCTCCGGCCGGTTCTCCGATGGGTTCTCCACCAGGCTTGAGGCCCTCGGCCGCGCGTACCGCGTCCCGGTAACCGCGCGCGGCCGAGCGCAGCGCCGCGTCCACGTCCACCCCGGCGTCGTGCGCCCGCTGCGCCACCGCGAGCAGCAGTCGGCCCGCCGACTCCGCGGTCAGCTCGGCCGGCAGCTCGTACGGCTCGTCCGGCACGGTGCGGACGCCCGCCCGGCGCACCCGGGACACCAGCTTCGCCGCGTACGCCAGCGCGGGCAGCCCGGCCGGCACACCGTCCAGCACCGACTCGCGGTCCGCCTTCTCCGCGGCCTTCAGCTGCTCCCAGTTCGCCTCCACCTCGGCGGCGCCCTCGGCCTCGACATCCCCGAACACGTGCGGATGCCGGTACATCAGCTTCTCGACGATGTCGCCCGCCACGTCGTCGACGGTGAACGGATCGGTCGGGTGCTCCTCGGCGATCCGGGAATGGAAGAACACCTGGAGCAGCACGTCACCCAGTTCCTCGCGCAGCGTCCCCCGGTCCCCCTCCTCGATCGCCTCGACCAGCTCGTACGCCTCCTCGACCAGGTACTTCACCAGACTCTCGTGCGTCTGCTCGGCGTCCCACGGGCAACCGCCCGGCGAGCGGAGCCGGTCCATCACCGTCACCAGGTCCAGCAGCCGCGCCCCCGGCAGGTCGTACGAGCCCGGCAGCACCTCGATCTCCGGCACCTCACCGGCCCGCTCCACCGCCAGCCGCGCCAGCGCGTCCGTCAGCCCCGGATCCCCGTCCGGGCTGCCCAGCCACACCGTCGCCCCGGCCCCGGCGGGCTGCCCGGTCAGCAGCCGCGCCAGCGCGGGCGCCGACCCGGCCGCCACCACCTCCACCGCCACCCCGGCCTGCCGCACCGCCGCCACCTGCGGATGCCCCTCGTCCGCCACCAGCACCCGCCCCGCCGACCGCAACGCCTCCCACGCCGGCCACGCCAGCAACCCGGGAGCCACCCGGTGGGTCGTGGTCAGCAGAATCAACTTGGCGCCGGGAACATTCGTCGTCACACCTCGAACCTACCCGCCCACCCCCACCCCCGGCGGCCCTCACCCCACCCGCCGCACCACACCCTGCCCCACCACATCCCGGACATCGATGTCCTGCTCCCGAGACCGCCGATCATCCCCCGCACAGGAAGTCGGACCCGCCGACTTCCCACTCCCCAGCCGACGCCGGGGTGGCTGGGGGTGGCTGGGGGCCAGGGGGCGGGGTGCTGGGGGTGGAGGGTGGAGAGGGACTGGCGGAGGCGGCGGACGGTGGGGTGGTGGGGGCCGTCGCGACGTTCGCGGTCGAGGAGGAGGGGGAGCAGCCACTGCCGGGCGTTCTGGGGGGCGCCGGTGGCGGCGAGGTGGAGGCCGATGCGTTCGCGGAGGTCGTAGGCGCGCTCCAGGTCGCCGTCGAGGCCGGATTCGAGGCGGGCGGTGTGGGCGGTGAGAAGAGCCTGATACTCGGCGAGGGCGTCGGCGCCGTGGCCGAGGTGTTCGAGGCAGATGGCGGCGCGGTAGCGGTGGTCGAGGCCTTGGGGGCCGTGCGGGCCGCCGTCGGCGGTGGCGGCGAGGCGGCGGTACTCGGGGAGGGCCTGCTGGGGGTGGCCCTCGTGGAGGAGGGTGCGGGCGTAGATGGTGCGGATGGTGCGCACCAGGGGTGCGGCGCCGCCGAGTTCGGCCTCGGCACGGGGCAGCAGGCCGGCCGCGAGGCCGAGGACCTCGGTGTGGCGGCCGGCGTCCACGAGGTCGGAGAGGCGGGCGCACTGGGCACCCAGGTCGGGGAACGACGGCGGCGGAGTGGCGGGGGCGGGCGGCACGACGGATGCGGGCGGGACGGCCGGGACGGGCGTCCGCAGGAAGGGGCGGGGCTCCGAGCGGACCGGTGGCGCGGCCGGGGCAGCGGCGGCGGCCGCGAACATCGCCCCCGGCGAGAACGCTCTCGGCTTCGTCACCTTCGAGGTGCCGAAGGACGCCAAGCTCGACAAGGCCCAGTTCGGCCTCGACAGCGGCTTCGCCCCGCAGACCGGCCAGTGGAAGCTCGGCTGACAGCCCTGTTCACAGCCGTCGCCGCCGAGGCCCGCACACAGAACGGCGGCCCCGGGCCGAAACCCGAGACCGCCGTGAACCATCGCCCGGCAGGCGCTACTTCTTCGCCCCCGCCAGGTCGTCGAACATGGCCGACAGGAACTCGCTGCACCAGCTGAGCAGTTCCCGGCCGACCAGCGGCTTGCCGCCGATCCGCCCGGTGCTCGGTCGCGGCACCAGCAGCTGCTGGGCCGCCGCCTTGACCTGGCTGCGCGGGTAGAGCCGGTTCAGCCGCAGCTGCTGGGACTCCCGCAGCTCCACCGGCCCGAAGCGGACATTGGAGCCCTGCAGGGTGATGTCCGAGATGCCGCACCGGCGGGCGTACAGCCGCAGCGCCGCGACCATCAGCAGGTTCTCCACCGCCTCGGGCAACTTGCCGTAGCGGTCCACCAGTTCGTCCCGGACGTGCGTGATGTCGTCCTCCGAGTTGACCGCCGCGATCGAGCGGTACGCCTGCAGCCGCAGCCGCTCGCCGGGCGCGTAGTCGTGCGGCACGTGCGCGTCGACCGGCAGCTCGATCTTCACCTCCAGCGGCTCCTCCTCCGGCTCCCCGCCGCCCGCCAGCGACTCGCGGAACTCGGCCACCGCCTCGCCGACCATCCGCATGTAGAGGTCGAAGCCGACGCCCGCGATGTGCCCGGACTGCTCGCCGCCGAGCAGGTTGCCGGCGCCGCGGATCTCCAGGTCCTTCATCGCGACGTACATGCCGGCACCCATCTCGGTGTGCTGGGCGATGGTGGCCAGGCGCTCGTGCGCGGTCTCGGTGAGCGGCTTCTCCGGCGGGTACAGCATGTACGCGTAGCCGCGCTCGCGACCGCGTCCGACCCGGCCGCGCAGCTGGTGCAGCTGGGAGAGGCCGAAGGTGTCGCCACGCTCGACGATCAGGGTGTTGGCGTTGGAGATGTCGATGCCGGACTCCACGATCGTGGTCGACACCAGGACGTCGAACTCCTTCTCCCAGAAGTCGACGACGACCTTCTCCAGCTGGGTCTCCCCCATCTGCCCGTGCGCGGTGGCGACCCGCGCCTCGGGCACGAGGTCCTTCAGCCGGGCGGCGGCCTTGTCGATCGACTCCACCCGGTTGTGGATGTAGAACACCTGGCCCTCGCGCAGGAGTTCACGCCGGATCGCGGCCGAGATCTGCTTCTCGTCGTACGGTCCGACGAAGGTCAGCACCGGGTGCCGCTCCTCCGGCGGGGTGGTGATGGTGGACATCTCGCGGATGCCGGTGACCGCCATCTCCAGGGTGCGCGGGATCGGGGTCGCGGACATGGTGAGCACGTCCACGTTGGCCCGCAGCTTCTTCAGCTGTTCCTTGTGCTCGACGCCGAACCGCTGCTCCTCGTCGACGATGACCAGGCCGAGGTCCTTGAACCTGGTCTCGGAGGAGAACAGCCGGTGGGTGCCGATGACGACGTCCACCGAGCCCTCGAACAGCCCTTCCAGGACGGCCTTGGCCTCGCTGTCGGTCTGGAAGCGGGACAGCGCCTTCACCGTCACCGGGAAGTTGGCGTACCGCTCGGCGAAGGTCGAGAAGTGCTGCTGCACCAGCAGCGTGGTCGGCACCAGCACTGCCACCTGCTTGCCGTCCTGCACCGCCTTGAACGCGGCCCGCACCGCGATCTCGGTCTTGCCGTACCCGACGTCGCCGCAGATCAGCCGGTCCATCGGGACGGACTTCTCCATGTCGGACTTGACCTCGGCGATGGTGGTCAGCTGGTCCGGCGTCTCCGCGTACGGGAAGGCGTCCTCCAGCTCGCGCTGCCACGGGGTGTCCGGCCCGAAGGTGTGGCCGGGGGCGGCCATCCGGGCCGAGTACAGCTTGATCAGGTCGGCGGCGATCTCCTTGACCGCCTTCTTGGCCCGCTGCTTGGTCTTCGCCCAGTCCGCGCCGCCGAGCCGGTGCAGTGTCGGGGCCTCGCCGCCGACGTACTTGGTGACCTGGTCGAGCTGGTCGGTCGGCACGAACAGCCGGTCGCCGGGGTGGCCGCGCTTGGCGGGGGCGTACTCCAGCACCAGGTACTCGCGGGTGGCGCCCTGGACGGTGCGCTGCACCATCTCGACGTACTTGCCGACGCCGTGCGCCTCGTGGACGACGTAGTCGCCGGCGGCGAGCGCCAGCGGGTCGATCGCGTTGCGGCGGCGCGAGGGCATCCGGCGCATGTCCTTGGTGGAGGACCGCTGGCCGGACAGGTCGGTCTCGGTGATGACCGTGAGCTTCAGCGCCTCGTCCACGAAGCCGTGCTCGATCGAGCCGCAGGAGACGTGGACGACGTCCCGGGTGGGCGCCTCGGCGAGGTCGGCGACCAGGCGGGCCGGGATGCCCTCGTTGCCCAGCACCTCGGCGAGCCGCGAGGCCGGCCCGTGCCCCTCGGTCACCATGACGACCCGCCAGTCGGCGGCCAGCCGCTCCTTGGCGTCGGCGATCGCCCGGGCCGTGTCACCCCGGTAGGCCTCGACGGCGTGCATTCCGAGGGTCAGGGTGTTGGCGTCGAACTCCAGCACCTCGTTCACCGAGGACTCGCTGGTCGCGAACGGACTGACGGACCACCAGGGCAGCCCGATCTCGGCGGCGTGCTCGCGCACCTCGGCCAGCGAGCGCAGCGAGGCGGCGGAGACGTCGATCGTCTCCAGGTCGATCGGACGGTCCCCGCCCGACGCGGCCGCGACCCAGGAGGCGTGCAGGAACTCCTGGCTGGTCGCCACCAGGTCGGCGGCCCGGGTGCGGACCCGCTCGGGGTCGCAGACCACCGCGACCGAGCCGAGCGGCAGCACGTCGACCAGCAGCTCCATGTCGTCCACCAGCACCGGCGCCAGCGACTCCATGCCCTCGACCGCGATGCCCTCGGCGATCTTGTCCAGGATCTCGGCCAGCCCGGGGTGCTGCGCGGACAGCTCGGCGGCCCGCGCCCGCACCTCGTCGGTGAGCAGCAGCTCGCGACAGGGCGGCGCCCACAGGCCGTGCTCGGCGATCTCCAGAGAGCGCTGGTCGGCGACCTTGAAGTACCGGATCTCCTCGACCTCGTCGCCCCAGAACTCCACCCGCAGGGGGTGCTCCTCGGTCGGCGGGAAGACGTCCAGGATGCCGCCGCGGACGGCGAACTCGCCGCGCTTCTCGACCAGTTCGACGCGCGCGTAGGCGGCCGCGGCGAGCCGGCGGGCCACCTCCTCCAAGTCGTGCGACTCTCCGCGCCGGACAGCCACCGGCTCCAGCTCGGCCAGCCCCTTGACCTGCGGCTGCAGCACCGAGCGGACCGGGGCGACGACCACCTGCACCGGCCCGGCCGCCGGATCGTCCGCCCGCGGGTGCAGGATCCGGCGCAGCACGGCCAGCCGTCGGCCGACGGTGTCCGAACGGGGCGACAGCCGCTCGTGCGGCAGCGTCTCCCAGGCCGGGAACTCGGCGACGGCGTCGGGGGGCAGCAGCGAGCGCAGCGAGGCGGCCAGGTCCTCGGCCTCCCGGCCGGTCGCGGTGACGGCGAGCACCGGACGGCCCCGCTCCCCGGCGGCCTGCCCGGCGAGCGCCCGGGCCAGCGCGGCAATGGCGAACGGCCGGGCGGCGGGCGGTCCGACCAGGTCCAGGTGGCGGCGGCCGCCGGCCGCGGCTCCGATGGCGGTGGCCGCCTCGATCGCCTCGGCGAGCGCCGCGTCCCGCGCGACGACATCGAGCAGTCCGGTCAGGCTCATCTGGGGTCTCTTCTTCGTGCCGTGGCTGGAGCTGCCCCCGGGCGGCAAGGCCCCGCCAGGGCAACGCGAACGGCCCGGCGCGCCGAGCGGCCGGGGGTCTCCAGCCTACGCCGCGGCACGGACACGCACGCGGCGTACGGCCCCGGCGGGGCCGGGCGGCAGCGAACCGCCGCCCGCACCCCCTCCACCGGCCCGTCCGCGCCCCGCCCGGGCTCGGGGGGACGACCGGGACACGGCCAGGACGCGACCGGGGACGAACCACTGGACGGAACACCGGGCCGGCCCGTGGACGAACCGACCGGAGGCCGTGCCGAACCGGGCACGGCTATCCGCCACGAACTGGACATACTCCTGTCACTGCCCGTCCATGGAGATCGCGCACCATGGTGAACGTGCCCGCCGCACCCAACCGTGGGGGATGGCTGCGGTGGCACTGTCGCACCACCGATGGGGGTCGGAGGTGCGAGGCCGGGCGACCCTGGGTGGGGGCGCCCGCCCAAGCGCCGGGAACCGTGGCGCCCTTTCCTGGAGGGCGCCACGGGTCTCGGCCTACTCCGTTTCCCGCCCGTCCGCCCGACGCGGCCGTCAACGGCGTCGGTAGCTCACGGTGTTGGGGGTCGCGTAGCCGGCGCCGTCGTCCACGATGATGATCTTCGGGATGATCCGGGTCTCGTCCTCCGGCTCCCGCTCGGCACCGGCACCGGCCTCCGCGGCCCTCCCGCCCGTGCCACCGTCCCGGTCGGCCGCCGCCTCGGGCGGCGAGGCGGGCGGCGAGGCGGGCGGCGAGGCGGGCTTCGGCGGGACCACCACCGGCGTGACCGGGCCGGTCACCACGGCCTCGGCGGACACCTTGGCGGCACCCCCACCGACCACCGGCGGCCGCAGCACCGCCGTCGCCTTCTCCTTCTCCTCCAGCGGAGCCGGAGCCTGCGTCGGAGCCTGCGTCGGAGCCGGAGCCGCCGCCCGCGCCGGGGCGGTGACCTTCGCCGAGGCCTTCCGCAGGTTCGTCACCGGGATCTCCCCGGTGTCCGCCTCCGAGTCCACCGGTGCCGCGTCGGCGACCGCGTCCGTCGGGGCCGGAACCGGGTCCGCCGGAGCCGCAGCCTCAGCCGGGGCCGCGTCCGCAGGACCCGCCTCCGCAGCCGCAGCCGCAGCCGCGCCGGCCGCGACCGCCGCGGACTCGATCTGGCCGACCGCCGACCCGGTGAGCGAGGCCAGCGTGGCCTTGATGTGGTCCAGGTGCTGCTGCACCGTCTCCAGCCGGGTGTCGAACTCGCGCTGCTCGCGCTCGCTCGCCGCGTTGGTCTTCTCGGCCTCCCGACGGGCCTGCTCGATCAGCTGGTCGGCCTTGGCCTGGGCGTCCGTCTCCAGCTGCTTGATCTGGTTCAGCACGGTCTCCCGGTGCTGCTCGGCCTCCTTGACCCGGCGCTCGGCGGTGGCGGAGACCTCGGCCTCCTCGGCGTCGGCCTTGGCCTGGGCCATGGCGAAGGTCTCGTCGGCCTTGCGGCGCCGGGTGGCCAGCTCGGCCTCGGCCTGCTCGCTGGCCTCGGCGGCGGCGACCCGCACCTTGGCGGCGTAGGCGGTGGCGGCGTCCTGGGCGGCCCGGCTCTCCCGGTCGGCGTCGGCCCGGAGGCTCTCGGCCTCGGCGCGGGTGCGCTCGTCGGTGCGGCGGGCGGCCGCGTCGGCCTCGGCACGGGTGGTGGTGGCGTACTCCTTGGCCTCCCGTTCGAGCCTCTGCCCGGCCTCGTAGACCTCGTCCCGCAGGTCCTCGGCGAAGCGCTCGGCCTTGTCGCGGACGGCGCGCGCCTCGTTGCCGGCCATCACGGCCAAGCCGGCGGCCTGCTCGCTGAGCACCTGGTAGTCGGGTTCCGGGGCGTCCTCGGCGGCCCGGCGGACCTCTTCCAGCCGGGCCTCCATCTGCCGGATCCCGGCTCCCAGGACACTGAGTCGTTCCCAGGCCTCGTCGCGTTGGGCCGTGAGCGCGGCGAGCGTTCGCTCGACCTGCTCGGGCGCGTAGCCGCGCCGGGCCTGGGTGAAGCCGTACTGGGGGACGGCGTCGCTCATGGGCTCTTCCCCTCGTTCGCGGGCTGCGGAGCCCATGATCGGACGGAACGGCCGGATCCGGAACCGGTTCGAAGCCCGGGGCCGGATTCGGTCGTCGTGCGGACCGTAATACGTCGAGGACGGCCGTATAGACCCATCCTCTTGACCTATTTTGCGCAGATCTGGGCGAAACCCCAACGAGGCACAGCCATGACGGCACGCCGGAGGGGCCGTCCCGGACCCCGGAACGACCCCTCCCCACCTGCGAGGATCCGCGACGGTCCGCTACAGCAGACCGTCCCAGAACTGCTCCAGCAGCACGGCCCACCAGGTGTCCGCGTTCTGCAGGGCCGCCGGGTCGATCGCGGCGAGCTGAGCCTGGAAGTCGGTCGTCCAGCGACCGGCCTGGTCCGGTGTCAGCCCGTACCGCAGCCGCCACATCCGGCCCAGCAGGGCCAGCGCGCGGACGAACTCCGGTACACCGGTGTTGACGAACCGGGGCGGCTGGCCGGTTCCATCGACGTCCACCGCGACCACGTTCGCGGTGCCGTACTGGACGCAGAGCTGGCGGCCGTAGTCGTTGCCGAGCACCAGGTAGCCGCCGAAGTCCGGGCCGCTGGACAGGCCGCGCTCGGCGGCCAGCTCGGCGAGCGTCGGGATCGGGCGGCCCTCCTGTGCCTGCGCCCAGAAGAACGGACCGAAGTCGCGCGGCAGCCCGGCCCACATCAGGGTCTGGGACACCGGCTCGGGCACGCCCTGGCGGGAGACGGCGCGCTGCTCGTAGCGGAACAGGTTCTGCCCGAAGGCCGCGCCGACCTCCTGGGCCAGCTGCTGCGGCGGGAGCGGCGGCAGCGCCTGGACCGTGCCGGGCGCGGGCGGCGGCACCCGGAACGGGCGGACCCGCTGGGCGCCGGAGGCCAGCTGGTGCAGCTCGTCCAGGTGGTCGAGCAGCTCGGCCATCCCGGCCTGCCGGGAGGCGTGGTCGCGGCCGTACGGGGCGGTGTGGGTGAGCCGGACGTTCGGCCAGGACGAGGCGATCATGCGGTTGCAGTAGCCGCCCGGCAGGTCGCAGGACTCCAGCTCGGTGTAGAGCTCCAGCACCTGCTCCGGCGGCACGTTGAGCCGCCGCAGGTCCTGAAGGATCTTCCACTCCGGGTGCGGGGTGCCGGGCTCGCTGCGGTGCAGCAGCTTCTGCTCCGAGCCGTCCGGGCCCCGGTAGCTGAGCGCGGCGAAGTAGCCGGGGCCGACCGCGGGCACCCCGGGAGGCACCGGCGCGGCCTGCGGCGCGCCGGTCACCGGCGCCGGGGGGACGACCCCGGCGGCGCCGCCCGCGTTCGGGTAGCCGTAGCCGGCCGCGGGCGCGGCGGCCGGGGTCGGCGCGCCCGGCGGCGGGACGGCGGGACCGCCGGACGGCGGGGTGCCCGGGTCCGCCGGGGCGCCGCCCAGCAGCGCCGGGTCGATCGCGCTCGCCAGCTGGGTCGCCTCGTACGCCACCCCGGCCGAGGGCGTGCCGCCGGCCGGGGTGCCCTGCGGCGCCGGGGGGCCGCCGCGCAGGCCCGCCGGCGGCGGAGGCGGCGGGGTCGAAGCGGCTGCCCGGCCGCCCGGGGCCCCGCCAGGCGTGCCGGAGCCCGAGGTGTGCTTCAGCCCGGCGGGCGGGGGCGGCGGCGGGGTCGAGGCGCCACCGCGGCCCAGCCCGCCGGGGGCGGCGCCCGCACCGGGCGACCCGGCGGGGCCGCCGCGCAGCGCGGCCGGCGGGGGCGGCGGCGGGGCCGAGGCCGGGGCACGGCCGAGCCCGCCCTGCGGCGCGCCGCCGGTGGGCGTGCCGGCGGCCGGGGTGCCGGGGGCGCCGGGCAGGCCGGACAGCCCGCCGGGCGAGGCCAGCATGGTCGGTGCCTGCTCCACCGGCGCACCGGGCGGGGTCGGGGCGCCGGGCGGGGTCGCCGGGGCGCCGGGCAGACCGCCGAGGCCGGGCACTCCGCCGGGCGGGGCGAGCATCGTCGGCGCGTGCTCCACCGGCGCACCGGGCGGTGTCGCCGGGGCACCGGGCAGGCCCATCAGCCCGGGCATGGCGTCCGGCGGCGCGAGCAGCGTGGGCGCCGGCTCGGCCGCCGGGGCGGGTGCGGGTGCCTGGGCCGGGGGCTGGGCCGTCGGCGGCTGCGCGGCGGGCGGCGGGACCGGCGGCATGCCGTAGCCACCGCTCGCCGGCGGCATCAGCATGGTCGCGGCCTCGGCGCCGGCCGGCGCCGGCGTGTCGGGCAGGTCCGAGCCGGTGGTCCGCAGGCCGTCGGGCATCAGGACGGTCGCCGCCTCGGCGCCGACCGGCGGCGCGGGCGGCCCGGCGGGCGGCCCGACAGGGGCGGCGGTCGGCGCGACGGCCTGCGGCTGCGGCTGCGGCTGCGGCTGCGGCGCGACGGGCGGCTCGCCGAAGTCCGGCGGCGGGGCGAGCATGGTCGGCGCGTCCCCGGCGGGCCGGTCGGAGACCGGCGGCTCGGTCAGTACGGCGGCCACCGGCGGCGCCGTCGGAGCGGGCCACTCCTCGGGGGGCAGGGCGGCCGGAACCGGGGCCCCGGCAGGAGCCGGCGCGGGAGCCGGGGAGGGCGCGGGGGCAGGCTGAGCAGTCGGCGCGGGCGCGGGAGCCGAACCGGCCCCCAGCCGCTCCGCCTCCGCCGCGATCGCCGCGGCCCCCGCCTCCTGCAGCCACTGCGGCGGGCTGAGCAGGAAGGACGTCGCCTCCGCCGGTCCGGGCGCGGGCTTCGCCGCTCCGGCCGGGTTGGCCGCGATCGGCCGCCCGTAGACCTCCTCGTACTGCCGGACCACCTCGTTGACGGGCAGCGCGGGCCAGAGCGTGCTGGCGCCGGAGTCCCGGGCGATCACCAGCCGCGCCTCACCCGAGCCCGAGCCGCCGGCACCGCTCGCACCGGTGCCGGTGCCGGAGCTGTCCGGGCCCGCGGTCCCGTCCCCGTCGCCGGGCGGCATCGCCCAGCAGACGAAGCCCAGGTCGAACTCCCGGACCCGCACCTCGCGCTGCTGCGAGTGCGGCACCCCGCCGTTGATCCACTCCTCGGCGAGCTCCTGCGCCTGCGCGTACGTCACCACGCCCGGTTCACCCCTGTCCGCATCCTCGTCGTCCCCCGTTCCACCAGCACCGCCGCAACCACCGCGACCACCTCGCCCACCGCGACCCCGTGCATCAGCCCACCGGGACGGCCCGGGCGAACCCGCCGTCCACCATCAGCTCCGCGACGGTCTCCAGCTCCGGCGGGCTGCCCGCCAACCGCAGCAGGAAGGCGTCGAAGTCCTCGCCGCAGGGCAGCAGCAGCCGGGCGCAGCGGTCCTCCGGGGCCTCCGGGCCACCGGAGTCGCGGGCGTCGTCGTACAGCTGGAACCAGACCGAACCGGTCCGCTCGCCGCGCACCTTGAGCGCGAGGAGGCCGCCCTGCGCGTAGGCGATGCCCAGGTAGTCCTTGGTGAGGTGGTCGCGCAGGCACTTGTTGGCGTACACGACGTCCTCGGTGCCGTACTCCTCGGTGAGCGTCAGGAACGGCTGGTCGAGCAGCAGGCCGAGGTCGGTGTCCAGCGCCACCCCGACCGGGGCGCGGCCGCCGCCCAGCTTGAGGAAGGTGCGGTAGGCGCCGGGCAGCCGGTAGCCGAGGCGTTCCTCGGCGCGCTGCACCAGGTCCTCGTGGACGCCGATCGGGTCGCCGCCGTCCTTGGCCAGCGAGAAGTGGACGGGTCGGCGCTCCTGCAGCGGGCGGGTGCCGCGGCGGGTGTGGTCGGCGGCGGAGGTGGCGAGGCCGCCGTGGTGCCGCATCAGGGCCTTGACCTCGACCGGGACGAGCTCCATCCGGCGCCAGCCGGGGGCGGCGCGGCCGACCGCGTGGTGCCAGGTCCAGCCGGGCGGGGTGGCCACGGCGGTCTCCAGGTCGGCCCAGAGCGGGTGGCCCTGGGTGTAGAGCGCGGCGTTGGCCGAGACGTAGTCGGTCAGCCGCAGTTCGTCCACGCCGAAGCCCTCCGGCGGGTCGGCGACCTCGGCCGCGGCGGCGGCGTACGGGCCGAAGTCCGGGTAGCCGTACTCGTCCACGCTGACCCCGGCGGGGTGCCGCTCGGCACGGACCGGATCCGGGAACTGCACCACCTGACCTGCGTACGCCGCGTTCGGTGCGGCGGCGACGCCGGGCCGACCTGTCGTCATCTGGGAGCCCCCACTGGCTGCAAATTCGGTGCTTGCTGGGCACCAGCCTAGGGGGTCCCCTCAAGGCCCGGCCCCCCGCCTTTGGAGAACCCCCGTCATCGTGGACCGGCTCGGCGCCGCCCGGTCGGCGCCCGCGTCGGCACCCGCGCCACCCGCTCCTGCCGCGCCTCGGTGAGGTGCGGGTGCGGCGGCAGGCCGAGCAGTTCGCGGGCGGCCCGTTCGGCGACCGGGAACGATCCGGCCCGGTGGCCGAGGTGACGGAACGCGGGCTGCGGGTGGACCGGCACGGGGTGGTGCACCCCGGCGCCGTGCAGGCCTCAACGTCCGGCGCGGGCAGCGGAGCCGGCCCCGCCGGCGGCCGCCCGGGCGGCCGGCCGCATCCCCCCGGCCGGCTGCCGGAACGGTACCGGGCGCCGCCCCGGCCCGGGGATGTTTTCGGTAAATCAGCGGACATGTCGTGACGACGGGGTGCGCGTGCGGCCAGCATCGGGTGACCGTCCGTCCGGTCCGCCCCGGTATCCGGCACCGCCGCACCCCGGTTGTACGGATGTCGGTGTCGTTTGACAGGCTTGCCCAGGACCGGCCGGGCCACTCCGGCGGACGCCGGGCAACGAGGAGGAGGACGACGGATGACCACCGGTGAGCCGGCGGACCCGCCCGTGCTGCGCCACCACCGCGACAGCCTGCTGCCCGCCGTCGCCGCCGCGCTGTCGCTGAAGGCCGGCGAGGTGCACACCCTGGCGGGCGGCAAGGACGACCGCCGCCCGGTCCTGCACCACCTGGTCACCGGCTTCCTGGACACCCTGCCGCTGGAGGCCCGCGAGCGGTTCACCGGCCGCTGCCCGGAGGCCGTCCTGCTCTCCCGGTACCTGACCGCGGTCGACGGCCGGCGCTCCAAGCGCGCGGCCCGCAAGCCGATGAGCCTGCCCGAGGCCCGCAAGGCGCTCAAGGGCGCCCGGATGACGACCGTCCGGATCCGCGAGGAAGGCGATCCGGCGCACGGCACCCACGCCCCGCCGTGCCGCTCCTGCGCCCCCATGCTGGAGCACTTCACCGTGCAGAGCGTCGCCGTCGGGCCGCCCGCGCACTGACCGGCCGAGCGCCGCCCCGGTGCGTCCCCTGTCCCTGTCCCCGAACCCCGGAGTCCGCCCTGAACCCGCCCAGCCCGCCCCCGCCCCCGCCGGCCACCCTGTCCACCCCCGGCGGCGCCGCCACCGGCACCATCGGGCGCACCCGCCCGCGCTTTCCCGCCGATGTCGCCGCCGAGCTCAAGGCGGTCGGCTGGCACCCCGGCCGCTGGCAGATCCAGCAGGCCGAGGAGTGGGCCGACGCCCTGGTCGGGTTCGGCGCGCCGACCGGCGCGGGGCACTCGGTGTTCCCGGCGGCGGTGGAGGCCTGGGCCGAGTTCGGCGGCCTCGCCTTCGACCTGTCCGGCCCGGGCCGCCAGCTGGCCCGCACCCCGTTCCTGATCGACCCGCTGTGCGGCCTGCACCAGCCGCGCACCCTGCTCGACCTCGGCCGGGCGCTGGGCACCCAGGTCGCGCCGCTCGGCGAGGAGGCGTACGGGCAGGCGCTGCTGGCCGTCGACGAGGAGGGCCGGGTCTACAGCCTGGACCACACCGGCGAGTGGTTCCTCGGCCACGGCATCGACCAGGCGATCACCGCCCTGGTGCTGGGCACCTCCCCGGAACGGCTGCGCACCGCGGACGAGTGAGCCCCGCACCCGCGAACGGCAGGCAGCTGACGGCGGAGAGCTGACGGCCGGCGGCTACCCCAGCCGCTCGGCCCGCACCGCCAGCCGGGACGGCAGCACCGCCTCGACCCGGAACCCGCCGTCCGCCTCCGGCCCGGACGAGAAGGTGCCGCCCAGCGCGATCACCCGCTCCCGCATCCCGACCAGCCCGTTGCCGCCGCTGGGCAGCTGGGCCGCGGCCCGCTCGCCGCCCGGGCAGGCGTTCACCACGCTCACCCGTACCCCGTTCGGCGCGTACGCCAGCAGAACGGACACCTGCGCGCCGCCCGCGTGCTTGTGCGCGTTGGTCAGCCCCTCCTGGACGACCCGGTAGGCAGTCTGCTCGGCCTCGGCGGTGAACTCCTGCCGGCTGCCGCTGACCGTCAGGGTCACCGCCATCCCGGCCGCCCGGGACTGGTCCACCAGCCGCGGCAGCCCGACCAGCGTGTCCGACTCCGGCGGCCGCTCGTCGTCCATCCGCAGCACGCCGAGGATCTCGCGCAGCTCGTTCAGGGCCTGCCGGCCCACCTCGCCCATCAGTTTGGCGCTCTGCGCGGCCTTCTCCGGGTCCTTGGCGGCGATGCGTTCCAGTGCCCCGGCGTGCACCACCATCAGCGACACCCGGTGCGCCACCACGTCGTGCATCTCCCGGGCGATCCGGGTGCGCTCCTCCAGCCGGGCCCGGCGGGCGCGCTCCTGCGCCTGCTCGGCCAGCAGGTCCAGCTCGGTCTCCAGGCCGTGCGCGCGGTCCTTGAGCGACTCGATCAGCCGCCGCCGGGCGCCCACGTACAGGCCGGTCACCACCGGGGGGACGGTCAGTCCGACCGCCACCAGCACCGCTATCAGGACCTGGCCCCACAGCGGCGGCTGCTCCACCGTCGGGTCGTCGGGGGTCAGCATCGACACCATCATCACGGCGACCGCCTCGGCGAAGGCCAGCCCGGACAGCGCCACCACCCGCCAGCGCCGCGAGGGCCACTCCCAGGTCTCCGCCAGCGTGTACAGCGCCACCACCAGCAGCAGCACGCCGAGCATTCCGGGCATCGCGACCAGGGTGACCAGCACCGGGACGGCCGGCCAGCGCCGGCGCAGCACCAGCGAGCCGCCGGCCAGCGTGCCGAGCAGCGCGATCCCCACCGTGGCCGTGGTGGTCAGGTGCACCCGGGCGGACACGAAGCCGATCGTGCTGACCGCGCACTCCAGCGCGGCGAGCAGGGCCAGGCCGATGTCCAGGAAGGCGCTGCGCGGCCGCTTCCACCACCAGAACGACCGGTCCTGCGCGCGCTCCCCAGGCGACTTGCTCATGCCCGACAGACTATGCGGCAACCCCCACCCCTCCCCACCGGGATTGTCCGGCACACCTCCCGGCTCCGCCAAGTGGTCCAGACCACAGGTCCTTTTCGGCAGCACTGTCCGCCATCCGGCCACCTCGCGGACACCACACGCCCCGACACCTATGCTGGTCGCGTCGGACAGCGCGGTCCGCACGCGTCACAACCGCCACACGCGTGTGGACCTGTGACGATGAGCCGTTGCCGAACCCCACCACCACAGGGAGCCAGCCGTGACCGCTCCGGTCCCCAACCCGGCGGACAGCCCCACCCCCGGCGTCGCAGCCGGCGCGATCGCCGATAACTCAGCCCTGCGGGCGGACATCCGCCGCCTCGGCGACCTGCTCGGCGAGACGCTGGTCCGCCAGGAGGGTCCCCAGCTGCTGGGCCTGGTCGAACAGGTCCGCCTGCTCAGCCGCACCGACGGCGAGGCCACCGCCGAACTCCTCTCCGACATCGACCTGGACACCGCCGCCAAGCTGGTCCGGGCGTTCTCCACCTACTTCCACCTCGCCAACGTCACCGAGCAGGTGCACCGCGGCCGCGAGTTCGCCACCCGCCGCGCCCGGGAGGGCTCGCTGCTCGCGCAGACCGCCGACCAGCTCGCCGAGGCCGACCCCAAGCACCTCGAGGACACCCTGGCCCACCTCGCGGTCCGCCCGGTCTTCACCGCGCACCCCACCGAGGCCGCCCGCCGCAGCGTCCTCAACAAGCTGCGCCGGATCGGCGAACTCCTCGACCGCATCCACCGCGAGGAGGTCGCCTCCGGCCTCGTCGCCGCCGGCCCGGCCCGCACCAGCAGCGCCAAGCGCTCCGCCGACCGCCGCCTCGCCGAGGTCATCGACCTGCTCTGGCAGACCGACGAGCTGCGCATCGCCCGTCCCGAGCCCACCGACGAGGCCCGCAACGCCGTCTACTACCTGGACGAGCTCTACCGCGAGGCCGTTCCCGAGGTCCTCGAGGAGCTGCAGGAGGAGCTCGCCCGGGTCGGCCTCAACCTGCCCGACGGCGTCCGCCCGCTCACCTTCGGCACCTGGATCGGCGGCGACCGCGACGGCAACCCCAACGTCACCCCGCAGGTCACCTGGGACGTCCTCAACCTCCAGCACGAGTACGGCATCAAGGACGCCCTGGCCGCCATCGACGAGCTGCGCAACACGCTCTCCACCTCCGAGCGGCTGGCCGGCGCCTCGGTCGAACTGCTCGCCTCGCTCAACACCGACCTGCACCTGCTCCCCGAACTCAGCCCGCGCTACAAGCGGATGAACGCCGAGGAGCCCTACCGCCTCAAGGCCACCTGCATCCGGCTCAAGCTGGAGAACACCCGCGAGCGCCTGGCCGGGGGCACCCCGCACATCGCGGGCCGCGACTACCTCGGCACCCGCGAACTCGTCGCCGACCTGCGGCTGATCCAGAGCTCGCTGCGCGCCCACCGCGGCGAGCTCATCGCCGACGGCCGCCTCGCCCGCGCCATCCGCACCATCGAGGCCTTCGGCCTCCAACTCGCCACCATGGACGTGCGCGAGCACGCCGAGGCCCACCACCACGCCCTCGGCCAGCTCTTCGACCGCCTCGGCGAGGAGGCCTGGCGCTACGCCGACATGCCCCGCGAGTACCGGCAGAAGCTGCTCGCCAAGGAGCTCCGCTCGCGCCGCCCGCTCGCCCCCACCCCGGCCCCGCTGGACGAGGCCGGCACCAAGACCCTCGGCGTCTTCAACACCATCCGCGAGGGCTTCGAGCGCTTCGGCGACGAGATCGTCGAGAGCTACATCATCTCGATGTGCCAGGGCGCCGACGACGTCTTCGCCGCCACCGTGCTGGCCCGCGAGGCCGGCCTGATCGACCTGCACTCCGGCATCGCCAAGATCGGCATCGTGCCGCTGCTGGAGACCACCGACGAACTCCAGCAGGCCGACCGCATCCTCGACGAGATGCTCTCCGACCCCTCCTACCGGCTGCTCGTCTCGCTGCGCGGCGACATCCAGGAGGTCATGCTCGGCTACTCGGACTCCTCCAAGTTCGGCGGCATCACCACCTCCCAGTGGGAGATCCACCGCGCCCAGCGCCGCCTGCGCGACGTCGCCCACCGCTACGGCATCCGGCTGCGCCTCTTCCACGGCCGCGGCGGCACCGTCGGCCGCGGCGGCGGCCCCTCGCACGAGGCCATCCTGGCCCAGCCCTGGGGCACCCTGGAAGGCGAGATCAAGGTCACCGAGCAGGGCGAGGTCATCTCCGACAAGTACCTGCTCCCCTCCCTCGCCCGGGAGAACCTGGAGCTGACCATCTCCGCCACCCTCTCCGCCTCCGCGCTGCACACCGCACCGCGCCAGGCCCCCGAGGAGCTGGCCCGCTGGGACGCCGCGATGGACCGGGTCTCCGAGGCCGCCCACACCGCCTACCGCGCCCTGGTCGAGCAGGAGGACCTGCCGAAGTACTTCTTCGCCTCCACCCCGGTCGACCAGCTCGCCTCGCTGCACCTGGGCTCCCGCCCGTCCCGCCGCCCCGACTCCGGCGCGGGCCTGGACGGCCTGCGGGCCATCCCGTGGGTCTTCGGCTGGACCCAGTCCCGCCAGATCGTCCCCGGCTGGTACGGCGTCGGCTCCGGCCTCGCGGCCGCCCGCGCGGCCGGCCTGGGCCACGTGCTGGACGAGATGAACAGCGAGTGGCACTTCTTCCGCAACTTCCTGTCCAACGTCGCGATGACGCTGGCCAAGACCGACCTGCGGATCGCCCGCCACTACGTCGAGCAGCTGGTGCCCGGCGAACTGCGCCACGTCTTCGACCAGATCAAGGCCGAGCACGCCCTCACCCTGCGCGAGGTGCTCCGGCTCACCGGCGAGAGCGAACTGCTGGAGCACAACCCGGTGCTGAAGCAGACCTTCGCCGTCCGCGACGCCTACCTCGACCCGATCTCCTACCTCCAGGTCGCGCTGCTGCGCCGCCAGCGCGAGGAGACCGACGCCGGACGCCACGACGACCCGCTGCGCGCCCGCGCGCTGCTGCTGACCGTCAACGGCATCGCCGCCGGCCTGCGCAACACCGGCTGAGCCGGGAACGGCGAGGGGCCGGTGCCTCCCCTGGAGGCACCGGCCCCTGAGGGCTCGTGACTACTCCGCGGGCTCGCCCGCGCGCCTGCGCTTCAACCACAGCGCCGCTCCGCCGGCCGCCACCACCAGGCCGCCGCCGACGGCCAGCAGCCCCGCGTCGGGGCCCATCGACTCGCCGAGGACCGGCTGCGCCGCCGCCGGCTCCGGGGCGATCAGCGGATCCGGCTCCGCCACCGGGTCCGCGTGCGCCACCGCGCCGCTGGACAACAGCACTCCGGCCGCCCCCAGCGCACCGGCCGTACCGACCCGTCGTCCGAACTGCTTCAGCCGGACCACCCGGATCCGCCGCAGTGGGCGGACCGGACCCAATCCCCGCATCGAGAACTCCCCAGGACTCGTTCGCGTACCGGGCCGACGGTATCCGATCCCGCACAGGCTTCTCACATGGATTCAGGTTTGGCCGGTCAAGCGTTGTACGACTGTTGCGTACCCACCGCCCTGTTGACGGAGGTTCAGGAGTTGTACGTCCCCTGTGCCCGCTCCAGCCCCTCGGACAGCAGCGCCTCCACCGCGTCCGCCGAGCGGTCCACGAACCAGTCCAGCTCCTTGCGCTCGGTCGAGGAGAAGTCCTTCAGCACGAAGTCCGCGACCTCCATCCGGCCCGGCGGGCGGCCGATCCCACAGCGCACCCGGTGGTACTCGGGGCCCAGCGACTTGGTGATCGACTTCAGCCCGTTGTGGCCGTTGTCCCCGCCGCCCAGCTTCAGCCGCAGCGCCGCGTAGTCGATGTCCAGCTCGTCGTGGACCGCGATCAGCGCGGCGGCCGGCACCTTGTAGAAGTCGCGCAGCGCCGTCACCGGCCCGCCGGACAGGTTCATGAAGGACATCGGCTTGGCCAGCACCACCCGCTTGCCCGCCAGCCGGCCCTCGGCCACCTGCGCCCGACTCTTGTGCGCCTTGAACTTGGCGCCCATCCGCTGCGCCAGCAGGTCCACCACCATGAACCCGATGTTGTGCCGGTTCCGGGCGTACTGCTCGCCCGGGTTGCCCAGCCCGACCACCAGCCAGGGGCCCTCGTACTCGTCCGCCATCGTGCCCTCACTCCTCACCTTCACGCTCGACGCCATCATCCCCGGAGACGCCGCATCCCGGACACACCGCTGCCCCGGTCGCTCCAGCGGGAGCGACCGGGGCAGCGGTCTCAACTGGCTACTGCGGCGAGGCTCAGGCCTCGGCGCCCTCGGCCTCGACGGCCTCGTCCTCGGCCGGGGCGGCCTGGGCGCCGATGACCTGCAGCACGACGGCGTCGGCCTCGACGGCCAGGGTGACGCCGGCCGGCAGGGTGATGTCCTTGGCGTGGATGGAGGCACCGGCCTCCAGGCCCTCGACCGAGACGGTCACGGACTCGGGCAGGTGGGTGGCCTCGGCCTCGATCGGCAGGGCGTTCAGCACGTGCTCGAGCAGGTTGCCGCCGGGGGCCAGCTCGCCCTCGGTGAGGACCGGGATCTCGACGGTGACCTTCTCGCCGCGCTTGACCAGCAGCAGGTCGACGTGCTCGATGGTGCGCTTGATGGCCTCACGCTGGACGGCCTTCGGCAGCACGTACTCGTCCTTGCCCTCGATCGGCACGACCAGCAGGGCGTTCGGGGTCTTCAGGGCCATCATCAGGTCGTGGCCGGGCAGGTTCAGGTGAACCGGGGCGTGGCCGTGGCCGTAGACGACACCCGGGACGAAGCCGGCGCGGCGGGCGCGACGGGCGGCACCCTTGCCGAACTCGGTACGGGTCTCAGCAGCAATACGGATCTCGGACACGACTGCACTCCTCGTGAAGACTTGGCGCGGGGGTGCAGGCAACGCGAAAAACCGCCGGGACCACACCCTCAGTACGTTCGGGGGTCACTCGGCGGCAACGGCCTGCCGGCGGGATCGGAATCCGGCACCGGCAGCGCGTCGATCACGGATCGGGCGCCCGTCGAGCAGGCGCACGGCATCCCTCGCCGAGCAGTTTCACGAGTCTAACCGCATCTACGGCTTCCCGCGAAATCGGCGGCGGCCCCGGCCCACTGGGGGACCGGGGCCGCCTGCGCGGGCTTCGTCAGTGCACGCCCTCGAAGAGGCTCGTGACCGAACCCTCCTCGAACACCTCGCGGATCGCGGCCGCGATCGACGGGGCGATGGACAGCGTGGTGATCTTGTCCAGCTGGAGCTGCGCCGGGGTGGGCAGCGTGTTGGTGAACACGAACTCGCTGACCCGCGAGTTCTTCAGCCGGTCCGCGGCCGGGCCGGAGAGCACACCGTGGGTGGCCGCCACCAGGACGTCCGCGGCGCCGTTGTCGAACAGCGCGTCGGCCGCGGCGCAGATCGTGCCGGCGGTGTCGATCATGTCGTCGACCAGGACGCAGACCCGGTCCTTGACGTCACCGACGACGTCGGCCGACAGGATGGTGTTGGCCCGGGTGATGTCGCGGCGCTTGTGGATGATCGCCAGCGGGGCGTCCAGGCGGTCGCACCACTGGTCGGCCACCTTCACCCGGCCGGCGTCCGGCGAGACGACGGTCAGCTTGGAGCGGTCCACCTTCCCGCCGATGTAGTCGGCCAGCAGCGGCAGCGCGAAGAGGTGGTCCACCGGGCCCTCGAAGAAGCCCTGGATCTGCGCGGTGTGCAGGTCCACGGCCATCAGGCGGTCGGCACCGGCCTGGCGCAGCAGGTCGGCGACCAGCCGGGCCGAGATGGGCTCGCGGCCGAGGTGCTTCTTGTCCTGGCGGGCGTAGCCGTAGAACGGCAGGATCGCGGTGATGCTCTTGGCGGAGGCCCGCTTCAGAGCATCGATCATGATCAGCTGCTCCATGATCCACTGGTTGATGGGAGCCGTGTGGCTCTGCATCACGAAGCAGTCCGCGCCGCGGGCGGACTCCAGGAAGCGGACGTAGATCTCGCCGTTGGCGAAGTCCAGGGCCTTGGTGGGGACCAGCTCGGTCCCCAGCGCCGCGGCCACCTCACTCGCCAGTTCCGGGTGGGCACGGCCGGAGAAGAGCTTGAGCTTCTTCTCACCCGACGTCGTGATCCCGCTCACTGCACCGTCTCCTCGCGTTGCGGACGCTGATCCCTCGACCCGATGCGGGCAGGCGAGGCCCACGCGCGGTACGGGGTCGGGGAAATGTCGGTACGCCTGGACACGGGCGGAAAGCCCAGTGGCGCACGTATGTCCCCCAGGTTACGCGCCCGCACAGAAACCGTCCGCCTCGGGACCGCCCGTCGGACTTCCGCCCGGACTTCCGCCCGTCGCGTCAGGCCTCCGCGGCCCCGTCCGTCGCGGCCTTCGCCGCCTGCGCCGACGTGGTTCCGGGGCGCTTGCGCTCGACCCAGCCCTCGATGTTGCGCTGGTGGGCGCGGTTCACGCCGAGCGCGCCCGGCGGGACGTCGGTGGTGATCACCGAGCCGGCGCCGGTGTAAGCGCCGTCACCGACGGTGACCGGGGCGATGAACATGTTGTCCGAACCGGTGCGGCAGTGCGCGCCGATGACCGTGCGGTGCTTGTTCACGCCGTCGTAGTTCACGGTGACCGAGGCCGCGCCGACGTTGGTGCCCTCGCCGATCGTGGCGTCGCCGATGTACGACAGGTGCGGCACCTTGGCGCCCTCGCCCAGCTCGGAGTTCTTGATCTCGACGTAGGTGCCGACCTTCGCCTTGCGGGCCAGCTTCGCTCCCGGCCGCAGGTAGGCGTACGGCCCCGCGGTGGCCAGCTCGCCCACCTCGGCGCGGTCGGCCGTGGTGTTGCTCACGCGGGCGCCGGCGCCGACCAGGGTGTCCTTCAGGGTGGAGTTCGGACCGACCTCGCAGCCCTCGGCCAGGTGGGTGGCGCCCTGCAGCTGGGTGTTGGGCAGCACCAGGGCGTCCGGCTCGTAGGTCACCTGCACGTCGAACCAGGTGGTCGCCGGGTCCACCACGGTGACGCCCGCGCGCATCGCCCGCTCCAGCAGGCGGTCGTTCAGCAGCCGGCGGGCCTGCGCCAGCTGGACCCGGTCGTTGATGCCCAGGATGTCCCGGTGGTCCTCGGCGACCACGGCGCCCACCCGGTGGCCGGCCTTGCGCAGGATCTCCAGGGTGTCGGTCAGGTACTCCTCGCCCTGCGAGTTGTCCGTGGTGAGCTCGGCCAGCGCCTCGACCAGCAGCTTGGCGTCGAAGGCGAAGACACCCGAGTTGATCTCGGCGATCGCCCGCTGGGTGTCGCTGGCGTCCCGCTCCTCGACGATCGAGGCGACGGTGCCGTCCTCGTCGCGCAGGATCCGGCCGTAGCCGAAGGGCTCCGGGACGACGGCGGTCAGCACGGTGACGCCGTTCTGCTGGGCCGTGTGCGCGTCCGCCAGTCGGCGCAGGGTCGCCCCGGTCAGCAGCGGCGAGTCGCCGGCGGTGACGATCACGGTGCCGTCCAGCACCACACCGTCGGCGGCCAGCGCCTCCAGCGCCGTCCGCACCGCGTGCCCGGTGCCGTTCTGCTCCTCCTGGACCGCGGTCCGCACCGCCGGGTAGTGCTCCGCCAGGTGCGCCTGGACCTGCTCGCGCTGGTGCCCGACGACCACCACGAGCTGCGCGGGCGTCAGTTCCCGAGCCGCCGCCACCGAGTGGCCCACCAGGGACCGCCCGCACACCTCGTGCAGCACCTTGGGCAGCTTGTTCGACTTCATCCGGGTCCCGCCACCGGCGGCGAGCACGACAACGGCGGCAAGCGAATTGGCACCCATGCGGGGAGGCTCCTCGGTAGGTTCACAGAGAGGGCAGAGCAGACCCGGCCGGGACCCAGGCCGGTCGCCATACGCACAGTCCGCCGAGCAGCACCGACAATACCGGCGCGGTGGAAGACGCCCGAACCGGAGGCGTGCAGAGGCTCCGCCGCTAGGATTCGAACCCAGACAAAGGCCTCCAAAGGGCCCTGTGCTGCCATTACACCACGGCGGACAGTCGTGTCAGACCCTACCCGAGTGGACCCCACCCTGGGTATCGACTTGCACCGATCCGTATAGCTCCGATGCGCGGTTCCCGACCGGACTCCCCCGGCCCCGGGTTCATCCATCCAGTCGGGTGAATTCACTCAAGCGCCGCGCGGCTGCGTGTTCCCCTGGGCGCGAAGCGCAACCTACGATGCCGTAAGTTACGCCAACGTAGGATCCGCTTCTCTCCCGTTCCGGGACGCCGCAAGGGGACGCCCATGACCATCCAGGCAGGCCAGGCGCGCGCAGGGACCGCCGCGTCCCGCACTCCGTTTCCCGATCCCGACACCGACACCGACACCGATCCCGGCACCGCAGCCACGCAGGTGTCCGCCACCCGTGGCGGGGAGAAGCAGGGCCTGGCCGAGCGGGCCGCACTCGGCCTGTTCATCCTCGTGCCGTTCGCCGCGCTGCTGGCCGCCGTACCGGTGGTCTGGGGCTGGGGGCTGGGGTGGACGGACGTCGCGATCACCGTCTCCATGTACTTCCTCACCTGCCACGGCATCACCGTCGGCTACCACCGCTACTTCACCCACAGCGCGTTCAAGGCCAACCGCCCGATGCGCCTCGCCCTGGCGATCGTCGGGAGCCTCGCGGTCGAGGGCCCGCTGGTGCGCTGGGTCGCGGACCACCGCAAGCACCACCGGTTCAGCGACAAGGAGGGCGACCCGCACTCGCCCTGGCGCTACGGGGAGAGCATCCCGGCGCTGATGAAGGGCCTGTGGTGGGCCCACATGGGCTGGATGTTCGACGAGGAGCAGACCTCCCAGCTCAAGTACGCCCCCGACCTGGTCCGCGACCCGGCCATAAGGCGGATCTCCCGACTGTTCTGGCTCTGGACCACGATCTCGCTGGCGCTGCCCGCGCTGATCGGCGGCCTGGTGACGCTCTCCTGGACCGGCGCGCTGTCCGCCTTCTTCTGGGGTTCGCTGGTCCGGGTGGGGCTGCTGCACCACGTCACCTGGTCGATCAACTCGATCTGCCACGCCGTCGGCCGGCGCCCGTTCCGCTCCCGGGACCGCTCCGGCAACGTCTGGTGGCTCGCGGTGCTCTCCTGCGGCGAGTCCTGGCACAACCTGCACCACGCCGACCCGACCGCGGCCCGGCACGGGGTGCTGCGCGGGCAGATCGACTCCTCGGCCCGGCTGATCCGCTGGTTCGAGCTGGCCGGCTGGGTGCGGGACGTCCGCTGGCCGGACGCGCAGCGGATCGCCGCCCGCCGCGCCGCATGAGGCGGCGCTTCCAGCATGATGTAGGGGTGAACGGGAGCAGCGCAGACAGCACAGGCGGTCACCACAGCACGCGGACGGACGCGGCGCCCGCTACGGCGCCGGCCCGTCCGCGGGCCGCTGCACCGACGGGCGGGACCGCCGACGGGGCCGGCGGCCCGGCCGCCCCCGCCCCGCGCCGCCGGGTCCGGATGACCGGCAAGCAGCGGCGCGAACAGCTGCTGGAGATCGGCCGGACGGTCTTCGCGGAGCGCGGCTACGACGGCACCTCGGTGGAGGAGATCGCCGAACGCGCCGGGGTCTCGAAGCCCGTCGTGTACGAGCACTTCGGCGGCAAGGAGGGCCTGTACGCGGTGGTGGTGGACCGCGAGATGCAGCTGCTGTTGGACATGGTGACCGGGGCGCTGACCGGCGGACACTCCCGCGAGCTGCTGGAGCAGGCCGCCTTCGCGCTGATGGACTACATCGACACCTCGACGGACGGCTTCCGGATCCTGGTCCGGGACTCGCCGGTGGCCCAGTCGACCGGCACCTTCGCCTCGCTGATCAGCGACATCGCGACACAGGTGGAGGACATCCTGGGCCTGGAGTTCAAGTCGCGCGGCTTCGACGCACGACTGGCCCCGATGTACTCGCAGATGCTGGTCGGGATGGTCGCGCTGACCGGCCAGTGGTGGCTGGAGGTCCGCAAGCCGGACAAGGCGACGGTGGCGGCGCACCTGGTGAACCTCGCCTGGCACGGCCTGGAGGGCCTGGAGCGGCACCCGAGGCTGGTCGGCGACCGCACGGGCTGAGCAGCCCTCTGCCTGACCTCTCCCGCTTGACCTCTCCTGGCGGACCTACCCCGTTTGACCTCTCCTACCTGGCCTCTCCCGCTTGCCCCTACCGCTTGACGCCCACCGCGAAGATCCGCCGGAACGGGAAGACCGTCCCGGACGGCCCGGCCGGGTAGGCCTCGCGCAGCAGCCGCCCGTAGTCGGCGAGGAAGGCGGTCCGGTCGGCCGGATCGTCGAGCCGGGTCAGCACGGGTCGCAGCGCGGTGCCCTTGACCCACTCCAGGACCGGGTCCGGCCCCGGGAGCGCGGTCAGGTAGGTGGTCTCCCAGACGTCCGGGTGGCAGCCGGCGGCGGCGAGGGCGTCGAGGTAGCGCTCGGGCGGGTGGACGCCGGGTCGGACGGCGTCCTCGCCGAGCAGGGCGCGCCAGCGGGGGCTGCGGCGCAGGTCGGCGAGCAGGGTGTGGCTGGGAGCGTCGAAGTTGCCGGGGACCTGGAAGGCGACGGCTGCGCCGGGGCGCAGGGCGCCGGCCCAGCGCGGGACGAGGTCGAGGTGGCCGTCGACCCACTGCAGGGTGGCGTTGGAGACGACGAGGTCGGGCTCGGCCGGGGCCGGGTCGTAGTCGCGGGCGTCGGCGAGCAGGTACTCGGCGGTGGGTTCGCCCTCGGTACGGGCGGTGGCGAGCATCGGGGCGGAGTTGTCGACGCCGGTGATGCGGGCGTGCGGCCAGCGTTCGCGCAGGGCGGCGGTGGAGTTGCCGGGGCCGCAGCCGATGTCGAGGATCGTCTCCTCACCAGGGTGCGGAAGGGCGGGGACGCGGGCGAGCAGGTCGCGCAGCGGGCGGGTGCGTTCGTCGGCGAAGCGCAGGTACTGCGCCGGGTCCCAGACGGGGGTGGTCATGGTTCACCTCAAAGTATCTTGACATCAAGATATCTCGATGTAGCCTCGCTGGCACATTTCTCGATGTCAAGAGACTTCACATCGACACATCCACCGATACACTGATCGTCATGGAGGACGAGGTCGACAGGCTGGTCGCAGCGTGGCGCCGGGAGCGCCCCGACCTCGACGTGGAACCGCTCGAGGTGCTCAGCCGGGTCAGCCGGCTCGCCCGGCACCTGGACCGCGCCCGCCGCACCGCCTTCGCCGAGCACGGCCTGGAGCCCTGGGAGTTCGACGTCCTGACCGCCCTGCGGCGGGCCGGCTCCCCGTACCAGCTCTCCCCCGGGCAACTGCTCACCCAGACCCTGGTCACCTCCGGCACCATGACCAACCGGATCGACCGGCTCACCGGCAAGGGCCTGGTCAAGCGACTGCCCGACCCGGACGACCGGCGCGGCGTGCTGGTCCGGCTCACCGACGACGGCCGCGACCGCGCCGACCAGGCACTCGCCGGACTGCTCGCGCACGAGCGCGAACTGCTCGCCCAGCTCACCTCCGGCCAGCAGACCGAACTCGCCACGCTGCTGCGGCTGCTGATCTCCCCGTTCGACAACATCCCGGGCTGAACCGCGACCGGGCGGGCGTCACGACCAGGCGACATGGCCAGGCGTCACGACCAGGCATCACGACCAGGCGTCATGGCCTGGCGTCACGGCCTGGCGTCACGACCTGGCGTCACGACCTGGCGTCACGACCTGGCGTCACGGCCTGGCGTCACGGCCTGGCGTCACGGCCTGGCGTCACGGCCTGGCGTCACGGCCGCTCGACGGTGGCCGCCACGGACGGCGGCGGCGGCGCGACCGGCTCGGCGGGGCTGACCCCGGCCCGGCGGGCGACCGCGACGGCGGCCAGCGTGGAGTGCACCCCGAGCTTGCCGAGCACGTTCTGCATGTGCGTCCGGACGGTGTGCGGCGACAGGTAGAGCCGCTCCGCGACCGCCTGCCGACCCAGGCCCGCGACCATGCAGCGCAGGATCTGCTTCTCCCGCGGGGTGAGGGTGTCCACCAGCCGCTCGCTCTCGGTGCGGTCCCGTCGGGCGGTGGTCAGTTCGCGGATCACCCCGGTGAGCAGCGCGGGCGGCAGATGCGTCTCGTCCCGCAGCACGCCCCGCACCACCGCGAGCAGCCGGGCCAGTGAACTCTCCTTGGCCACCCAGCCGGTGGCGCCCGCGTGCAGGGCCCGGGCGGCGCGGTGCGGATCGTCGGCGGTGGCCAGCACGACGGCGCGCAACCCGGGGTGGGCGCGGCGGAGGCGGGCGAGCAGGGTGATGCCGTCGGGCGGCGGGGCGGGGGGTCTGAGCTGGTCGGCCCGGAGCTGATCTGCCCGGAGGCGGTCGGCGCGGAGCGGGTCGGCCGACTGGCGGGCGCCGGCCGGTGGCGCGCCCGGCACCGCGGACGACAACGGGGACACCAGCGGGGAGAGCACCCCTGGCGGTACGGGCGGCCGTCGTGGCGGCGGCACGGGCGGGACCGCCCGGCGCCGGGCCTCCTCGCCGGGCTCCGCGCCGGGCCGTCGGCGGGCCGTCGGCGGGGCCGCCCCGGGCGGCCCGACCGCTCCGCCCCCGCCGGCCCCGAGGTCGGCGTCGATCAGCGCCACGTCGTAGACCCGGCCCTCGGCGGCGGCGCGCTCCAGCGCCCGCTCGGCGGCGGCCGCACTGCCGGCCGCACCCACCTCCACGTCGGGCTCGGCGGCGAGCGCCGCGGCCAGTGCTTCGGCGAAGATCCGGTGGTCGTCGACCACCAGGACGCGAATCCGACCCATCGTCCCTCCCCCTGCTCAGACCGCCCGAGCCGGGAAGCGGGGATCGGCCCGGCGTCCGCGTTCGGACCCGCCGCTCCGCCCGCCCACCGGTGGCCGGTGAGATCGAAAGGGCGCCGGCCCCCACCGGTACCGCGTTCAGCGTACGGGGTCGGGAAACGCCCTCGTGGCGATTTGGTGAAGTTTCGTCAGAAGGTGCGTACGTGACTGGACTTGCGCTCCGGCCGGTGCTCCGCCACTCCGGGCGCCGCTCCCGTACGGTCCGGGTGCGGCGCCCGCGGCGGGCGGCTACTGCTGGTGTCCGGCGGGCTGCCGGGCCTCGCGGGAGGCCGATGGGCCGGCAGGCCTACCGGCCGTTCTTCTCCAGGGTGAACTTCCAGGCGTCAGCGACGATGTCGTCCAGGTTCGGGCGGCGCGGGGTCCAGCCCAGCGCCTCGTGGGCGCGGGCGGCCGAGGCCACCAGCACCGCCGGGTCGCCGGCGCGACGGTCGGCGACCTGCACCGGGATCTCCCGGCCGGTGACACGCTTGACCGACTCGATCACCTCGCGCACCGAGAAGCCGCTGCCGTTGCCCAGGTTGCAGATCAGGTGCTCGCCCGGCTTGGCGGCGTCCAGCGCCAGCAGGTGGGCGTCGGCCAGGTCCGCGACGTGGATGTAGTCGCGGATGCAGGTGCCGTCCGGGGTCGGGTAGTCGTCGCCGTACACCGCGATGTGCGGGCGCTGCCCGAGCGCGGCCTGGAAGACCAGCGGGATCAGGTGCGACTCGGGGTCGTGCCGCTCACCGTACGCACCGTACGCACCGGCCACGTTGAAGTAGCGCAGCGAGACGGCGGCCAGGCCGTGCGCGACGGCCTCACTGGTGATCAGGTGGTCCACGGCGAGCTTGGTGGCGCCGTAGGTGTTGGTCGGCGCGGTACGGGCGGTCTCGGCGATCGGCACGGCCTCCGGCTCGCCGTAGGTGGCGGCGGTGGAGGAGAAGACGAGCTTGCGCACGCCCGCCGCGCGCATCGCGCTGATCAGCTCCAGCGAGCCGGCCACGTTGTTGCGCCAGTACTTCTCCGGGTCCACGACCGACTCGCCGACCTGCGAGGAGGCGGCGAAGTGCAGCACGCCGTCGAAGGAGCCGTCCAGCACCTTGCCGGCCTCCTGGATCCGGCCCTCGACGAACTCGGCACCGGCCGGAACGCCCTCGCGGAAGCCGGTCGAGAGGTCGTCCAGGACGGTCACCTGGTGCCCCGCCTCCAGCAGGTGGGCGGCCACCACGCTGCCGACGTAGCCGGCGCCACCCGTGACCAGGTACTTACTCATGTTGAGACCTCCAGCGGGCGATGGTCCGCGCGGTCGGCGGGGCCATCGAAGGAATGCGTAGGACTGAGGCCATTCTCCCAATCCGCCGGGGTGCTCCCGACCACGCGGGTGGCCGCTCGCAGGCTCTTCACCAACTCCTCAGCCGCCGGACATCCCGGCCGCGCCCAGTCGCTGCCAAGGCGGCTTGCGCTCCGGCTTCCTCGGGGCTTGCCCTCTGGCTTTCCCGACGTCTTCACCTCCGGCTTCCCCGAGGGCTTGCGCCTCCGCCTCCCCCGCTGCCTTCCCGCGCCCCCTCAGCCGCCGGACATCCGCTCCAGCAGGCCGGTACGCGCCGCCACCGCGGCCGCCTCCAGGCGGGTCCGCGCGCCGAGCTTCATCAGCACCCGCTGGACGTGCGTCCGGGCGGTGCTGGCGGCGATCCGCATCCCGGCGGCGATCGCGGCGGTGTCCTCACCGTCCGCGATCCGGGACAGCACCTGCACCTCACGCCGGGTCAGCAGCCGCAGCAACCGGACGGCCTCGTCGTCCGGTTCGGGCGCCGGACGCAGCAGTTGGTCGAAGGCCCCGCGCAGGATGTCCACCCCGACCGCGGCCTCGCCCGCCCGGGCCCGTCCGATGGCCCGCTCGACCACCTCGATCCGCTCGTCGCTGGGTACGTACCCCGCCGCGCCGGCCGCGAACGCCCCGGCCACGCCCCGCAGTTCACCCACCGGTCCGAGCACGATCACGGCCACCTCGGGACGCTCCCGGCGAATCCGGCGCAGCCCGTCGAAGGCGCCCGGCTCCCCAGGCGCGGCTACCCCCAGCAGACAGACCTCGGGCCGACGTCCGGCCACCAGGTCGGCGGCGACACCCGCCGGGGAGCCCACCGCGAGCACCCGGTGACCGCGCAGCTGCAGCGCGGTCGCCAACGCCTCGGCCAGCAGCCGATGGTCGTCCACCACCACGAGTCGAACGCCCATGACGCCCTCCCGGTCGGGGTCCGGCTCACGCCCGTACCCGTCGGGCGGGCGGCCGATGACGCACCATCACAGCGCATTCCGTACCCGACTCGCCAGCCCGTCGTGCATCGACTGTCAGCGGAAACGCGAAAGACCCCCGCCAGAGGCGAGGGTCTTCCAGTTGAGCCCCCATGCGGAATCGAACCGCAGACCTTCTCCTTACCATGGAGACGCTCTACCGACTGAGCTATAGGGGCTTGCCGGGTTTTCACCGGGCCGGTCGAACAAGGAAGACATTACACGGCCGCCGGCCCGGAAGGGAAATCGGCCCCGGCCGGCCCCCGACCGGCGGCACCCGGGCCCCTCTCCACCTCCTCCGCGCCCCTCCCGCGACCTCAGCCGTCGGCGTGGGCCGCGTCGAACTCCTCGCGGGCCGCCATCATCTGCCCGGTGCGGTGCTCCGTCCACCGGCCGAGCGGCGTGACCAGCTCGGCCAGTTCGCGGCCGAGCGGCAGCAGGTCGTAGACCACCCGCGGCGGCGTCTCCGGGAAGACCGTGCGGAGCAGTAGGCCGCTGCGCTCCAGGTTGCGCAGCGACTGGGTGAGCATCTTGCGACTGACCCCGCCGACCCCGCGCTGGAGCTCGGAGAAGCGCTGCGGCCCGCAGGCGGCGAGGCTCATCAGAATCAGCAGTGACCACTTGTCGGCCAGCTCGGCGAACACCTCGCGGCTGGGACAGAGCCGGCCGAAGACGTCGTACTCCTCCTCCGCCGACCCGTCCTGCCCCGCCGGCTCGTCCCGCTCCGCCGGCTCGTGCCACGCCCGCTGCTCCTCGTGCTGCCCCGCCCGGGCCCGGGTCGCTTCCTCGGTCGTCATGCCATCCAGAGTAGCCCTGCGGTCTCCAATCCACCCTTGGTAACCAATAGAGACCTGGTCTATATTGGAGACCGCAGACGGCCCGGGGCCGCCTCACCTCGACCTGCCCCACGTCCGTCCGCACGCCTGTCCCCACTTCTGTCCCCACGCCTTCGGGCCGGCTCCCGCCGGCCCACGCCCGACCCCTCCCTGGAGTGCCCGCATGACCGCCATCCGTCCGACCATCGCCCTCGCCTACCACTCCGGCTACGGCCACACCGCCGTGATCGCCGAGGCCGTCGCCCGCGGCGCCGCCGACGCAGGTGCCGAGGTCGTCTCGATCGCCGTCGACACCATCACCGAGGAGCAGTGGGCCCAGCTGGACGCCGCCGACGCGATCGTCTTCGGCTCCCCCACCTACATGGGCACCGCCTCCGGCGCCTTCCACGTCTTCGCCGAGGCCACCAGCAAGCGCTGGTTCACCGACGCCTGGAAGGACAAGGTCGCGGCCGGCTTCACCAACTCCGCCTCCAAGAGCGGCGACAAGGCGGGCACCCTCGGCTTCTTCCAGACCCTCGCCGCCCAGCACGGCATGAGCTGGGTCAACCTCGGCCTCAAGCCCGGCTGGAACGCCACCACCGCCTCCGAGAACGACCTCAACCGCCTCGGCTTCTTCAGCGGCGCCGCCGCCTCCTCCCCGTCCGACGCCGGCCCGGAGGCCGTCCACAAGGCCGACATCGCGACCGCCGAGCACCTGGGCGCCCGCGTCACCGAGCACACCGCCGTGGTCCTGGCCGGCCGGGCCGCCCTGGCCGGCTGACCCTTCCGCCGCGCCCACGCCACACCTGCACCGCGCCAACACCAACGCCACGGCCTACGCCGCCGGATCCGCCCCCCACCGGGGCGCCCGGCGGCGTCCGCCGTCCACCGCCCCGAGCTCGGCCCCGGTCGCCTCCGGCAGCAGCCGCAAACACCCCAGGGCCAGCGCGCCCAGCCCCGCCAGGTACCAGCCCACCGGCTCCGCCGTCCCGTACACCCCGGTCAACCGCGTCGCCACCAGCGGCGTCGCCGCACCGCCGATCACGCCACCCAGGTTGTACGTCAACGCGGCGCCCGTGTACCGCACCCGGGTCGGAAACAACTCCGGCAGGAACGCCGCCACCGGCCCGAACATGCAGCCCAACACCACCATCGCACCCGCCAGCCCGACGAACATCAGCGACCGGCTCACCGTCTCCAACAGCGGGAACAGCACCAGCGACCAGCCCACCGCAAGGCCCGTCGCCCACCCCAACGTCCGCCGCCGCCCCCACCGGTCACTGCGCGAGGCACTCAGCCACACCATCCCCGCCATGCCCACCGCACCGACCAGCAGCATCGTCAGCACCACCGTGCTCGCCACCCCGAGCCCCGAGGTCGCGTACGCCAGCGAATACGTCGTGGTCAGGTAGAACAGCGCGTACCCCATCGTGATCGCCCCGCCGCCCGCCAACACCGGACGCCAGTGCTCACGCACCACCTCCAGCACCGGCGCCCGCTCCCCGCGCCCAGCCGACCGGAACAGCGGCGACTCCTCGATCCGCAGCCGCACGAACAACCCCACCACGACCAGCGCGAACGAGGCCAAGAACGGCACCCGCCAGCCCCACGCGCGGAACGCCCGCTCATCCAGCCCGAGTTGAAGCGCCAGGAACACCCCGTTCGCCAACACGAACCCGCACGTCGGCCCCAACTGCAGAAACCCCCCGTAACGCCCCCGCCGCTCCGCCGGCGCATTCTCCGCGATCAGCAACGCCGCCCCACCCCACTCCCCACCCAACCCGACGCCCTGGCACACCCGCAGCACCACCAACACCACCGGCGCCCACCACCCCCAGGCCGCGAACCCCGGCAACACCCCCACCGCCGCCGTCGCCAACCCCATCAACAACAGCGACACCACCAACGTCGTTTTCCGCCCCACCCGGTCCCCGAAGTGCCCGAACACCACCGCCCCCAACGGCCGGGCCAAGAACGCCACCGCGTACACCGAGAAAGCCGCCAACAGCGCCCCCACCGCGCCCAACCCGGGAAAGAACACCGGCCCGAACACCAACGCGGCAGCCGTCCCGTAAATGAAGAAGTCGTAGAACTCGATCGCCGTCCCGATCAACGCCGCAGCCGCCGCCCGCCGCAACTGCCCTACCCGCCAAGCACCCTCCGCGTCCATACCACCACCCTCACCACCCCGCCCCCACCCCCACCAGCCCCCACCCGAGTGACCCCGGCGCACACCCACCAACCCCACGCCCGAGCCGCACTCCCCCACCACCCCAGCCGGACGCGCAATCCCACCCGAAAACAGCGCCGCCCGGCCGCCGACAACACCAGCGACCGGGCGAACACAAGCCGGTTCCCGGCCTACCGCGCGTACGGGTTGTCCCCCGGAGGCACCTGAACCCCGGGCTCCCCCGCTGACCTCCGCCGCCGCACCACCACGAACACCACCCCGGCCAGCAGCACCAACCCGGCCACCACACCAGCCACAATCGGAAGCGCGCCGCCCAACCCGGACGACCCATCAGCCTTCGGCTGCGCCGACGGAGCGCCAACCGCCACATCCGTCGGGCTCGGGGCCGGGCTCGGCACCGACGACACAAGAGCGGACACACTCGCCGAAGCCGATGGCGCGGCCGAAGGCACGGTCGTCGCAACGGGAATCGGCGACACATCCGCCGGACCGGGATCGCCCGGATCCGTCAACGCAATGCGCGGCCGCACCGCGCCGTATCCCGCACTGTCGGTACGATCCGCGCCGTTGGCCGGCTTACCGGCTGTGTTGATTAGGACCCGCAGGACCTGGTTCGCCGTCCAGGTCGGGTGCACCGACCACACCAGCGCCGCCGAGGCGGAGACCAGGGCTGTCGAGTCCGACGTGCCGTGGCTTTTACAGTACCCAGTGGGGCCTGTGCAGGCCTCGATCATGTCCATACCGGGGGCCACAAGTGCAACCTGCGGTCCGCGTTCGGACTCGGAAGTCACCGTGCCGTTCCGGTCAGAGGCCCCCACTCCAACCACATTGGGAAGGACACCCGGGTATTCGACGATATTCCCCTGCTCGGCAGAGTTTCCGACGCTGGCGACCACCAGCGATCCCTTCGCCCGAGCTCCCGCCAGGATTTTGTTGAGCTTCTCCACATCCGCCGAGGAAGTCGTGACGGCAGCGGTCCCTTGCGAAATGTTGATGACCTTGGCGCCCTGCTCGACCGCATACGTCACGGCCTGCCCGATCTGGTCCAGGAAGTCAGCCGAAATGACCGACCGCTCGGATCCGTTGGCGATCTTCAGAGGAAGGATCTTGGCGCCAGGGGCAAGGCCGTAGGCCCCTTTGCCACCATCCGATTTCCCGGTGCCCGCAATGAGGCTGGCCATCTGCGTGCCGTGGCCCTCGGCATAGGATCCGACACCACCCTGGCTTCCGCTGAAGTCCTTCCCCGGAAGGAACTGTCCGGCCAGATCCGGGTGGTCCAGCTTGAATCCGCTGTCGATCACCGCAACGGTGACGTTTTCCCCTTTTGAGACCTTCCACATCTCCGGGGCGTGCATGGCATCCAGATGCCATTGATCGGCTCGGATCGAGCCATCCGCGACGGCCGGCACCGCCGCAACCCCCGCCACGCAGAAGCTCGCAATCCCAGCGGCCACAAGCCGCCGCACCCACATCCAGCGGCTCTCCACCCGGTCCCCCCACCACACAAGACGGCCTGAACTACTTCGCGTACGGGTTGTCCCCCGGAGGCACCGGCGGCTGATACGACGGCGGAACCGGCGGCATCGGCTGCTGCGCCGGCACCGTCGGCACCTGAACCCCGGGCTCCCCAGCCGACTTCCGCCGCCGCACCACCACGAACACCACCCCGGCCACCAACACCAACCCAGCCACCACAGCAGCCACGACCGGAAGCGCGCTGCCCGACCCGGACGACGCATCAGCCTTTGACTGCGCCGACGGCGCGCCGACCGCTCCGCCGACCGGGCTCGGCACCGACGACGGGCGGGCAGGCGAACTTGCGGCAGGGGACGGGACGGCAGACGGCGATACCGCATCGGCCGGAAGCGGCGACTGGCCTGCAGGGCCAGGGTCACCGGGAGACGTCAAGGCGATTCGCGGCCGAACCGCGCCGTATCCTCCGTCATTAGTGCGGTCGGACCCGTCCTTCGGCTTACTAGCCGTATTGAGGAGAACCCGCAGAATCTGATTCGCCGTCCAATCCTTGTGCATCGCCCAAATCAGCGCCGCCGAAGCGGAAGCTAGAGCGGTCGCATCGGAGGTGCCGTGTCCTTTGCAATATCCGGACGGGGCCGTGCAGGCCGCGATCGTGTCGGCACCAGGGGCAACAAGGGCGACCTGCGGCCCGACCTCGGACTCATCCGTCACGGTTCCGTTTCGGTCAATGGCCCCAACGCCGACGACGTTAGGAAGGGCTCCGGGATAGTCGACAGGATTTCCCGACTTTGCTTCATTCCCCACGGCAGCGAAAACCAATACGCCCTTCGCCCTCGCAGCCGCCAGGATTCGGTTCAACCGATCCACATCCTCCGTGAATGTGGTAACCGAATTCACTCCCTGGGAAATGCTGATGACGTTGACCCCTTGATCGACAGCATACGTGACAGCCTGTCCGATCTGGTCGAGGAAGTCCTTCGAGGCCAATGTCCCCACGGAGCCATTATTGATCTTCAGCGGCAAGACCTTTACTCCCGGCGCCAGCCCGTAGGCTCCGTTTCCCCCATTGGCCTTTCCTGTCCCTGCAATAAGCCCAGCCATCTGCGTGCCATGCGGATCGCTATAGGAACCGACCCCGCCTGGGCTCCCACTGAAGTCCTTCCCCGGAAGGAACTGTCCGGCCAGATCCGGGTGGTCCAGCTTGAATCCGCTGTCGATCACCGCAACGGTGACGTTTTCCCCTTTTGAGACCTTCCACATCTCCGGGGCGTGCATGGCATCCAGATGCCATTGATCGGCTCGGATCGAGCCATCCGCGACGGCCGGAACCACCGCAACCCCCGCCACGCAGAGGCTCGCAATCCCAGCGGCCACAAGCCGCCGCACCCACATCCAGCGGCTCTCCACCCGGTCCCCCCACCACACAAAACGGCCTGAACTACTTCGCGTACGGGTTGTCCCCCGGAGGCACCGGCGGCTGATACGACGGCGGAACCGGCGGCATCGGCTGCTGCACCGGCACCGTCGGCACCTGAACCCCGGGCTCCCCAGCCGACTTCCGCCGCCGCACCACCACGAACACCACCCCAGCCACCAACACCAACCCGGCCACCACCCCAGCCACAACCGGAAGCACGCCGCCCGACCCGGACGACCCATCAGCCTTCGGCTGCACCGACGGCGCACCAACCGCTACATCCGTCGGACTCGCAGCCGGGCTCGGCGCCGACGACGCAGGCGCGGACGCACTCGCCGAAGCCGACGGCGCGGCCGAAGGCGAAGCCGCGTCAGCCGGGAGCGGCGACACATCCGCCGGACCAGGATCACCGGGGTCAGTCAGCGCGATACGCGGCCGAACCGCGCCCCACCCTGCATCATCCGTGCGACTGTTCCCGCCATTCGGCCTGCCTGCGGTGTTGATGAGCACCCGCAGAATCTGGTCCGCCGTCCAGTCCTTGTGGACGGCCCAAACCAGCGCCGCCGAAGCGGAAACCAAGGCCGCCGCATCCGACGTCCCATGGCTCTTGCAATATTCGGTTTCCGAGGTGCAAGCTGCGAGAATTTCATCACCCGGCGCGACCAGGGCGACGTGAGGACCGGTTTCCGATTCAGCCGTAACGGTCCCTTGACGATCAATGGCTCCTACACCCACGACGTTGGGCAGCCCACCCGGGTACGACACCAGGTTTCCGGATTGCGCCTTATTCCCGACACTGGACACGACCAGAACACCCTTGGATCGCGCCGTAGCGAGAATATTGTTCAGCTTGGACACGTCACTGGGGGAAGTCGTCACCGCAGCCATCCCCTGCGAGATGTTGACGATCTTTGCGCCCTGGTCGACCGCATAGTTGACGGCCTGTCCGATCTGATCCAGGAAGTCGCTGGAGATAACGGTACCGACAGATCCATTATTGATCTTGAGCGGGAGAATCTTCACCCCCGGAGCCAGCCCGTAAGCGCCCGTTCCCCCGACACCCTTTCCGGTGCCCGCAATCAGGCTGGAGATCTCCGTACCGTGTCCATCACTGAATGCTCCAACGCCACCAGGGCTGCCGCTGAAATCCTTGCCCGATAGGAACTGCCCGATCAGATCAGGGTGGTTCAGCCTGAACCCTCCGTCGATCACCGCGACAGTAATCCCCTGCCCCGTGGAATCCTTCCACATTTCCGGAGCGTGCATGGCATCCAGGTGCCATTGCCGCGCGCGGACCGATTCGTCCGCAACCGCCGGTGCTGCGACCGGGCCGACCACGACTCCCGCCGCCAGAAGCGCCGCAGCTGCCGCGCGCCAACGCATGCGCGTGTTCGTCCGCCCCATCACAACTCCTCGTCACTTTCTCGACCGACCGGGAAGCGTGCCCCGAACAAGCCTGCCCGGCCACTGGGAGAGCCCAGTGGCCGGGCAGTCGTTGCCGTCCTACTCAACCACGTCCGGGTTGCTGTGCGGCGTACCGCTCGTCCAGGTCTCCTCGTCCTCGTGAAGGTAGTCCGCGCGGTTGCGGCGGTCCCGTTCCTTCCGGCTACCGTGGCCCGCCGCACCTGGGGCCATCATGCCGTTCTGCCCGGGCCGGGCACCGCCCTCGGCGGCTCCCGCTGCGGCGGCGCGGTTGCGCAGGCCCGTGCCGCCCGGGGTGAACTCTCCACCGGCTGTCGGTCCCTTGCGGCCGCCGACCGCGCCACCGGTGGTCGAGGCCAGGCCCCGGCCACGCGAGCTGCCGCCCGCACCGACGGCGCCGCCGTGGCCGCCTCCCATGCCGGGGTGCATGCCCATGCCGTTCGCACTGTTCTGTCCGCCGACCCGGCCGCCGCCCGGCCCCGCTTCGCGAGGGCCGAAGACCGTCCCGGAGGGAAGCCCCGGAGTCCCGCTCTTGCCCGGAGTCTGGCCGGCCAACGGCGTGCGAGGGCTGACGCTGCCACCCTTGCCAGGGAGGTAGCCGGGGCCACCGCCCTTGGCCTGAACCGAACCGCCACCAGGCCCGACCGGGAAGCCAGGCATCGGACCCCCACCGGGGCCGTTGGGCCCGCCACCGGGGCCGTTGGGGCCGCTCGGGTAGGTCGGGGTGGTGGTCGGCCCGCCAGTCGGCAGGGGGCCACCGCCGGGGCCGGACGGGCCGGTCTGAGTCGGCGCGGTCGGCAGGCTGTCCAGGCCGGTGCCCGGACGGTTGACCGGGTCCGACGGGTGGGACGGCGGGATCGAGGAGCCCGGGTCCTGCGGCGGGGGCGGAACCTGGCCTCCGCTGTACGGAGGGGTCGGGGTGGTGTGGCCCGGGCCGGACGGACCAGTGGACCCCGATCCCGGGTTGTACGGGGTGACCGAGCCGCCGCCGTAGCTGCCGCCGGACGGGTTGTGGCCACCTCCAACGCTTCCGCCGCCCGAATACGAGCTGCGGTGGGAACCGCCGTAACTGCCACCGCCTCCACCAGCACCACCACTCGATGCCGAGGAGGAACTGCTCTGGTTGGTCTCAGGCGTCCCCGGCAGCGTCACATCGTCGGGGATCCCGTTCAGGGTCGCCGTCGCTGCGCTGTAAGCCTGAGCCAGGTTCTCCACCTGATGCGCGGCTTCCTGCCGCTCCTTCTCGACCGTCGCCTTGGCCTGTGTGTACTCGGCCGAGCTCACCCAGTCCTGACTGCCCGGAAGGCCCTTCATGTAGCTGTCGACCGTCTGGCCGACGGCGAGCTTGGCCTCCACACCTGCGGGAACGGTCTGCCCCTCATACTTGGCGACCACCTTCATCGCATCTGCCGGAAGCTGGGGCATCGCGACCTTGGCCGTGCTGAGTGCTTCACCGGCCTGGGTCATCGCGCCACCGGCGGTCGTCGAGTGCTGACCAATGATGTCTGCGGACTTGTAGAGGTTTCCCACCCAGGTCTTGAAGTTCTCTGCCGCCGGCCCTTCCCAGTGGACCTGGCCGAGGTGTGACTGGAGAGCGGTGCTGAGTTCCCCCAGTACGCGACCAGCGTCCTGAAGCTGAGCAGCCCGCCTCAGCACCACATCGGGCATTGTCTTGTCGACCATCGCCCTGAGGGCGGGATGCTTCATGTCGTTGTATTTGGATTCGCCTGCCATGGCCTCTTCCCCGTCTCCCCGTTTGTGGCCCATCGTCCCGCCGTCAGAGGCCTGCGTTGGACCTCGGAGCCGACCCGTTCGATCCCGCCGTCGGCGAGGTCCCGCCCGTATTCTTCGCGACCGCGTTCTGGTCGGCGGTCGTGTTGTCCTCGTTGGTCGAGTAGTTGCCGTGCGTCGTCGCGACGGCTTCCTGCATCGCCTGGACCTGCTTGACGAAGTCCTTGTGGAACTTGACGAGCTGAGTGTGGACCTTGCCGTAGGCGGTCGTCAGGGCCGTCGCCTCGTCGAACTTCGCGCTGGCAAAGTGCGCGGTTTCCACCTTCTGCTCTTCGAGCTTGTACGGCGCAGCCGCCGATCCCTCCATCGCGGCGAGCAGCGCCTCGACCTTGGCGGCGAAGGCGGAGAGCGTCTGCAGCTCCACCTTGACGTCCTGCTTGCCGAAGGCCGACACCAGGTCGTTGGCGCTGAAGTTCGTCTGCACGGTGCTGACGACCCGGTTGAACCCGAACCCGAATGGTCCGAACGGGTCGCTCAGCATGAACGGCGTGTCGTCCGGCGGCGCCGGGCTGTTCGGGTCGGTAGCCGAGGGGTCTGCCGAAGTACTCGGAGCCGGGCTGGGCGAAGGGCTTGCCGAAGGACTCGGTGCAGGACTCGCCGAAGGACTCGGTGCAGGACTCGGAGACGGGCTGGGCGAAGGACTCGGTGAAGGAGTCGCCGATGGACTCGGAGTCGGACTGGCCGAAGGGCTCGCCGAAGGGGTTGGCGTCCCCGAACTAGATGCACTCTTGTCTGCCACAGCAGTTCACCTCTCCCCCGTACGGCCGGCTGCCCGGGGCGTCCCGGGTGGTCCGTGCCGCAACACACCGTCAACTTCTGGGTCGTGCCGTCGTCGTACCGTTCTGGTCGGCGAACCGACCGCCCTGTGGGCGGTTTTCGCCTCCGTCATCGTAGCCACCACCCCTGTCGGACTGGCAGGGACCTTGGCCGGCCCGTACGCGATCGGTACGAACTTGACACGTACAGCCTGCCGTCCCGGCCGCTGGGTAGACTGACCCGGTACGCCCCATCTGCCGCGCAATGTCGCACAGCAGCGACTCAAGGCCGCAGGACGGACGTGTTCGCATGGGTTCTCCGAAGGCCGTTCCCTGGTGGGCTCGTGCCGCGCGGCCGGTGTGGTCGCCGTTGCCGTGGGTGTTGATGGCCCGGGCGGCGGTGGGTGTGGCGGTGCCGTTGGTGGTGGGCTTGTCGGTGCATCGGCTGGATCTGGGGGTGTTCGCGGGGCTCGGTGCGATGCACGCGACGATGAACGATCGGGTTGAGCCGTCGTGGCTGCGGGCGGGGCGGATCGGGGTCGCGGTGTCGGCTTCCGCGCTGGGCATGCTGGTCGGTACGGGTCTTCAGCGGGCCGATGCGGACGGCCTCGTTCTGGGGGCCGCGCTGACGTTGACCGGTTTCGTTTCCGGGGTTGTGAGTGCGACGGGTCCGCGTGGGTCGGCGGCGGGGTTGTTGCTGTTGGTGTCGGCCGCGTTGGGGAGCGGGATGCCGCTGCCGGGGCCGTGGTGGGCGGCGGCGCCGATGGTGTTGGTCGGTGCGGGGTCGGTGGTGTTGCTGGGGTTGCCGGTGGGGGTGCCGGGCCGGCCGGGGGCTGATCCGCGCAGTCGGGCGCTGGCTGCCGTGTACGAGGCGCTGGGCCGTACCTTGGCCGACGTGGGCACGTCGCGGGCGGCTGCCTCGCGCCAGGCGTTGACGGCCTGTCTGAACCAGCTGCAGGATCTCCTCCCTGGCGGGAGCCCTTCTGTCGCTCGCGGGTACGAGGCCGCTCTGGCGGTCACCGAGGCGGCGACTGGCCTGTTGTGGGCGCGGCGCCCGGTGCCGCCGGAGGTCGCCGGGGTGCCGGGTCGTCTGGCGGCTGCCGTGCGACGGGGTGGCGGTGAGGTCGCGGTTCCCGGGTGGCGGCCGGATACGCCGGCCCGGCAGGCCTTGGACGTGGCTCTGCGGGCCGCTGCCGATTGGGTGGCCGGCCGTGACGCGCGGCTCGATGTCGCGCCCGCGCCCGTGCGCCGACAACTGCAGGTGCTGCGGGTGCGGCTGTTGTCGGGGGCGTCGGTCCGGTACGGGCTGCGTGTCGCGCTGTGTATCGCGGTCGGCTCGGCGGTGACGGCCAACTATCCGCTCAGCAAGGGCTACTGGGTGCCGATGACGATCGCTTTCGTCCTGAAGCCGGATCTCGGTTCGGTGTTTCTGCGGGCGGTGAGCCGTTCGGTGGGCACGGTGCTGGGGGTGGCGGTGGCGGCGGCGCTGCTGGTGTTGACCACCGAGGAGTGGGCGCTGACCGCTGTGGCCGTGCTGTGCGTGGCCCTGTTGCCGTATGCCACGGCGGCGCACTACGGGCTGAACACCGTGGTGATGACGCCGATGGCGCTGGTCCTGCTGCAACTCGGCGGCGGGAGCGGTGCGGCGGAGTTCTGGCCTCGCGTCCTGGACTCGGTCGTGGCCAGTGCGATCGTCCTGCTCTTCGGGTACCTGTTGTGGCCGGAGCGCCCGCGCCATCGGATCGAGCCCCGGCTGGTGGAGGCGACGACGGCGTTGCGGGCCTATCTCGACGCGGTGGCTGCCGGTCGCGCCGATCGGGCCCAGGTGTGGCTGCGCCGGACGGCTTACCGGGCGTTGGCGGATGCCCGGCAGGAGGTGCGGCAGGGGCTGGTCGAGCCGCCGCCCTTGGGTCGGCCGGCCGAGCGGTGGCTGCCGGCGACGGCGGCGCTGGAGCGGCTGGGTGGTGCGGTGGCGGCGTTCGCGGCGCAGATCCGGTTCGGCGGCCGGGTGCCGGATCCGGCTGAGGTCGATCGGGTCCGCCGGGCGCTGGACGAATTGACCGCCGCTGCCCGCGCGCACCGTCCGCCGGCCGCACCGTCGGACGACCCGACCGCGCCGAGCGGACCAACCGCACCGACGGATCGCCCGACCACGCCGCACGACCCCACGCTCAGCGCGCTGGGCCGTGCGGCGGACGAACTCGAAACGCTTCTGGCGAGCGACTAGCCGAACCCCGACCGGCGCCGCGCCGCGACCGGCACCGAACCCCGACCGGCGCCGAACCGCGACCGGCGCCGAACCGCGAGGTCAGACGTGCTCGGCCAGCTCCAGCCAGCTCAGCTCCAGCTCCTCCTTCTCCTCCCGGACCGCGCGCAGCTGCGTGTCCAGTTCGGCGACCTTGGAGAAGTCGGCGGCGTGCTCGGCGAGTTGGGCGTGCAGCTTGGATTCCTTCTGGTCCAGCTTGGCGATCTGCCGCTCCAGCTTCTGCATCTCCTTCTTGGCGGCGCGCAGGTCGCCGCCGGACAGCCCGGAAGCGGCGTCGGCCCCGGCGGCCGACGAGGCCGCGGCAGGAGCGGCCTGGGCGGCGACGGCGGCGGCCTGGGCGGCCATCCGTGCCCGCCGCTCCAAGTACTCGTCCACACCGTTCGGCAGCATCCGCATCTTCTTGTCGCCGAGCAGCGCGTGGACGACGTCCGTGGTGCGCTCGATGAAGAAGCGGTCGTGGCTGATGACGATCATCGAGCCGGGCCAGCCGTCGAGCAGGTCTTCGAGCTGGTTGAGCGTCTCGATGTCCAGGTCGTTGGTCGGCTCGTCCAGGAACAGCACGTTGGGCTCGTCCATCAGGAGCCGCAGCAGCTGGAGGCGGCGGCGCTCGCCGCCGGACAGGTCGCCGACCGGCGTCCACTGCTTGTCCTTGCCGAAGCCGAACTGTTCGCACAGCTGGCCGGCGCTCATCTCCCGGCCCTTGCCGAGGTCGACGCGCGAGCGGACCTGTTCGACGGCCTGCAGCACCCGGGTCGTCGGGTCGAGCTCGACGACTTCCTGGGACAGGTAGGCGAGCCGCACGGTCTTGCCGACCTTGATGAGGCCGGACGCGGGCTGCACGTCGCCCTCGCTCGCGTACGCGTCGCGCATGGCGCGCAGCAGCGAGGTCTTGCCGGCGCCGTTGACGCCGAGCAGGCCGATCCGGTCGCCGGGGCCGAGCTGCCAGGTGAGGTTCTCCAGCAGGAGCTTCGGGCCGGCCTTGACGGTGACGTCTTCCAGCTCGAAGACGGTCTTGCCGAGGCGCGCGTTGGCGAACTTCATCAGCTCGGACTTGTCACGCGGGTCCGGCACGTCGGCGATCAGCGCGTTGGCCGCCTCGATGCGGTAGCGCGGCTTGGAGGTGCGGGCGGGGGCGCCGCGGCGCAGCCAGGCGAGTTCCTTGCGGGCCAGGTTCTGGCGCTTCTGCTCTTCGACGGCCTCGATCCGGGAGCGTTCGGCGCGGGCGAAGACGTAGTCGGAGTAGCCGCCTTCGTACTCGTGCACCTCGCCCTGCTGGACGTCCCACATACGGGTGCTGACCTGGTCGAGGAACCAGCGGTCGTGGGTGACGCAGACCAGCGCGGAGCGGCGCTTCTGCAGGTGTTCGGCGAGCCAGTTGATGCCCTCGACGTCGAGGTGGTTGGTGGGCTCGTCCAGGATGATCAGCTCGGGTGAGCCGAGCAGCAGCTTGGCGAGGGCGATCCGGCGGCGTTCGCCACCGGAGAGCGGGCCGATGACGGTGTCGAGGCCGTCGGCGAAGCCGGGCAGGTCGAGGCCGCCGAAGAGGCCTTCGATGATGTCGCGGATCCGGGCGTCGCCGAGCCACTCGTGGTCGGCCCGGTCGGCGATCACCTCGTGCCGGATGGTGGCCTTCGGGTCGAGCGAATCGTGCTGGGTGAGGACGGCCGGCTCGAGGCCGCCGTTCCAGGTGATGCGGCCGCTGTCGGGTTCCTCCAGCTTGGCGAGCATCCGGATGAGGGTGGTCTTGCCGTCGCCGTTGCGGCCGACGACGCCGATCCGGTCGCCCTCGCTGACGCCGAGGCTGACCGCGTCCAGCAGGGTGCGGGTGCCGTAGACCTTCGTGACGGACTCGATGGTGGCGAGGTTGACGGCCACGTGTGCTGCGCTCCAGGGTTCGGCGGTCGCGGGGGCGGCCCGCCGCCCCTGTCTCGGGGACACCCCGATCTCCCCAGCCTAATGCGCCAGCGGCGACACCCTCACCGCACTGCTCCCGCGGCACCGTCCCACGGCGCAGCACCGCACTGCTCCCGCGGCGCCGCGCCGGGCGACGCGGCACGGCGCCACCACAAGGGCAGCGCCTTACATTTGGACCGCGGCCCCCGGCACCGGCCCGTACGTCGCGTGCGCCGTCCGGCAGGTACCGGAGGCCCGCAGGGCCTGGGCGACGGCGGCGGCCGCGTCGGCGTCCTTGGTGAGGAAGGCGCAGGTCGGCCCGGAGCCGGAGACCAGCGCGCCGAGGGCGCCCGCCTCGGTGCCGGCCCGCAGGGTGTCCGCGAGTGCGGGGCGCAGCGAGAGCGCGGCGGGCTGGAGGTCGTTGGCGAGCGCGTCGGCCAGGGCGACGGCGTCGCCTTCGGCGAGTGCGGCGAGCAGGGCCTGGTCGGCGTCGGGGGTGGGGACGTCGGTGTCGCTGGAGCCGGTGCCGGCCTCGTCGCGCAGCCGGTCGCACTCGCGGAAGACGGCGGGGGTGGACAGGCCGCCGTCGGCGACCGCGAAGACCCAGTGGAAGGTGCCTTCGACGGCCAGCGGTTCGAGGATCTCGCCCCGGCCGCGGCCGAGCGCGACGCCGCCGAGCAGGGCGAACGGCACGTCCGATCCCAGCTCCGCGGCCAGCTCCAGCAGGGTGCCGAGCGGGGTGTCCAGCTGCCACAGCGCGTCGCAGGCGACCAGTGCCGCGGCGCCGTCGGCGCTGCCGCCGGCCATGCCGCCGGCGACCGGGATGGCCTTGGCGATGTGCAGGTGTACGCCCGGGTCGGCGATGCCGTGGTGGGCGGCGAGGAGGCGGGCGGCGCGGGCGGCGAGGTTGCTGTCGTCGAGCGGGACGGCGGCGGCGTCCGGTCCGGAGCAGGTCAGGGTGACGCCCTGCCCCGGGGTGGCGGTGACCTCGTCGCCGAGGGCGACGGCGAAGAAGACGTTGGCCAGGTCGTGGAAGCCGTCGGCGCGCAGCCCGCCGACCCCCAGCTGGACGTTGACCTTGGCCGGCACCCGTACGGTGATCACTCGTCGCCTGCCTTCGGCTTGTCCTCGCCCGCCTTCGGCTTGTGCTCGGCGATCGCGGCGAACTGCTCGACCGTCAGCATCTCGCCGCGCAGCTTGTGGTCGATCCCGGCGGCGGCGAGCGCCTGCTCGGCCCCGGCGGCGGAGCCGGCCCAGCCGGCCAGGGCGGCGCGCAGGGTCTTGCGCCGCTGGGCGAACGCGGCGTCGACGACCGCGAACACCTCGGTGCGGCTGGCGGTGGTCTTCGGCGGCTCGTGGCGGACCAGGGAGACGAGCCCGGAGTCGACGTTGGGGGCGGGCCAGAACACGTTCCGTCCGATGGCGCCGGCCCGCTTCACGTCGGCGTACCAGTTGGCCTTGACCGACGGGACGCCGTACACCTTGTTGCCCGGCTTGGCGGCGAGCCGGTCGGCGACCTCGCTCTGCACCATCACCAGGGTCCGCTCGATGCTGGGGAAGGTCGCCAGCATGTGCAGCAGGACGGGCACGGCCACGTTGTACGGGAGGTTGGCGACCAGCGCGGTGGGCGCCGGCCCGGGCAGCTCGGTGACCTCCATGGCGTCGCTGAAGACCAGGTCGAAGGCGTCGGCCTTGCCCGGCATCCGGGCCGCGACGGTGTCCGGCAGGTGCTGCGCCAGCACCGGGTCGATCTCGACCGCCGTCACGTGCCGCGCCACCTCGAGCAGCGCGAGCGTCAGCGAGCCGAGCCCCGGCCCGACCTCCACCACCGCGTCCTGCTCCGTCACCCCGGCGGCCCGGACGATCCGCCGCACGGTGTTGCCGTCGATGACGAAGTTCTGCCCGCGCTGCTTGGTCGGCTTCACGCCGAACGCGGCCGCCAGCTCCCGGATGTCGGCGGCGCCCAGCAGGTGGCTGTCAGGGGTGGGGTCGGTGGTGCTCACGCGCCAAGGATACGGGCGCGCGGGCGCCGGCCCCGACGCGCCGGACCCGACCGGGCGCTCCGACCGGCCCGCCGACCGCCCCGCCGACCGGCGACTCCGACCGGCGACTCCGACCGAACGCTCAGTACCCGAAGGCCCGCGCCGTGTTCTCCGCGATGGCCGCCGACAGCTCGTCCTCGTGCAGCCCCAGGGTGGCGGCCATCGAGCGCACCGTGACCGGGATCAGGTACGGGGCGTTGGGCCGGCCGCGGTAGGGGTGCGGGGTGAGGAAGGGGGCGTCGGTCTCGACCAGGATCCGGTCGAGCGGGGTGGCGAGCAGCGCGTCCCGCAGCGGCTGGTTGGCCTTGAAGGTGACCGGGCCGGCGAAGGAGAGGTACCAGCCGTGCCGGGCGCAGGTCTTGGCCATGTCGGCGTCGCCGGAGTAGCAGTGGAAGACGGTCCGTTCCGGGGCGCCTTCCGCCAGCAGGACGGCGATGACGTCCTCGTGGGCGTCGCGGTCGTGGATGACCAGGGCCTTGCCGTGCCGCTTGGCCATCTCGATGTGGCGGCGGAACGACTCCTTCTGGATCTCGACGCCTTCCGGCCCGGTGCGGAAGTAGTCCAGCCCGGTCTCGCCGACCGCCCGTACCTGCGGCAGGGCGGCGAGCCGGTCGATCTCGGCGAGTGCCTCGTCCAGGGCGGCGGCGCCGCCGGCCTTGCGCTGCTGACCGGACCAGCCGTCCGCGTCGCCGAGGAAGATCCGCGGCGCCTCGTTCGGGTGCAGGGCGACGGCCGCGTGCACCTGCTCGTACTGGGCCGCCAGCTCGGCGGCCCAGCGCGAACCGGGCACGTCGCAGCCCACCTGGACCACCGTGGCGACACCGACGGAGGCGGCTCGGGCCAGGCCTTCGGCCGGGGTGCCGGACTGCATGTCGAGGTGGGTGTGCGAGTCGGCCACCGCCACTGCCAGGGGTTGCGGCAGCGGCGGCGGGGTCGACCGGTCGTCGTCCTTGGCGGCCATGTCAGGCGGCCGGCTTCTCTTCGAGGCGCGGGAAGAGGATCTCGCCCTTGGTGACGGTGGCACCGGCGGGCAGCCGGCCCCAGTCGGCCACGGTGGCGATGGTCTGCGCGGGCAGCGCGCCCAGCCCGGCGGCTTCGGCGCCCAGCGAGTCCCACAGCTTCTCGGCGGTGGTCGGCATCACCGGGTTGAGGAGGACGGCGGTGGCGCGCAGCGACTCGGCGGCGGTGTAGAGGATGGTCGCGAGGCGCGCCCGGCCCTCCGCCGATTCGTCCTTGGCGACCTTCCAGGGCTCCTGCTCGGTGATGTAGCCGTTGACCTGCTTGACGAACTCGAAGATCGCCGCGAGGCCGCCGGCGAAGTCCAGCTCCTCGCCGATCTTCCGGTCGGCCGTCGCGACGGCCTTGGTCAGCCCGTCGGCGACGGCCTGCTCGGCGTCGCCGGGCGCGGTGGCCGCGGGCAGCACCCCGTCGAAGTACTTGCCGACCATCGCGGCGACCCGGGAGGCCAGGTTGCCGAAGTCGTTGGCGAGTTCGGAGGTGTAGCGGGCGGTGAAGTCCTCCCAGGAGAACGAGCCGTCCGTGCCGAACGGGATCGCCCGCAGGAAGTAGTAGCGGTACGCGTCCACGCCGAAGTGCGAGGTCAGGTCGGTGGGCGCGATGCCGGTCAGGTTGGACTTGGACATCTTCTCGCCGCCGACCATCAGCCAGCCGTTGGCCACGACCCGCTTGGGCAGCGGCAGGCCGGCGGCCATCAGCATGGCGGGCCAGATGACCGCGTGGAAGCGGAGGATGTCCTTGCCGACCAGGTGGACGGAGGCCGGCCACAGCTCGGCGAAGCGCTCCGGGTCGCTGCCGTAGCCGGCTGCGGTGATGTAGTTCTGCAGCGCGTCGACCCACACGTAGAGGACGTGCTTCTCGTCCCAGGGAAGCGGCACGCCCCAGTTGAAGGTGGAGCGGGAGATCGAGAGGTCCTGCAGGCCCTGCTCGACGAAGCGCAGCACCTCGTTGCGGGCGGTTTCGGGGGCGATGAAGCCGGGGTTCTCGGCGTAGAACTCCAGCAGCTTCTCGCCGTAGGCCGACAGGCGGAAGAAGTAGTTCTCCTCCTCCAGCCACTCCACCGGCTTCTTGTGGATCGGGCAGAGCTTCTCGTCCTCGCTCGCGCCGTCGAGCAGCTCGTTGGGGAGCTTGTACTCCTCACAGCCGACGCAGTACGGGCCGGAGTAGCCGCCCTTGTAGATCTCGCCCTTGTCGTACAGGTCCTGGACGAACTCCTGCACGCGGTCGGTGTGCCGCTGCTGGGTGGTGCGGATGAAGTCGTCGTTGGCGATCTCCAGGTGCTCCCAGAGCGGCTTCCAGGCTTCCTCGACCAGCTTGTCGCACCACTCCTGCGGGCTGACGCCGTTCGCCTCGGCGGTCCGCAGGATCTTCTGACCGTGTTCGTCGGTGCCGGTCAGGTACCACACCTTCTCACCGCGCTGGCGGTGCCAGCGGGTGAGGACGTCGCCCGCCACGGTGGTGTACGCGTGGCCCAGGTGGGGGCGATCGTTGACGTAGTAGATCGGGGTGGAAACGTAGTACGCCGGGGCGTTCGTCCCGGTGGTGCTGTGGTCTGCAGTGGCCGCCATGGTCGGAAAGCTTAGTCGGGGACGCGGGCCGTCCTCGACCGAGTTGTGTCCCGGCCGGGGGCGGCCCTTCCCGCGTCCTCCGGTGTCAGCCCCGCGCCCTCCGGTATCAGCGCGGCAGCCTCCGGGGTCGGCCCGCCGGCCTCCGGGGTCAGCCCAGCAGCCGCGACCAGAACCGGGCCCAGCGTCCGCGCGGCTTGGCGGGCGCGGGCACCGGGGGCGGCCCGGCCGGCTCGGCGTGCGCCGGGTAGCCGGGGGCGTGGTGCGAGGGCCGGTCGGCGGAGGCCACCCGGCCCTCGCGCATGATCCGGACGGTGTGGCCACCGCACCCGGGGCAGGTCGGCTTGAGCAGCGGGGACGGCACCCGGACACCGTTGGCGTGGTACTCGAACACGACGTGCCCGTCCTTGGACACGTGGTGCTCGATGTCGTACGCCTGCTCCCAGCCGTACCCGCAGCGCAGGCACGCGAAGGAGTAGGCCTCCCGGACGGTCTCGACGGGAGTGTGCGCCCGCCCGGCCAGTCCGGCCGTGCTCAGCGCGTTGCCACCGCGGGGGTTACCGACAATGTCGCTCATAGCCGTCTCCCAGCGCCCGCCGGGCGCTCGCCCGGCTGGGTCTTTCCATTCCAGGAAATGCCCGGACCGCCCCGGCCGATGCCCCACTTGTGAAGACTTGGATGCGGATTGGGAAGCCCTATACGAAGGGCCTCCCCCGGACCGAAAACCGCGACCGAAACTTCAGCTCAGCGGGTGTTTACCGGGGCCTTCCCTCCAAGGTACGACTCCCCGTGCGCAACGCAACCCCCGGGAATTCACCCCTTTTTCAGGCCCTCGGCCGAGCCTTCCCTCTTGGCCGCCACGACCGCGTCGAAGACCTCCCGCTTGGGCAGCGAGAGCTCCGCCGCGACCGCCGCGATGGCCTCCTTGCGCCGCTCCCCCGCCTCCTCGCGCACGGCCACCAGCCGGGCCAGCTCGGCCGGGGTCAGTTCCTGCGGCGCGGCCGGCGGGGCGCCTGCGACGACGACGGTGATCTCGCCCCTGACGCCCTCCGCGGCCCAGGCCGCCAGCTCGCCGATCGGCCCGCGCTTGACCTCCTCGTAGGTCTTGGTCAGCTCGCGGCAGACGGCGGCGGGGCGCTCCGGCCCGAACGCCTCGGCCATCGCGGTCAGCGCCTCGGCGATCCGGTGCGGCGCCTCGAAGAAGACCATGGTGCGCGGCTCGGCGGCGATCGAGGCGAGCTGTCGGGCCCGGTCGCCGGTCTTGCGCGGCAGGAAGCCCTCGAAGGTGAAGCGGTCGACCGGCAGGCCGGACAGCGCGAGCGCGGTGAGCACCGCGGACGGCCCGGGCACCGCGGTGACCTTGAGGTCCGCCGCGACGGCCGCGGCGACCAGCCGGTAGCCGGGGTCGGAGACCGAGGGCATGCCGGCGTCGGTGACCAGCAGCACCCGGGCGCCGCCGAGCAGCGCCTCGACCAGTTCGGGGGTGCGGCCGACCTCGTTGCCCTCGAAGTACGAGACGACCCGGCCCGCCGGGGTCACCCCGAGTGCCTGGGTGAGCCGGCGCAGCCGCCGGGTGTCCTCGGCGGCGATGACGTCCGCCGTCGCCAGTTCGTGGACCAGTCGGGGCGGGGCGTCCGAGACGTCGCCGATGGGGGTGCCTGCGAGAACGAGTACTCCTGTCACGGGCCCCATCCTTCCAGCTGCGGCCGCCGGGGGCTTTTGGTGACGATTCGGGCAGCTTCCGAGGGAGCGGACACGCGTACGAAGGGCGCCCCTACGATGTGGCGGATGAACGGCGACACGGCGGCGCAGACGCCCACTGGTACGGACCACTCCGCGCGGGGCGGCGTCGTTCTGCCGTCTCCCCGCTCACCCCGGACCGCACCCCCGGCCTGGCGCGAGCGCCTGGCCGCGCACGGCTACCGCGCCCGCCCGACCGCGCCGCTGGCCGAGCGCCTGGTGCCGCCGATGCCGGACGGCCCCCGGGTGACCCCGCGCGACGTGCCGCAGTCGCCGCTGCTGCTGCGCCTGGGCGTCTCGCTGCCGCAGGGCCTGTGGTACTTCCTGTGCCGCTGGTCCGGCTGGCTGGGCCCGGTCGCGGTCGCGGTGTTCGCCGGGATCCTGCGGTTCACCAACCTCGGCCAGCCGCACGCGATCATCTTCGACGAGACGTACTACGCCAAGGACGCCTACGCGCTCTGGCACGGCGGCTACGAGATCAGCTGGCCGGAGGAGGCCAACGCGACGATCATGACGCCCGGCGCGGCCGTCCCGTACCGGTCGGCCGCCTCGTACGTGGTCCATCCGCCGGTGGGCAAGTGGATCATCGGTGCGGGCGAGCAGCTGTTCGGCATGAACCCCTTCGGCTGGCGCTTCGCGGTGGCCCTGCTCGGCACGCTGTCGGTGCTGATGCTGGCCCGGATCGCCCGCCGGATGTTCCGCTCGACCCTGCTGGGCTGCGTGGCCGGCCTGCTGCTCTCGGTGGACGGCCTGCACCTGGTCCTCAGTCGGGCCGCCCTGCTCGACCTGGTGGTGATGTTCTGGATCGTCGCCGCCTTCGGCTTCCTGTTGCTGGACCGCGACCGCACCCGGGCGCTGCTGGCCGAGAAGCTGGGCGGGGTCGAGAACCCGGAGCTCGCCCAGCGGCTGGGCCTGGGCTGGCGCCCGTACCGGATCGCGGCCGGCGTCTGCATCGGCCTGACCTGCGCCACCAAGTGGAGCGGCCTGTACGTGATGGCGGCGTTCGGCCTGATGACCGCGCTCTGGGACGTCGGCGCCCGCCGCCTGGCCGGCGCCCCGCGCCCGTACCGCGCGGTGCTGGCCCGGGACGTGGCGCCGGCCTTCGTGTCGGTCGTCGTGGTCCCGCTGGCGGTCTACGTCGCGTCCTGGTGGGGCTGGTTCGCCAGCAGCAACGCCCCGGGGAAGGGCGGCTGGGGCCGGGACTGGGCGGTCGGCCGTTCCACCGACTACCCGTGGATACCCGAGGGCCTGCGCGCCCTGTGGCACTACCACTCGACGGTCTACGAGTTCCACACCCACCTGAGCGACCCGCACACCTACCAGTCGAACCCGTGGTCCTGGCTGGTGCTGGGCCGACCGGTCTCCTTCTACTACGAGTCCCCCAAGCTGGGACAGGCCGGCTGCACCGCCGCCGACTGCGCCCGCGAGGTGCTGGGCATCGGCACCCCGCTGCTGTGGTGGACGGCCGTGGTGGCCCTGGTCTACTGCCTGTGGCGCTGGGCGTTCCGGCGGGACTGGCGGGCCGGCGCGCTGCTGTGCGGCCTGGCCGCGGGCTACCTGCCGTGGTTCGCCTACCAGCAGCGGACGATCTTCCTCTTCTACGCGGTGGTCTTCGTCCCGTTCCTGGTGCTCGCGGTGACGATGCTGGTCGGCGCCCTGATCGGCCCGCCCGGCGCCTCCCGGGACCGCCGGATCATCGGCTCCGCGGCGGCCGGCCTGCTGGTGCTGCTGATCGTCTGGAACTTCCTGTTCTTCTTCCCGCTCTTCACCGGCCAGACCATCCCGCTGGAGGACTGGCGCCGCCGGATGTGGTTCAACAGCTGGATCTGACGGCGGGGCCCGACAGCCGGGCCCGACGGCCGGTCCACCCGGCCCGCGGTCCGGCACACACCGTGTCCCCCCGAATCATCCGTATGCGGTGCACGACACGTACCAGATCCGTCACAAGTCCCGGGCGTTTCGTCGGCGCACCGATTCCGCCTGCCTAGGGTGGGGGCGTACCGCGTTTCCGGCCCCGGCCGGTTGCGCCCGGCCGCGAGACCCCTGGGGGACCTGCACCATGCGCAGTGGCGCGAAGATCGGCATCATCACCGGCGTGTCCATCGCCGTCCTCGCGGGCGGCGGCTACGGCGCGTACAGCCTGATGGGCTCGGACTCCGACTCCGGGGGCAAGAAGGCCCGTACGGTGGTCGCCGAACCGCCGTCGGCCGACCAGGCGGCGTCGGGCGCGAAGGACTTCCTGGCGGCCTGGGCGGCCGGCGACATCGCCAAGGCGGCCTCGCTGACCGACGACCCGGCCGCGGCCACCACCGCGCTGACCGCCTTCCGGGACCAGGTGAAGCCGAGCGCGCTGACGCTCGCCCCGACCGGTCCGACCACCCAGCAGGTCTTCGCCGCCGCCACCGGCACCCCCGCTCCGGCCAAGCCTTCCGCCGGGGCCTCCGCGACGCCGTCCGCGGCCGGCACCCCGGGCGCCGGCGACTCGCCGTCCGCCTCGGCCACGCCCGGGCCCACCGGCACGCTGATGAGCTTCAAGGCCCGTGCCGAGTTCGAGGGCACCAACCGGGCCTGGGACTACCAGGGCTTCCTGGGCGTCGTGAAGATGAGCGACAACACCCCGGCCGTGCACTGGGCGCCGTCGGTGATCCACCCCCACCTGTCCGGCAACGAGACCATCGCCGTCCAGCAGGTCTTCGCCCCGCCGTCCACCGTGGTGGACCGCAACGGCAAGCCGCTGCAGGGCGCCTCGCTCACCCCGGCGCTGATGAACAGCATCCAGGAGAACGCCCAGAAGCTGCTCCCGCCGGACCCGGCCAAGGACCAGGACTCGGGCAAGGCCGTGGTGATCAGCGACCCGGCCGGCAAGGGCGCCACCGACAAGCTGTTCACCATCGTCGAGCCGAAGCCCGGCAAGCCGTTCAAGGTGACCCTCGACAACACCGTCCAGGCCGCCGCCGAGAAGGCGATGACCGACCTGGGCGGCAAGCCCGCCTCCATCGTGGCGATCGAGCCGAGCACCGGTCAGGTGCTGGCCTTCGCCAACTCGCCCGCCAACGGCCAGAACCGGGCCTTCGCCGGGCTGCTCGCGCCGGGCTCGACGATGAAGATCGTCACCTCGGCGGCGTTGCTGGAGGCCGGGGTCAACCCGGACACCGTGGTGCCCTGCCCGGAGAAGAGCAGCAACTCGGTGGCGATCCCGAACGACTTCCCCGGCGCCTTCCCGAACAACACGCTCCAGCAGGACTTCATGGTGTCCTGCAACACGGCCTTCATCAACCAGGGCCTGACCAGCCTCAAGCCGGAGACGCTGTCCTCCACCGCCAAGGACGTGTTCGGCATCGGCCTGGAGTGGAAGACCGGCCTGCCGAACACCGACGGCAAGGTGCCGGCGACGCCGGGCAGCAAGGACGAGCAGGCCATGAACTACATCGGCCAGGGCAAGGTCCAGATGAACCCGCTGGCGATCGCCTCGATCACCGCGACCGTCCAGAGCGGGGCGTTCAAGCAGCCCATCCTGGTCGCCGGCCTGCCGCAGCAGGCGGCGGCCCGCCAGATCTCGCCGGACGTCGCCGCCAAGCTGCGCGCGATGATGAACGCCACCGCCATCGGCGGCACGGCCAAGGACGTGATGGCCGGGATCACCGACAACGCGGGCGCCAAGACCGGCTCCGCCGAGGTCCAGGGCGCGTCCACCACCAACAGCTGGTTCACCGCCTTCCGCGGCAACATCGCGGTGGCCGCCGAGGTCCAGGGCGGCGGCCACGGCGTCGACGCGGCGGGCCCGGCGGTGGCCTCCCTCCTGAAGGCCGCCGCCGGCCACTGACCCACGGCTGGTCCCCCGTACGGAGCCCGCTCTCAGCCTCGCGGCAGGGCGGGCTCCGGCACGTCCGGCACCCGGCCGGGTGGCGCCGGGCGCCGGCTGCTCCAGCGCCGGGCCGCCAGCCGGGGCCAGATCACCAGCACCACCGGCAGCGCCAGGTACCCGAACCGCCCGGCCGGGGCGAGCATGAAGGCGATCGCGAGCCCGGCGGCCAGCAGGTCGGCGGCGGCGATCGCGGAGACCGGCGGCCGGGCCAGCAGCCAGATCGCCACCGCGATCAGGGCCACGGTCATCAGGGCCAGCGAGATGGCGTGCCCGGTCGGCCCGAAGCCGGCCAGCACCTTGCCGGGCAGCGGGCTGCCCGCCGGGGTGCGGATCGCGGTCATCCCGAGCGGGAAGCGCACCACCTGCTCGCGCAGCGCGTCCGACTGGGTCAGGACGGACGGCAGGATCACGGCCACGCTCACCCCGACCCCGATCAGCGCGGTCCGGGCGGCGGGCCGGCGCCCGTACAGCCGCCAGAGCAGCAGGACGGCGACCGGCAGGGCGGGCCAGGCCGTCCACTTCAGGGTGCAGGCGAGGGCGAGCACCAGTCCGGCGCCGACGGTGCGGTCCCGCTCGGCGAGCGCCATGGCCAGGCAGCAGACGCCGATCAGCGGCAGGTCCACCCCGCCGACCGCCAGGGCGAGCGCTATCAGCGGCGAGGCGGTGAGGACGGCCAGCGGCAGCAGGGGCGCGCGCGGGGCGCCGCCGACGGGGCGGGCGGGCCGCAGCAGCCGCCAGGCGGCCAGCAGGCAGACGAAGAAGGTCAGCGCGAACCAGATCCGGGCGTCCCCGGCGACCTTGGCGAAGGCGGTGGAGTCGCCGAGCAGCTGGCGCGGAAGCCCGAACAGGGCCATCGCCGGCAGGTACGGGTTGTAGTCGGTGACCACCACCGGGTGGGGCAGGTAGGCGTCGCCGGTGGTGAGCAGCAGGTGGGCCGATCGTTCGACCACCATGACCTCGGACTGGTGGCGGCCGTGCAGGGCGAGCAGTCCGAGCGGTACGAGGACGGCGCCGACGAGGGCGACGGCGGCGCCGGCGTGGGCCGCGAAGCGGCGCGGCAGGGTCAGGCAGAGCAGACCGGCCAGGAGGTAGGCGGGGGCCGCGATCAGGCCCCACAGCCGCTGGTTGGCCAGGTCGGAGACGAGCGGGAAGGCTCCGGCCCAGCCGGCCGCGATGAGGCAGCCGAGCAGTTGGACGGTCCGCATCGAGGCGAGCTTGGCGGGATTCAGTCGATCGGGCGTGGGCGGAAAGGTGCTCTCGCCACGCTGTCGGGGGAACGGCCGGACGGAGAAGCCTCTCGGTGGTCGTCCGGGTCTGGACGACGTCTCGGTCGCGATGGACTGGGCCGGCGTTCTGCGGCGGCCGGTGAAGCGGCCGCGCGGGCGGGAGAAGCCGGGCGTGCGGGTGCTCACCATGGTGGAAGGTTATGGGTGCGGGCCCGGCCCTGTCGCCATGGCGTCGGGCACTGGGCGGGTGATGGCACGAAAAGGGCCGCCGGATGTCGTACCGGTCGGCGGCCCTTCACGTCTGGTTCGTCTGCCGGTCAGCCGGCGGTGCGGTCCGCCGGGACGGCCTCCCGCTCTGCCTGCTCCAGCCGCGAGTGCTTGATGCTGTAGCCGAAGTAGACGACCACGGCGACGGCGAGGGCGATCCCCCCGGCCCGGAAGGTGTCGGCGTGCAGACCGGTGATCAGGTAGACGCAGAAGCCGACGCTGACCAGCGGGACGACCGGGTAGCCGGGCACCTTGAAGCCGCGCGGCAGGTCGGGCTGGGTGCGACGCAGCACGATCACGCCGATCGAGACCACCGAGAAGGCGATGAGCGTCCCGAGGCTGGTGATGTCGGCCAGGACGTTCAGCGGGACGAAGGCGGCCAGCGCGCCCACGCCGAGGCCCACCACGAGGGTGTTCCAGACCGGGGTGCCGGTGCGCGGGGAGAGCTCGGCGAAGCGCTTGGGCAGCATGCCGTCGCGGCCCATCGAGTACAGGATGCGGGTCTGGCCGTAGATCACCACGAGGGTGATGCTGAAGATCGAGAGGATCGCACCGACCGCGAAGACCATCGCGGGCCAGCTCTGGCCGGTGATGTCCTGGAGGATCTGGGCGAGGCCGGCCTCCTGGCCGTCGAACTTCTGCCAGGGCTGGGCGCCGATGCCGGCCAGGGCGACCAGGATGTAGAGCAGGGTCACCACCACCAGCGAGATGATGATCGCCATCGGCAGGGTGCGGCGCGGGTTCTTGACCTCCTCGCCGGCGGTGGACACGGCGTCCAGGCCGATGAAGGAGAAGAAGATGCTGGACGCGGCGACCTGCACGCCGCCGATGCCGAGCGGCATGAACGGGCTCAGGTTGCCGGAGTGGAAGCCGGTGAGCGCGATGCCGATGAACAGCAGCAGGATGAGGATCTTGATCCCGACCATGGCCGCGTTGACCTTCACCGACTCGCTGACGCCGCGGATCAGCAGGACGCAGACCATCGCGACCAGCAGCAGCGCGGGCAGGTTGAACCAGTGGGTGCCGTCCGGCGCACCGGACAGCTGCTCCGGGATCTTGAACCCGAAGGCCAGGTCGAGGAACTTGTTCAGGTACTCGGCCCAGCTGACCGCGATCGCGGAGGCCGAGACGCCGTACTCCATCAGCAGGCAGATGCCGACGCCGAAGGCCACGCCCTCGCCGAGGGTGGCGTAGGCGTAGGAGTACGAGGAGCCGGAGACCGGGATCGCGGAGGCCATCTCGGCGTAGCAGAGCGCGGTGAGTCCGGCGGTGACCGCGGCGATCACGAAGGACAGGATGACGGCCGGGCCGGCCGAGGGCACCGCGGTGTTCAGCACGAAGAAGATGCCGGTGCCGATGGTGGCGCCGATGCCGATCGCGGACAGCTGCCAGAGGCCGATCGAGCGGCGCAGGTGGATGCCGGAGCGTCCACCCTCCTCGGGCGCGCCGGCCGGAAGGGCGTCGCGCCCTTCGCTCTCCGCGATCAGTGACGAGACGGGCTTGCGTCGCAGCAGACGCGCACCAATGGTGTTGCTGGCCAAAACCGCGGTCCTTCTGGGCAGGGGAGGGTGTCCTGGCGGCCGGCCACCCGGGACACCCGGGGGTGTCATCAGGGACCAACCGAACAAAGATGGGACAGTACCCGGCGAAAGCACCAGTGTCGCAAACGAACAGTCCGGATCAGCGCATTGTACGAAACGGAGCATATCGCTGTACAAACCGGACACTTCGCAAACGGCGCATCTGCCATCGGGCCGCTAAAGCAGCAGCTCAGCGGCACCGAGGGGGGTCAGCCGCCGAGCACCGCCCGCATCACCGAGCGGGCGATCGGCGCGGCCAGGGCGCCACCCGTGACATCCGTGGCGTCACTGTCCGCGACCACCACGGCCACCGCCACCGGCGGCACCGCGTCCGAGCCGGCCGGCTCGGCCCAGGAGATGAACCAGGCGTACGGCGTCTCGCTGTTGTCCACCCCGTGCTGGGCCGTCCCGGTCTTGCCGCCGACCACCGCCCCGCCGATCCGGGCGTTGCCCCCGGTCCCGTTCTCCACCACGTCGGTCATCAGCCTGCGCACCTGCGCGGCCACCGCCGGCGTCATCGCCTGCCGGTACGTCGCGGGCTTCATCAGCTGCACCGCAGTGCCATCGCTCTTCGTCAGCTTGTCCACAAGCTGTGGACGCATGACCGTCCCGTCGTTGGCGACCCCGGCCGCGACCATCGCCATCACCAGCGGGGTGGCCGCCGTGTCGAACTGGCCGATCGAGGAGAGCGCCAGCTGCGACTCGTCCATCCTGGTGTCGACGTTCGACCGGGCCGCACGCACCGGGATGTCCAGCCTCGCGTCGTTGAAGCCGAAGTTCCCGGCCATCGCCACCATCCGGTCCAGGCCGGTGCGCACCCCGAGGTAGCCGAGCACGCTGTTGCAGCTGGCGGTCATCGCGGCGTCCAGCGACAGTCCGGGCCGGTCGCAGGCCGGGGTGTCGTTGACCAGCGGCGTGGTCGTCCCGGGCAGCACGTACGGGAAGGGCGCCCCGGTCGGCGCGTCGATGTCGGTGACCACGCCGTTCGCGAGCGCGGCCGCGGCGGTGACCACCTTGAAGGTCGAGCCCGGTGGGTAGGTCTGGCGCAGCGCCCGGTTGAGCATCGGCTGGTCGGTGTCGGCCTGCAGCCGGTTCCAGGCCTCCTGGTCGGCGGCGGCGGAGCCGGCGAAGGCGCCGGGGTCGTAGGAGGGCGTGCTGGCGAGCGCCAGGATCCGCCCGGTCGCGGGCTCGATCGCGGCGACCGCGCCCTTCTGCGCGCCGAGCCCGCGCACCGCAGCTTCCTGGGCCGCCCGGTTCAGCGTGGTGTACACGTCCCCGCCGGGGTTCTGCCTGCGGGCGACGGCGTCCCAGATCGCCCAGCCGGCCAGCCGGCCGTCGGTGCCGGTCAGCAGGTCGTCCTCGGTCCCCTCCAGCTGGGTGTTGCCGTACGCCTGCGAGGCGAAGCCGGTGACGGCCGCGTAGGTCGGGCCGTCGGTGTAGCTGCGCTTGTACGCGTACCGGCCGCCGGTGGGCTCGGAGCCGGTCACCCGCTCCGAGCCGACGAGGATGTCGCCGCGCGGCTGGGCGTACCGCTCGACGGTGAGCCGCTGGTTGGCGCTGTTGTGGTCGAGGTCGTCGGCCTGGAACACCTGCACCCGGGTGGCCTGGACGCACAGCGCCGCGACCAGCAGCAGGCAGAAGGTGCCCGCGCGGCGCCCGGTGACCGAGATGCCGGGCAGTCCCTGCGGTCCGTTGCCCCTCGGCCGTCGGCGCGCCATCAGACCTCCTCATGGGGCGCGGGGCCCTGAGTGGTGTCAGTCATGAGGGACCGATGAGCGACATCGCTCATGCGGGACCGCCGAGCGGTGTCACTCATGCGCACCAGCAGCGCGACGATGATCCAGTTGGTGACCACCGAGGAGCCGCCCTGGGCGATGAACGGCATGGTCATCCCGGTCAGCGGGATCAGCGCCAGCACCCCGCCCGCGACCACGAACACCTGCAGCCCGACGATCGAGGCCAGGCCGATCGCCAGCAGCCGCCCGAACGGGTCGCGCAGCGCGATGCCGGTCCGGAAGCCCCGGGAGATCAGCACCGCGTACAGCAGGAACACCGCGATCAGCCCGGTCAGGCCGAGTTCCTCGCCGATGGTGGCGAGGATGAAGTCCGACTTGGCGGCGAAGCCGATCAGCACCGAGTGCCCGTTGCCCAGCCCGGTGCCGAGCTCGCCGCCCCAGGCGAAGGCGAACAGCGACTGGGCGATCTGGTTGGCGCCCCGGCCCGCCGCGATCGAGCCCAGCGGGTCCAGCCAGTCCGCGACCCGGCTGTGCACGTGCGGCGAGAGCCGGCCCACCGTCACCGCCCCGACCGCGGCCAGGCCGAGCCCGATCGCGATCCAGCCGGTGCGCGCGGTGGCCACGTAGAGCATCACCACGAACAGGCCGAAGAACAGCAGTGAGGTCCCGAGGTCGGTCTCCAGCACCAGCACGCCGACGAAGGCCGCCCAGATCAGCAGGACCGGCCCGATCACCCGCCCGCGCGGCAGCTGCCGGCGCCGGACCCGGCGGCCGGTCAGCGCCAGCGCGTCCCGGTGCACGGCCAGGTAGGCGGCGAAGAAGACCGCCAGCAGGATCTTGGCGAACTCCCCCGGCTGGAAGGAGAGCGGCCCGATCACGATCCAGATCCGGGAGCCGTACACCGGCGGGAAGAAGATCGGCAGCACCAGCAGGACCAACGCCCCCAGGGCCCCGATGTACGCGTAGCGCTGCAGCCGCCGGTGGTCGCGCACCAGCAGCACCACCGCGATGAACAGCGCCACCCCCAGGGCGGACCAGAGCAGCTGGGTGGAGGCGGCGGCGCGGCCCGGGGCGGCCCGGTCGAGCCGGTAGATCACCACCAGGCCGATCCCGTTCAGCAGCACCGCGATCGGCAGCAGCAGCGGGTCCGCGTACCGGGCCCGCCACCGGACGACGGCGTGCGCCGCGAGCGCGAGCACGCCGAGTGCGGCGCCGTACTCGGCCGCGTCGGCCGGCGCCGTGCCGTCCAGGTTGACGCCGACCTCGACGTAGCCGAACACGGCGGTCAGGACGGCGACGAGCACCAGGACGAGCTCGGTGGTGCGCCTGGTCGGCACCGGCCGACTCGGCCGGGCGGCGGATCTCGTCACGGCGGAGGGTGTCGCCACGGACCGTCCTGGGGGTCGCGGGGTGCCCGGTGCCGCCGTCCGGGGGATGCCGATCGGGGCGGCTGTCAGGCGGGGAGGGTCAGCCGGCGGCGGCGTTGCGAGGCGACGGCGCCGGCACCCTGGTTCGTCACCCTAACGAGCACTATCCATGTGGATGGACTGTTACCTGCGGTGTGTCCGTTTTTGCCGGACCCGCCGGGGTGCCCACCCCAGCCGCCGCCCGGCCGCCGCCCGGCCGGTTCCGGGCCGCGCCGGCGTGCGGATTCCTCGTCCGCGCGCCGGAGTTCACGCCGGATCGGACCGACGTACGGTCCGGACTCGTTTCGCCATGGCGAACTGATGATCCCTAGGATCGGCCGGGTGACTACCGGACGACGACCACAGACCAGGCTCGGCAGCCTGCTGGCCGCCCTGGCGATAACGGGCGCCTCGCTGCTCCTCGGCCTGCCCGCCCACGCCGACGAACCATCAGCCGGCGCCGCTCCCGCATCGAAGGAGGCCCCCCGGGTCGACCTCGTCCTGGACGTCAGCGGCTCCATGACCGCCACCGACATCCAGGGCAAGAGCCGCATCTCGGTGGCCCAGCAGTCGCTGAACGAGGTGATCGACGCGCTGCCCGCGGAGACCGAGTTCGGCATCCGCACGCTGGGCGCCAACTACCCCGGCAACGACAAGAACCTCGGCTGCCAGGACACCAAGCAGCTGTTCCCGGTCGGCAAGACCGACAAGGTCGAGGCCAAGACCGCGGTCGCCACCCTGCGGCCCACCGGTTTCACCCCGATCGGGCTGGCCCTGCGCGGCGCCGCCCAGGACCTCGGCAAGGGCGAGACCACCCGCCGCGTGGTGCTGATCACCGACGGCGAGGACACCTGCACCCCGCCCGACCCCTGCGACGTCGCCCGTGAACTCGCCTCCCAGGGCATCCACCTGGTGGTCGACACCCTCGGCCTGGCCCACGACGACAAGACCCGCCAGCAGCTGCTCTGCATCGCCAACGCGACCGGCGGCTCCTACACCGACGTCCGCACCCCGCAGCAGCTCACCGACAAGGTGAAGCAGCTGGTCGACCGCTCCAACGACACCTACACGGTGGCCCCGGTCAAGACCTCCGGCACCGACAAGTGCGAGAGCGCCCCGGTGCTCGCCCCGGGTGTCTACACCGACCGCGAGAAGTTCTCCGAGCACCGCGTCTACAAGGTCCCGGTCAAGGCCGGCCAGGAGCTGCGCGCCTCCGTCAGCGTCGCACTGGACCGCCCGGTGGCCCGGGACTACGGCGTCCTGCTGCAGGCCACCAGCGCGACCGGCCAGGAACTGGTCCGCGGCACCGACGCCGGCAGCAGCCGCACCGACGTGATCTCCACCGGCCTGCGCTGGTCCACCGACGACTCCAAGGGCTACGTCACCGCGAGCCCGACCTCCTCGTCGAAGGAGTCGAAGGAGAAGCCGGCGACCAGCGTCTGCCTGGTCGTCAGCAACTCGCTGGCCGCGCAGGCCGGCGTACAGGCCGACCCCGGCCTGCCGCTGGAGCTGACCGTCGACCTGGCCTCCTCCTCGCCCGCCCCCGAGGGCGCCGCGATGGGCCTCGGCCGCGGCTGGATCCTGCTGCTCACCCTCACCCTGGCGGGCCTGGTCTTCGGTCTGCTGTTCGGCTGGATCGCACGGTGGCGGATCGCCGTCTGGCGGGAGAACTGACCATGCGTACGACGACTCGCGGCGCCCTCGCCGCCCTCGCCCTGCTGCCCGCCCTCGCCATGGGCGCGCCGGCCGCCACGGCCGCGCCGTCCCCCTCGGCCAGCGCGAGCGGCACCCCGGCCCCGGCCACCAAGGCCGGCACCTCCTTCCTGACCGCGGTCAACCTCTCCCCCGGCCAGGACGCCAACGTCGCCGCCTCCACCGGCGACTACCTGTACTGGGCGTTCGGCGCCTCCGAGGGTCAGACCCCGACGGTCAAGCTGTCCGTCAATCTGGCCCCCGCGACCGACCGGCACGGCCCGCAGACCTGGTCCGTCGAGGTCTTCGACGGCCTGCGCCGCCGCCAGGCCTGCACCGCGGGCACCCAGAACGCCACCGCCGACCCGGCCGCCACCACGGTGGCCCTCGACTGCGCCCTGCGCGAGGTCCGCACCTGGGCCGAGCCGTGGTCCGGCGACCCGCTGCCCGGCACCTACTACGTGCGGCTGTCGGTCACCGACGTCCCGCAGCCGGACCTCGGCCTGGCCGCCTCCGTGCAGCTGCACGTCGCCGCCAAGGGCGACTCCGACAACGCCCAGCCGGAGGGCGGGGAGCTGAAGGCCCCGCTGGTCCCGCCGGTCGGCGGCGGCGCGAGCACCGCCAGGGCGGCCGCCCCGGTGGCGGAGGAGGAGCACTGGTACACCGGCTGGTTCTCCGGTTGGAACAGCCGCTGGTACTGGACGATCGGCGGCGGCTTCCTGGCCGCGCTGGCGGGCGTCCTCGGCTACAACCTGACCCGGCACCCGCACGGCCGGCGGCCCGGCCGCTACGGCGCCGTCCCGCCCCAGGGCTCGCAGCAGAGCGGTTCCTACGCCGACCGCCCCTGACCCGCGCCCCAACACGACCCGAGGGCCGGCCGGAGAGTTCTCCGACCGGCCCTCGGCCGTGTCCGGTGTCAGCCCGGAGGCCGGCCCGGGAAGAGGTCAGCCCCGGAAGAGGTCGTGCCCCACGTCGGACGGGACCACGTCCTGGACCGGCTTGCTGCCCGGGCCGGGCACGTGCTCGCCGGGCACGGGCTCGCCGCTCTCCCGGTGCAGCAGCACCACGCCGTCCTCGGCCCAGAGCTGCCGGTACCCGTGCTCCAGCAGCAGCCGGATCCGCTGGGCCTGCTCGGTGTCCGTGGCGAACGGGAAGGAGCGCTTGTTCGACCGGGTGAGCACGTACTCGCGCCCGCGCGGCGTGCCGTCCACCAGCACCACGTCCGTCCGGGCGGTCAGCCGCGGCGCGATCTGGTTGTCCGCCTCCACCGAGGCCCCGTCCGGGATCAGCGCGGCCGCCCGCACCAGCGCCGCCTCGCTCGGCTTGGCCTCCCAGGATGCCGGTACGGCCAGCTGCAGCAGCCCGATCGGTACGGCGGCCACCAGCGCGATGCCGGCCGTGCCGAGGCCGAGCAGCCGCGCCCGCCGGACGGTCCGCGCGGGCTGCTCGGCGCTGCTCAGCCGGCCGAGCACCTCGACGGCGGCGGTGAGCAGGATCGGCCAGAGCAGCGAGTCGTAGTGCCGGGCGATCGACCAGTGGTTGGGGTTGCTGGACAGGATCCGCTCGGCCAGCAGCGGCACCGCGCACAGCACGGTGGCCGAGCGCAGCGGCAGCAGGAGCGTCGTCCCGAACAGCCAGAGCAGCAGCAGCGGCTTGAGCGGCTGGTCGAAGGCCGTCTGCACCAGCAGGAACGGGTTGTGCAGCAGGTGGCGCAGCGCGTCCCCGCCGTCCGCGCCGAGCGCCGTGTAGTTCCAGTAGTAGCCGGGCTCCCCGCCCATCGCCGGGATCAGCCACGTGATCGCGGCGGCCGAGGCGACCGGCCCGCCCAGCAGCAGCCCGAGGCCGGTGAAGCGGCCCGCCCGGTCCCCGGTACGACGGGTGCGCAGCAGCAGCACCAGCCCGTACGCGCCGACCATCAGGCCGAGGTCCTCCTTGGTGCAGCACAGCAGTACGGCGGCGAGCACCACCGGGCCGTACCGGCGGGCCAGGCCGCGCTCCAGCATCAGCAGGGTCAGCGGCACGGCGAAGGCGACCTCGTGGAACCCGACCCGGGCGGCGACCAGCAGCGGCCAGCCGAGCGCGTAGGCCAGGCCGGCCAGGTCGGCGGCCCGCCGGGCGGTGCGCGGCTGGGCGGCGGCGAAGGCGTGCGCGGTGATCCGCCGGATCAGCGGCACCCCGGCGGCGAAGAGCAGCGACTGGCCGATGATCAGCGAGCGCGGGTCGTCCCAGATCCAGTAGAGCGGCGCGAGCAGTGCCAGGACCGGCGAGAAGTGGTCGCCCAGCAGCGAGAAGCCGGGCGGGAACTCGTGGTGGTAGCTCTTCAGCGAGGAGACGGGCAGCCCGAAGTGGGCGTAGCCGCGCACGCCCTGGTCGAAGATGCCGAGGTCGAAGCCGCCGAGCGACACCGACGTCCAGCCCTGCAGGCCGATGGCGCACATCACCGCGAAGCAGAGCGCGGTGAGCAGCGCGGTGCGCCGGGCCGGGCCGAGCAGGAGGGCCGCGGCCGCGTTCCGGGCGGCCGGCGCGGCGGCGGGCGGCGACGGGGGTGCGGTCTGGGTGGTCACGTCAGGTCTGTCCGTCCGGTGTGGGGTCCGTCGGTCCGGTTCGTCGGGTCCGGTCCGTCAGGTCCGGTTCGTCAGCGCGGGATCGCGGTCCGGCTTGGCGGTCAGGAGCGCCCGGGCCCCGGCGCCGGTCCCGTCCACGGCCTGCCGCCGGGCGCGGTACACCCGCACGCCCAGGACGACCAGGACGGCGATCCCGATCGGCGGGTAGATCGCGCCGGGCAGCTGCCAGTACCAGTCGACTCCGCGGCCCCACCGGTGCGGCACCGTCCACATGACGTGGGAGAGGAACACCAGCAGGGTCACGCCGAGCAGGACCTGCCGCGCCCTGGTCCGGGCCTCGACCACCAGCAGGGCGATCAGCGGCACGCACCAGACCCAGTGGTGGGTCCAGCTGATCGGCGAGACCAGCAGCGCGGTGAACGCGGCGCAGACCCCGCCCCAGGCGTCGGCCCGGCGCAGCACCCGCGCCGAGCGCCCGGCCAGCACCGCCACCCCGAGCCCGAAGGCGCCGACCAGCGCGGAGGCGGCCAGCCCGACCAGGCCCGGGTCGTTGACGTCGAGCAGCCGGCAGACGGCGCCGCGCAGCGACTGGTTGTCCACCAGGACGGTCACGCCGACCCGGCTCGGGTCCCACAGGTACCTGGTCCAGAACCCGTACGAGGCGTCGGGCAGCAGGGCCCAGCCGATCAGGCCCGCCACCAGGAACGTGCCGGCCGAGACCAGCGCGGCCCGGACCCGGCCGGTCAGGAACAGGTAGACCGCGAACAGGCCCGGGGTGATCTTGATGGCGGTGGCCAGGCCGATGCCCACGCCCTTGAACCAGTTGCGGTCCGGGCGGGTCAGGTCCCACAGCACCAGGCAGAGGATGCCGAGGTTGACCTGGCCGTACTGGAAGGTGGTGAAGACCGGCTCCAGCCAGATGCCCAGGCCGGTCGCCAGGATCACCACGGCGGGGCGGTGCTGCTTAGGCCACCCGGCCAGCTTGAGCGACAGGTGTACGGCCACGGCGAGCAGCACGTAGTTGAGGAGCATCACCAGGATGCGCAGGGTGCTCACGTCGAACCAGGTGCTCGGCACGAAGAGCATCGCGGCGAACGGCGGGTAGGTGGCCGGCAGGTCCCAGCCGGGCAGCCGCATCGCGTAGAGGTCCTCGCCGCGGACGACGGCTTGGCCCTCGGCCCGGTAGACCAGCATGTCGACCATGGTGGCCGCGTGGGCGTGCCGGAAGAAGGTGAACACCGCCAGTGACACCGCTGCCACGCAGGTCGCCGCGAGGGTCCAGGAATTCGATCTTCCGGTTGCCGGGGTGCCGCCGGATTCGTCCGGGCCGGACCGTCGCACCCACCGTGTCAGACCGAACTCGCGCACCGCGATGGCACCCCGTTGAGATAGACCAGATCGTTCCGTCGTCAGCGTCTGGGCCCACCCACCATAACCGACCCCCCTGAGGCCCAAACCGCGTCAGAAACCGCCCCCGGAGGGCGTTGTGATCCCGACCACGGCGAGCCTCCGGGTCGGCTCGGACTCGGTTCGGCGCCACAAAACACGAAATCCCGCCGGGAGTTGCCTCCCGGCGGGATTTCGGTGGACCGGCCGGAGCCGATCCGTTGGGTGGAGCTGAGGGGATTCGAACCCCTGACCCCCTCGATGCGAACGAGGTGCGCTACCGGACTGCGCCACAGCCCCAACGAGAAGAAACTCTAGCACCTTTCGGAGGGGGTCCGTGACCACCCCCCGGAGCGGTGCCGATCGGGGGGCGGACCGGTCATTCGTTGGCCGCGCGGGGGCGGGCCTCGGGGGCCTGCGGCTCGGCGTACTGGTCGAAGAGCGGGGTGGTGCGGGATTCGGCGGGACGGCCCGCGGTCCAGGTGCCGGGCGCCGACAGGTCGAGGCCGCGGGAGACCCGGGGGGCGACCGGCGCGGTGACGTACGTCGGCAGCGGGACGGGCACCGGCTCCCAGGAGTCCGGGCCGGCCGCGCCGCGCTCACGCATGCCGTCGACCCACTCCTCGTGCTCGGTCGCCTCGGCCACCGCCGAGGCGGAGGGCACCACGACGGTGGCCTCCTCCGGGTCGGCGGCCAGCCGCAGGTGCGGGCGGCCGGCGGTCCGCGCCCGGGCGCGCGCGGGCGGAGCCGGCTCCGCCTCGGCGGGCGCCTCGGCCGGGGCCGCGTCGGCCGCCTCGGCCGAGGCGCGCTGCTGCTCGCGCTTGCGCAGCCGCTCGGCCGCCTGGGCGGCCCGGACGCGGTCGAGCTTCACCTCGTACCGCTGGCGCTCCAGCTTGCGCAGGTGGCCGATGTACAGGGTGAGGAGGGCCGCCGGGACGGCCGGGACCCAGAGGAAGGCCAGTCCGGCCACCGCCGCGACCACCGCGCCGAGCGCGAAGGAGAGGAAGAGGGCGGTGACCATCCGGCGCCGGCGGGCCAGCAGCCGCGCCCGGCCTTCGACCCCGACCTGCGGCGCCGGGGCGGGCCGTTCGGCCGGGCGCTGCGCCGGGGGTTCGGGCTCCCGCGCCGCGGGGTCGCCGGAGGCGGCCTCGTCCCGTTCGGGAGGGCCGTCGTTGCTGTGCTCGTCGTCACGCGGTTCGTCGCCCAGGGCCCGGGCTGCCCGCCGTTCCAGCGCCGAACGCCCGGCCAGCAGGCGGATGGCGGTGCTGAAGCGTTCCGTCGGGCGCGCCTCGTTGAGTTCGTCCTGCCTGCGGAGCCACATCGGCACCAGATAGGCGGCCCAGGCCCCTACGATGACGGCGTAGATAAGGCCGCTACTGCTCACGATTCACACCGTACGGGCGCCGGGGAAGGCCTGGCAGCAATTTGACGCGGCGTGTCGTGTGATCAAGCTGATTCTCCGACTATTTTGCCGGTATTTGTGACGGTCCGCCACCGGGCCGATGCCATATCGATATTTCTTTCGAACATATATTCAATTACTCGGTTCTCGCCCGGAACTGAGCGCCCGCCAGCGTTCGAGCATCCCCTCCGGAACCTCCTCGTCGGTCAGCGCGTAGACGAGGTGGTCGCGCCAATCGCCGTCGATGTGGAGATAGCGCGGGCGGATTCCCTCCGAGCGGAAGCCGAGCTTTTCCACCACGCGCCGGCTCGGGACGTTCTCCGGGCGGATGCAGACCTCGATCCGGTGCAGTCCGAGCGTGCGGAAGCAGTAGTTCACCGAAAGCGCCACGGCGGTCGGGATGATGCCCCGGCCGGCCACCGCCTCGTCGACCCAGTACCCGATGTTCGCCGAGCACATCGAGCCCCAGGTGATCCCGCCGACCGTCAACTGGCCCACCAGCTGGCCCTTGTAGAGCACGACGAAGGGCAGCATCCGGCCGGCCGAGGCCTCGCCGCGCAGGAAGCGGACCATCTGCCGGTACGTCGGGCGGGGCCCGGCGGCCTGGCCGGGCGGACCGGGCGGCACGGTGGCCTCCCACCGGCGCAGCCAGTCCCGGTTGCGGCGGCTCACTTCCTGCCAGTCGCGCTGGTCGCGGGCCCGGATCGGGCGCAGCGAGACCTCCCCCTCGTGGAGTTCTACCGGCCAGCCGGCGTTCAGTGCCCTCTCCTGGATGCTGGAGCCCCGGGTGCCGGGGCGTCGGGCCGGGGGTGGTCCCCGCCGCCGAGCTGGTCGACGGCGTGGGCGAGCAGCGGCCCCAGGACGGCGAGGCCGTCCTTGACGCCGCCGGTCGAGCCCGGCAGGTTGACGATCAGGGTACGTCCGGCGAGGCCGGCGAGCCCGCGGGAGAGCGCCGAGGTGGGCACCTTCTCCCGGCCGTACGCGCGGATGGCCTCGGCGATGCCGGGGACCTGCCGGTCGATCACCCGGGCGGTCATCTCGGGGGTGAGGTCCATCGGGGAGATGCCGGTGCCGCCGGTGGTCAGCACGACGTCGTAGCCGGCCGCGACGGCCTCGCGCAGCACGGCCTCCACCGGCTCGCCGTCCGGGACGACCCGGGGGCCGTCGGCGGTGAAGCCCATCGCGGTCAGGCCGGCCACCAGCAGCGGGCCGCCCTTGTCCTCGTAGACCCCGGCCGAGGCCCGGTTGGACACCGTGACGGCCAGCGCCTTCCCGGCGTGCGCCGTCACGCGTCCACCTCCGGGGCGAACCAGTCGCCGCTCTTGCCGCCGGTCTTGCTGAGCACCCGGACGGACTCGATGGCGGCGCCCTTGTCCACGGCCTTGACCATGTCGATCACGGTCAGCCCGGCCACCGCGACGGCGGTCAGCGCCTCCATCTCGACGCCGGTGCGGTCGGCGGTCCTCACGGTGGCGGTGATCTCCACCGCGTCGTCCGCGACGGCGAGGTCGACCTTGACGCCGGAGACCGCGATCGGGTGGCAGAGCGGGACCAGGTCCGGGGTCTTCTTGGCGCCCATGATCCCGGCGATCCGGGCCACCGCGAGGGCGTCGCCCTTGGGCACGCCCTCGCCGCGCAGCAGCTCGACCACCTTCGCGGAGACCCTCACCCGCCCGGCGGCGACGGCGGTGCGCGCGGTGGTGGCCTTCTCGGAGACGTCGACCATCCGGGCCGCGCCCTGGTCGTCGACGTGGGTGAGGCGGTCGCCGGGGGGAGGTGTCGTCACGGGTAACTCCAGGGGCGCGCAGGTCGAAGTACCGCGCTACCGTACAACTCCGCGGCCCCCCGGGCGTTCAGGAGTCCAGCAACACCACGTCCACCTCGCTGCCGACGGGCAGTTCGGTGACGTCCTCGGGGACGGTGATCAGGCAGTCGGCCCGGGCCAGCGCGCCGACCAGGTGGGACTCGGCGCCGCCGACCGGCTCGACCGTGCCGTCGGCCGCCGAGTAGCGGCCGCGCAGGAACTGCCGGCGACCGGCCGGGGAGCGCAGCGCCGCCGGGCAGAGCGCGCGGACCACCGGGCGGTGCACGTCGGGGGCGCCGAGCATGGTGCGGATGACCGGGCGGACGAAGAGCTCGAAGGAGATGTAGGCGCTCACCGGGTTGCCGGGCAGGGCGAGCAGCGGCACTCCGGCCGCGCCGCCGATCCGGCCGAAACCCTGCGGCTTGCCGGGCTGCATCCGCAGCTTGCGGAAGTCGACGCCCCCGTAGGACTCGAAGACCTCCTTGACCACGTCGTACGCGCCGACGCTGACGCCGCCGCTGGTGACGATCAGGTCGGCGCGGCCGAGCTGGTCCTCCAGGACGGCGCGCAGCCGGTCGGCGTCGTCCGGGACGGCGCCGACCCGGTAGGCGATGGCGCCGGCCTCCTGGGCGGCGGCGGTGAGGGTGAAGCTGTTGGAGTCGGAGATCTGGCCGGGCCCGACGGGCTCGCCGGGCTGGACCAGCTCGCTGCCGGTGGAGAGCACCACGACCCGGGGGCGCGGGCGGACCGTGACGGTGGCCCGGCCGATCGCGGCGAGCAGGCCGAGCTGGGTGGGTCCGAGCCGGGTGCCGGCCTCCAGGACCGTGGAGCCGGCCGCGACGTCGCTGCCGCGGCGGCGGATGTGCGCGCCCTCGGCGACCGGGCGCAGGACGCGGACCTCCTCGTCCGGGACCGGAGCGGTCATCGCGGCGGCGGCCACTCCGGTGCCGGTGCCGCCGTCGGTCCACTCGACCGGGGCGACGGCCCAGGCGCCGGGCGGGAGGGGGGCGCCGGTCATGATCCGGGCGGCCTGGCCGGGGCCGACCTTGGGCAGCTCGCCCGCGCCGGCGGCGATGTCGCCGACCACCGAGAGCACCGACGGATAGGTGCCGGTAGCGCCCTCGGTGTCGGCGGTGCGGACCGCGTAGCCGTCCATCGAGCTGTTGTCGAAGGGCGGCAGGTCGCCGTCGGAGGTCACGTCCTCGTCGAGCCGGCAGCCCTGGGCGTCGAGCAGCTGGAGCTCGATCGCGGGCAGCGGGCCGACGGCGGACAGCACGTCGGCGAGGTGCTCGTCCACCGTCCAGAGGCGGGGGGCCGCCGGTGCCGGGTCCGATCCGGCGTCGCAGCAGGCTGCGGGCGTGGTGCTGTGCTCGGTGGACCCGGTCATCGGCGGCTCGCTCTCTGTCGTGTCAGTCCTGCATCTCGGAGCCGACGAACTCCCGCAGCCAGGAGCGGAACTCCGGGCCCAGGTCATCGCGCTCGGCGGCCAGACGGACGATAGCGCGCAGGTAGTCGGCGCGGTCGCCTGTGTCGTAGCGGCGGCCCTTGAAGAGCACGCCGTGCACCTGGCCGCCGGTCTCCGGCTCGCGGGTGGTCAGCTCGCGCAGGGCGTCGGTGAGCTGGATCTCGCCACCGCGGCCGGGCGGGGTCTCGCGCAGGACGTCGAAGACCAGCGGGTCGAGGACGTAACGGCCGATGACGGCGTAGTTCGAGGGGGCCTCGCCGGGCTCGGGCTTCTCGACCAGGTCGGTGACCTGGAAGACGTCCTCGCCGAAGCCGTTGGCCTTGACGGCGGCGCAGCCGTAGAGGTGGATCTGGGAGGGGTCGACCTCCATGAGGGCGACGACCGAGCCGCCGAGCTCCTGCTGCACCTCGATCATGCGGGAGAGCAGCGGGTCGCGGGGGTCGATCAGGTCGTCGCCGAGCAGGACGGCGAAGGGCTGGCCGGCGACGTGCTGCTCGGCGACCGAGACGGCGTGGCCGAGGCCCTTGGGGTCGCCCTGGCGGACGTAGTGCATGTTCGCCAGCTCGACGGACTCGCGGACGCGGGCCAGGCGCTGCTTGTCGCCCTTGCGCGCGAGGAGCTCCTCCAGCTCGTAGGCGCGGTCGAAGTGGTCCTCCAGGGCGCGCTTGTTACGGCCGGTGACCATCAGTATGTCGGACAGGCCCGCGGCGGAGGCCTCCTCGACGACGTACTGGATGGCCGGCTTGTCGACGACCGGAAGCATCTCCTTCGGGGTGGCCTTGGTCGCCGGGAGGAAGCGGGTGCCCAGTCCGGCCGCGGGTACCACGGCCTTGGTTACCGGAACTCGGGAGTTGGTCGTCGTCATGCGTTTACCTTACTCAGGCACGTTTTCGCCCGGCCGAGCGCGCTCGGACGGCTAGGACAGCACGTCTCGGGGCACGGCCACAGCGGCAGGCGTATGGGAAGGGACCGGCTGGGCGAGGGGGTCCCCTCCGGCACAGGGCGACAGACTACCCGGCTTTTCCGAACGGTCACGTTCGGCAGTCGGACCGTACTCCGCACCGGAAGTGACCGGTTCGCGAAGCCCGGTGGCGGGCCGGTCGCGGTGGCGCGGCGAGATCCGCCAGCAGTCGCCGCCGGCCGCCCTCGCCTCGGCGAGCGCCGTGTCGGCGGCGCGCAGCAGGACGGCGGCGTGGGTGCCGTCCTCGGGCAGGACGGCGACGCCGGCGGCGGCGGTGAGGCCGTTGCCGTGCGCCGGGCGGGCTTCGCGCGTCCCGGAGGACCAGTCGAGCAGCAGGTGGCGGCGGACCGACCAGACCAGCCGCTCGGCGACCTGCGCGGCGCCCTCGGCGCCGGTGTCGGGCAGCACCACCAGGAACTCCTCGCCGCTGTAGCGGCCGAGGGTGTCGGCCCGGCGGATCTCCATCGCGAGGCGCTGGGCGAGGTCGCGCAGTATCGCGTTGGCCCGGCCGCGGCCGTGCTCGGCGATGATCGCGTCGAAGCCGGTGATCGCCAGCATCAGCACGGCGAGCGGGCGGGGGCGGTCGGCCTGGTCGGCGTGCTCGGCGCGGCGGGTCCGTTCGATCTCCCGGTCCAGGGTGAGCTGCAGGTGGCGGTAGTTCCACACGCCGGTGAGCGGGTCGCAGGAGGCGGTGCGCTCCAGCTCGGCGCAGCGGTCCTCCAGTTCGGCGATCCGCGCCCGCAGCCGCTCCGCCCGGGCGGCGGCCCCGGCCCGGTCCCGTCGTACCCGCAGTCCGAGGACGGTGGCGCCGGCCAGCGCGGGCGCGCTCAGCAAGGCCAGGGCCTGGACCAGGAGCGGGGTGGACATCGGGGCGTCCTTTCGCGTGGCAGGCTCTGCGCGTCGACGGTCTGGAGACGTGGAGGATCCGGTGCACAACGAGAAGAGCGATCTGAGGACACGGCTGTTGACGCGGCGGCGCGCGCTCTCGGCCGAGGAGCGCGCGGCGGCGGCGCTCGCGCTGGCCGGGCACGCCGGGGAGCTGGCCGGGCCGGGCGCCACGGTGGCCGCGTACGTCTCGGTGGGCGCCGAGCCCGGGACCAGGCCGCTGCTGGACGCGCTGCGGGCGCGCGGGGTGCGGGTGCTGCTGCCGGTGCTGCTGGCGGACAACGACCTGGACTGGGCCGCGTACGTGGGGGCCGGGGAGCTGGCCCCGGCCGGGCGCGGGCTGCTGGAGCCGGTCGGTCCGCGGCTCGGGCCGGAGGCGGTGACGGAGGCCTCGGTGGTGCTGCTGCCGGGTCTGGCGGTGGACCGCGGCGGGCTGCGGCTGGGCCGGGGCGGCGGCAGCTACGACCGGGTGCTGGCCCGGCTGGGGCGGGCGGGCGTCCGGCCGGTGCTGGCGGTGCTGCTGTACGAGCACGAGCTGCTGGAGCGGGTGCCCGCCGAGCCGCACGACCGGCCGGTGGACCTGGCGGTCACGCCGTCGGGGGTGCGGCGGCTGGGGTGACGCGGGTGGACGGCGGCGGCCCCGCTCCCTTCGGGCGAAGGGGGCGGGGCCGCGGGGTGTCCGTACGGACGTCAGCCGGTGGTGAGCACCAGCTTGTGCTTGGTGGCCTTCTCGACCGCGTCCGGGGTGTAGGCCCAGGTGAGCTGCTTGCCCTTGAGCCAGAGGTCGGTCTGGTCGTTGTAGTTGTCGTTGAAGGCGTGGCCGGAGGCGCCGCCGACGTTGATCCAGCGCGAGGAGTCGAGGTCGTTCAGGTCGACCACCATCCGCATCGACGGGATCCAGTCCACCTGGTAGCCGGCCGCCGCGTTCCAGCCGGCCGCGTCGACCGCCGCCGAGCCGCCGGAGAGCCGGTACGGGCCGCGGTTGAGCAGCTTGTGGAGCACGCCGGAGGCGATCGAGGAGTCGTCGGTGCCGAGGGTCTGCTCCTTCAGCTCCAGCTTGTGCAGACGGCCCCAGCTCCAGGTGGAGATGTCCTTGCTGAGCAGCGAGGTCAGCTCCTGGCGGGCGTTCTTCATCGCTTCCTTGAGCAGGTTGTCCAGGCCCTTCTGGACGGTGTGCTGGGAGTCGATGTAGGTCCACCACGAGCTGTCGGGCTTCTCCAGCTGCTGGCGCACGACCTCGGTCCAGCGGTCGCCGCCGTCCGGCTGGGCCTTGCCCGGGTCGCGGGTGCCGCACTCGGTGACGATCTTGGTGGTGCTGTCGGGCTTGGTCGGGTCGTCCTGCTGGCGGACCAGCAGGCAGTTGTCCTTGGCCCGGAGGTCGGCCGGGAACTTCTGACCGAAGGCGAGGGTGAGCAGCTGGCGCCAGACGCCGTTGTAGTAGGCGGCGGCGGCCGAGTCGGCGTCCTGGTGGTAGTTCCAGTCCTTCAGCAGGTCCTGGGCCTCGCGCACGTACGGGTCGTCGATCTGCTGCTTGAGCAGCAGCGGGACCAGCGTCTTGGCCATGATGCTGGTGTTGTCCAGCTGCAGGGTCTGCATGTCGTCCGGCGAGATCTTGCCGTTGTTCTTGAGCAGGCCCTCGATCTGGTCGGTGATCTCCTTGGCGCGGGTGCCGTACTCCCAGTCCTTGGTCAGGCTGGGCTTGTAGGTCTGGTCCACCACGGCCTGGTTGGCGGTGACGATGTAGCCGGAGGAGGGGTTGAGGCTCCACGGCAGCGCGGTGAAGGGGATCGAGTCCTTCCACTGGTACGCGGAGTCCCAGCCCAGCGCGGGGTAGGTGCCGTCGCCCTTGCCGCGGACCGGGATGGTGCCCGGGGCCTGGTAGCCGATGTTCTTGGCGTCGGCGTAGATCAGGTTCTGCGCGGGGACGGCGAAGTCCTTGGCGGCGGCGCGGAACTCGTCCCAGTTCTTCGCCTTGTCCAGCCCGAAGACGGCGTCCATGGTCTTGCCGGGGCTGAGCGCCGTCCACTGCAGGGCGACGCCGTAGCCGCTGGTGCCGCGGTCGGGGGCGGAGGTGCCGTTGGGGGCGTACTTGCCGACGTTCTGCTGCTCGTCGCGCTGGTCGGAGATGAGCGGGGCGCCGGTCTGGGTGGTGCGGACGGTGATGGTGCGGTCCTCCCCGCCGGCGACCTTGATGGTCTCCTTGCGGAGGTCGAACTTCACGTCCTTGCCGTCGACCTGGTAGGTGTCCGGGCCGGTGACCTTCTCCAGGAAGAGGTCGGTCACGTCGGCACCGAGGTTGGTGAAGCCCCAGGCGATGTCCTTGTTGTGGCCGATCACCGCGCCGGGCATGCCCGCGAAGGTGAAGCCGGAGACGTCGAACTGGCAGGCCGGGGAGGCGGTCCGGCAGTGCAGGCCCATCTGGTACCAGACCGAGGGCAGGCCGGGGCCGAGGTGCGGGTCGTTGGCCAGCAGCGGCTTGCCGGTGGTGGTGTGCGAGCCGGCGACCGCCCAGGAGTTGGAGCCGATGCCCTGGCCGGGGCGGCCGAGCAGCTGCGGCATCCCGTCGATCCGGTCGGTGAGGCCCTGCAGCAGCGCCTTGGTGGTGGCCGCGCCCTGGGTGGTGGCGGTGCCGTTGCCGGTGCCCGGCTGCGGGGAGCCGTCGGCGGGGCGGTAGTTGTCGCCGCTCACGGTGCCGGTCTTCACGATGGTGCCGTTGCGGGCGTACGGGTAGTCCGGGTACAGCTCGGCGATCTTGTCCGGGCTGAAGTCCTGGGCCAGCAGCGAGCGGTCGACCTCCTCCTGGAGGTTCCCGGAGAGGTTCCAGGCCATCGCCTTGAGCCAGGCCACCGAGTCCACCGGGCTCCACTGCTCGGGCGTGTAGCCGCTGTTGACGGCGCCGAGCAGGGCGTACTCCAGCGAGGCCTTCTCACCGCCGGGGTGCTCGGAGAGCCAGGCGTTCACGCCGTCCGAGTAGGCCTGCAGGTACTTCTTGGTCTCCGGCGCCAGCTTGGTGTCGAACTCCTTCTGCGCCACCTGCCGCCAGCCCATGGTGCGGATGAAGGTGTCGGTGTCGACCTGGCCGTCGCCGAACATCTCGGAGAGCCGGCCGGCGGTGATGTGCCGTCGGACGTCCATCTCCCAGAAACGGTCCTGCGCCTGGACGTAGCCCTGGGCGCGGAACAGGTCCTCGGGGGTGTCGGCGTACAGCTGCGGGATGCCGTTGGCGTCCCGCTTCACGTCGACCGGCGCGGTCAGGCCCGCCACCTTGACGCTGCCGTCCACCTCCGGGAAGGACGCGCGGACCGCGGAGACCCCGCGGTAGCCGCCGTAGCCGACGCCGGCCACCAGCAGCACGACCAGCACGATCACGATCAGACGGGCGCGCCGGAACTTCTTCGAGCGGGGCATCTGGGTCCTTGCGGTCCTGACTTCGGGGCGGGCGGGCGTGTCCAGGGCCTGCGGCCGTGACAGGGAACCACATTAGGCCGAGTCGGCCGGGCACCGTGAACGGGGGACCAAGCTAAAGATATGGCAAAATGTTAGACTGAGTAACGATCCGCAAGAGGAGCATTGACGCCCCCTTAACGCGGGTCGCCCTCACAGCACCACCAGACACCCCGTCCGCCCCTGCCTGCCCGAGGTGCCCCTGCGTGAACGTCTCCCACCTGAACCAGCTCCTCCTCGAAGCCTCCGTGATCCTGCTCTTCGCGGTGGTCGCCGTCCGGATCTCCACCCGGTCAGGGCTGCCCAGCCTGCTGATCTATCTCGGGATCGGCGTGGCGCTGGGCCAGAACGGGATCGGCGTCACCTTCAACAACGCCGCGATGACCCAGGTGATCGGCTACGCGGCGCTCGTGGTGATCCTGGCCGAGGGCGGCCTCAAGACCAGCTGGCGGGAGATCAAGCCGGTGATGCCGGCGGCCACCGTGCTCGCCACCGCCGGCGTCGCGGTCAGCGTGTTCGCCACCGCGGCCGGCGCGCACTGGCTGGTCGGCCTGGACTGGCGAACCTCGCTGCTGCTCGGCGCCATCGTCTCCTCGACCGACGCGGCCGCCGTCTTCTCGGTGCTGCGGATGGTCCCGCTGCCGCACCGGCTCACCGGTCTGCTGGAGGCCGAGTCCGGCTTCAACGACGCGCCCGTGGTCATCCTGGTCGTCGCCTTCGCCACCACCGGGGAACTGGACTCCTGGTACGTCCTGGTCGGCACGATCCTCGCCGAGCTGGCGATCGGCGCGGTGGTCGGCTTCGCCGTCGGCAAGCTCGGCGCCTACGGGATCAAGCACGTCGCGCTGCCCTCCTCGGGCCTCTACCCGATCGCCGTGATGGCGCTCACCGTGCTCGCCTACGCGGGCGGCGCCCTGCTGCACGGCTCCGGCTTCCTCGCCGTCTACATCAGTGCGGTGATCCTCGGGAACTCCAAGCTGCCGCACGGACCGGCCGTCCGCGGCTTCGCCGACGGGCTGGCCTGGATCGGGCAGATCGGCATGTTCGTCCTGCTCGGCCTGCTCTGCACGCCCGCGACCATGGGCTCCTCCGTGGTGCCCGCGCTCGTCATAGGCGCCGTGCTGGTCTTCCTGGCCCGGCCCCTGTCGGTGGTGGTGTCACTGACCCCGTTCAAGGTGCCGGCCCGCGAACAGGCGCTGCTGAGCTGGGCCGGACTGCGCGGGGCGGTGCCCATCGTGCTGGCCACCATCCCGGTCGTGTCGGGCGCGCACAAGGCCGCGGACGTGTTCAACATCGTCTTCATCCTGGTCGTCGTCTTCACCCTGCTCCAGGGGCCGACCTTGCCGTGGGTGGCCAAGCGGCTGCGGATCGGCGAGGGCGCGATGGGCCAGGACCTCGGCATCGAGTCCGCCCCGCTGGAGAAGCTGCACGGGCACCTGCTGTCGGTCGCGCTCTCCCCCACCTCCCGGATGTCCGGCGTGGAGATCGGCGAGCTGCGGCTGCCCAAGGGCGCGGCGGTCACCCTCGTCGTGCGCGAGGGCAACTCCTTCGTGCCGGACAAGGCGACGGTGCTGCGCGGCGGGGACGAGCTGTTGGTGGTCACCACGGACGAGGTCGGCGAGGCGGCGGAGCGGCGGCTGCGGGCCGTGGACAGGGGCGGCAAGCTCGCGGGGTGGCTCAACGGGCGGTGAGCCCGGATGCCTCCGGGGCACTGGGGCGGGTGGGGCTCTGGGGTACTCGGGGCGGTGGGGTGGTCGGGGCGCTCGGGGCGGGTGGGGTATTCGGGGTGCCCGGGGCGTTCCGGGGTCGCCGGGAAAGGGGTGGACTAGCGGGATCTACGCGCGTAACTGTATGCTGGTTCGACCACGCCGTATAACCACCGCTCAGAACACCCCAGCATCTGCCTGACGCAGAGTTGGCGCGACCGCTCGGCGGCCGCGGTCCACCCCCGGCAACCACACCGGGCCGACCCGGTATCACCCCGGTCGACGCGCGAGAGGACGACTCTCGGCGCCGTCGGGGCCACCCCATGCCCTGCCGCGCTACCAGGCAGCAGGAAGGACCGACCGTGACGGCCCGCCGAACGGTCGACCGCGCCGCGGACACCACCGCGGACACCACCGCAGCCCGGACCCCCACCCGAGTCGGGTACGGCGAGCTGCTGCGCACCCCCGGGGCCTGGACCTTCCTGGCCCCCGCCCTCGTCGCGCGACTGCCCTACGCGATGCTCAGCATGGGCATCCTGCTGCTCGTCACCCAGACCCACGGCTCGTACGGCACTGCCGGTACCGTCACCGCCGTCGCCGCCGTCGCCCAGGCCCTGATCGGGCCGCAGACCGGGCGGCTGGCCGACCGGTACGGGCAGTCCGCGGTGCTGGTCCCGACCGTCCTCGTGCACGGGGCCTCGGTCGGCGCCCTGATCGCGCTGGCACTGGGGCACGCCCCGGCCTGGAGCCTGTTCCTGGCCGCCGTGCCGGCCGGTGCGAGCGTGCCGCAGATCGGCGCGATGGTCCGGGCCCGCTGGATCGCCCGGTTCACCGCCGACGGCCCCTCCGACGCCTCGGCGGCCCGGGTGAGCACCGCGTTCGCCTTCGAGTCCGTGACCGACGAGTTCACCTTCGTGATCGGCCCGATCCTGGCCTCCGGCATCGCCGCCCTCGCCAACCCGGCGGCCGCCCTGGTCGCCGAGGCCGCGCTGACCGTCGCGGGCGGCCTGGCCTTCGCCGCCCAGCGGCGCACCGCCCCCGCCCGGATCGTGCAGCAGCCCGGCACCAAGCGCGCCTCGGCACTCGCCTCCCCCGGCGTCCGGCTGCTCGCCGGGACCTTCCTCGGGGTCGGCGCGGTGTTCGGCGGCATGCAGGTCTCGGTCAACGCCTTCGCCGACTCCGTCGGACAGCACGCCGCGGGCGGCACCGTCTACGGGATCTTCGCGGGCGGCTCCATGCTGGCCGGCGTGCTGTACGGCGTGATCGCCTGGCGCCGGCCCGTCCAGCAGCGGATGCTGATCAGCTACGCGCTGCTGGTGCTGGGCTGCTCCACGCTGTGGGCGATGCCCAACCTGGTCGCTCTCACCGTGGCCGGGCTGGTCTGCGGTCTGGCCATCGCGCCGACCCTGATCAGCGGCTACACCCTGGTCGAGACGCTGGTCGCGGACGGCGCCAAGACGGAGGCCTTCACCTGGCTGACCGGTGCCATCGGGCTGGGCCTGGCGGTCGGCTCGATGGCGGCCGGGAAGCTGATCGACGGGCACGGGCCGTCCACCGGCTTCCTGGTGCCGTTGATCGGCGCCGGACTGGGGCTGGTCACGCTGTTCTCGCTGCGACACCTGCTGGTGGCGCCGAGCGCGGGGCGCGGCCGGATCGTCGCGACCTCCGGAGCGGCCTCCGCGTCGGCTTCCGAAGCGGCCTCCGGGGAGCGCGGGGGTGCTGCGCAGCTGGTGGGCACGGCCAAGGGCTGAGCGAGCGGTGGTCCGGCAGCCGAGACCAGGCCGAGGCCGGTCGCATCTCACACCGGAGTCGCTGGACTGATCCAGCGGAATGCCGCATCATTGACCATCGTTAGCACTCATAAGGCGAGAGTGCCAGGAGGAAGACAAGTGCCCACGTACCAGTACCAGTGCACCGAGTGCGGCAACGGCCTGGAGGCGGTGCAGAAGTTCACCGACGAGGCGCTGACCACGTGCCCCGACTGCCAGGGACGGCTTCGCAAGGTCTTCTCGGCGGTGGGTGTCGTGTTCAAGGGATCCGGCTTCTACCGGACCGACAGCCGCTCCTCCTCCAGCAGCTCGGTCGGCTCCGGGTCTTCGTCGACCTCGTCGACGTCGTCCACCCCGGCGCCCACTTCGAGCACGGGCTCCTCGGCGCCGTCCAGCCCGGCTCCGGCCGCGAGCTGATCCCCGGCCCCGGGACGGAACGACCCGGGCGCCCAGCAGCCCTCGGAAAGGCCCGTCGGCCCCGCATTCCTGCGGGGGCGGCGGGCCTTTTCGCGCCCTTCCCCGTCTCTCCGCGTCTTTTCACACCGCTTTTGTCACCGCGGAAGAGTCGGATCCACTCGCGCGAGTGTACGAACTTGTCCACAGGGGGCGGTTTGTCCACAGCCTGAGGGAAACCGCTTTCCGAGTCCGCCCCGACGGCGCATCGTGGGGGTCGTCAGCCGGTCCACCGGGGGTCGGCTGCCGGACCTTTCGGAGGTGCGTCGATGACGACCGTGAGCTTCTCCGTCCCGCTGCCCGCGCCCGCCGTGCCGCCCCGGCAGGAGGTGCCGAGCTTTCCGCCGATCCGGCGCGGGTGCGGCGGGTGGCACCGCTGGCGCAGCGCGGTGCGGCGGCGGGCCGGGGTGCCCGCGCTGGTGCTGCTCGCCGTGGCGGCCGCGCTCGCGCTCGGGCCCGCGCGGGCCGGTCTGCCGCCGCCCGGCGGGGGCGCGCTGGGCCGGACGGGTTGTCAATCCGGAGCTTCGGAAGATCACCCGTAACCCGGAAACGACTTCGTCGTTCGAGGCGGCATGAAGGGCTTCAAGGAATTCCTACTGCGTGGAAATGTCGTCGAACTCGCCGTCGCCGTGGTCATCGGTGCGGCTTTCACCAATATCATCAACGCCTTCGTCAAAGGCGTGATCAATCCGATTGTCGGTGTGTTCGGAACGAAGGACCTGGGTTCCTACAGTTCCTGCCTCAAGGGGCCCTGCGAGGTGAGCACGACCGGTGAGGTCACGTCCGGAATCCTCATCCTGTGGGGATCGGTGCTCAGCGCCGTCCTGCAGTTCCTGATCACCGCGGCCGTCGTCTACTTCGTTCTGATCGTGCCCATGAACAGGATGGCGGCCCGCCGCAAGTCCTTCGCCGAGACGGCGGCGGAGGCAGAGGCCAAGGAGGTCCAACTGCTGACCGAGATCCGCGACGCGCTGGTCGCGCCGCTGCGCTGACCGCGCTCGCCCGTCCTCAGTCCCCGTGGTGCGGCGGGCGCTGGCTCAGGTACCAGTCCAGCCCCCGCCCGCCGCTCTCCCCCGCCCCGGAGCGCCCGCCCCAGCCGGCGTCGGTGTCGTCCCGGGACTGCTGGTCCAACGGGTCCCGGAAGACCAGCCGGGCCTTGGCCGCGGGCTTTTCCTGCGACTCCCCGCCCTGGTCCTGGCCCTGGCGGTCCTGCTCCTCGCGGTCCCGGTCCTGGGCCTGGTCGTCCTCGGCCTGCGCCTGGCGGTCCTGAGCCTGGTCCGTGGGCCGGTCCTGTTCCTGCTCGCTCACCCTGTCCACTCCGTTGCTCGCCTCGTCCTGCCCCTCCAGCCTAAGAGCCCCGTGGCACGCCTCGGGTCCTGGTGCGGAGCGCTCCGCACCAGGACCCGGTCGGGGGCTCGACAGGCCTTCCGGTCAGGCGGCTTCGAAGCCCGCGTGGTCGGCGATCTTCTTCAGCTCGGCCAGCGCGTGCTTCTCGATCTGGCGGATCCGCTCGCGGGTGAGGCCGTGCTGCTTGCCCACCTCGGTGAGGGTGCGCTCGCGGCCGTCCTCCATCCCGTAGCGGGACCGGATGATCGAGGCCGTGCGGTCGTCCAACCGCCCGATCAGATCGTCCAGTTCCTCACGGCGGAGCATGACCATCACGGCGTCCTCCGGGGACGTCGCCCCGGTGTCCTCGACCAGGTCTCCGAACTGGGTCTCGCCCTCGTCGTCGACCGACATGTTGAGGCTGACCGGGTCACGCGCCCAGTCCAGGACGTCCTTGATCCGAGCCTCGGTGGTGTCCAACTCGGCCGCGATCTCGGCCGGCTCGGGCTCCCGCCCCAGCTCCTTGGACTTCTCTCGCTGCACCCGCCGGATCCGCCCCAGCTCCTCCACCAGGTGCACGGGCAGCCGGATGGTGCGGGACTGGTCGGCGATGGACCGGGTGATCGCCTGCCGGATCCACCACGTCGCGTACGTGGAGAACTTGAAGCCCTTGGCGTAGTCGAACTTCTCGACGGCGCGCACCAGGCCCGCGTTGCCCTCCTGGATGAGGTCCAGCAGCGGGAGGCCGCTGCGCGGGTACCGGCGGGCGACCGCGACCACGAGTCGGAGGTTGGAGCGGATGAAGACGTCCTTGGCGCGCTCGGCGTCGGCGGCTATCGTCTCCAGCTCCTCGCGCGTGACGCCGTCGGGGAGTCCCTCCTCGTCCAGCAGGTGCTGGGCGTACACCCCGGCCTCGATCCGCAGCGAGAGCTCGACCTCCTCGGCGGCATCGAGCAGGGGCGTCCTGGCGATCTCGTCGAGGTACATGCCGACCAGGTCACGGTCGGCCTCAAGGTTGGTCGGGCGGGCCGCGCGAGTCCGGTCGGCCCTGTCGCGAACGACGGCACGGGTGGCCATGCTTGCTCCCTTTGCTGGTGTTGCCGAGGTCTGCCTGCCTGCCCCGAGGGCAAGAAGTGCGGGCCCCGCCCCGGGGCTCACACGTAACGATCCAACGAACAGATTCCGGACAACATTCCCAAGTCACTCAGATTCTTCCCCGTGATGCAGTATCCTGCCGGTTTTCACCCCGACTTTGGACGCTCGGTGACCACCCGGGTACATCCCGTGCCCTCGGGCGACCGTTCCGGGAGTGATTTCTTCACTCGACCCTCACGCGCCGGCCGCCTACCCGTTGAACAGGCGAACGGCCGCGCGCGTTCCCGCACACTCCCGGTTTCCGCCCGCGCCCACGCCCCGGCGCACGCAGGACCTCCTCACAAACGATGCCAAATCGCTATCGCTCCAGCTCCTGATCGGCGCAGGACACTGGGAAGGTGTCAGCCATGCACCTGACCAACAGCACGACCACCGTCACTGCGCGTAACCGCAGTCTCCTTCGGGACGCCGCGGTCGTGTTGGTTTGTGCCGCGCTCTTCGGCCTCCTGGCGGCCCTGGTGACGGGCCACTGGCGCCCGCTGATCCGCTTCGACCAGGAGTGGATCGGCGAACTGCACACCTACGCCCGGGAGCACCGGATCTGGACCGCCGCGGTGCAGACGCTCTCGGACATCGGCGGCACCGTCACCATGCGTACACTCCTCGGAATCGCCGCCGTCTGGCTCTGGTTGATCGGTGCGCGGGTCCTGGCCGGCTGGGTGGCCGCCCAGACCCTGGTCGGCTGGGGCGCCCAATGGGCACTGAAGCTGGCCTTCGACCGCAGGCGGCCCAGTTTCTCCGACCCGGTCTCGCACGCCGGCGGACCGGCTTTCCCCTCCGGGCACGCCATGGCCTCGGCGATCACCTGCGCCGTCCTGGTCGGCCTGGTCTGGTACCGGGTTCGCCGCCGGGGCCGGACCGCGGCCTGCGCGGTGGCAGCGGCGACGGTGCTGACCATCGGCTGGACCCGGGTCGCGCTCGGCGTGCACTGGCCCAGCGACGTACTGGGCGGCTGGCTGGCCGCCGGGATCGTGCTGGGCGCCGTGACCACCGTGATCGAGCTCTGGCGCCCCGGCGCGCTGGCCCGCGACGTACGGCGGGTCAACTGGCGTACCAGGCCCAGGGTTCAGCGGGTCATCGTGCCTTCCATCCGGTCGCCCCACCCCACCGACCCGCTGGACGACGGCGCACCGGGCGACGGCGTGCCACTGGACGACGACGTACCGCTGAACGACGGCTTTCCGGACCACGGTGTCCCGGACCACGCCGTCCCGGACCACCGCGTTCGGGACGACGACACCCTGAGCAACACTGCCGACCGGCCGCACAAGAGAGCCAGTTGAGACCACGTCACCGGTCCGAGGCCGTCCGCTAGCGTGACCGCCGTGACCACCGCCCCTGCCCCCGCCCCCGCCGTCCCCACCGTCACCGCCGGATACCCCGAGCGGCCGCTGCGGATCGCCACCGTCCAGACCCAGGCCGTGGCCGGCGACATATCCGCCAACGCCGCCCAGGCCGCCGAGCTGATCCGCGAGGCCGCCGGCGCCGGTGCCCGCCTGGTGCTGTTCACCGAGAAGTTCCTCTCCGGGTACGAGCCCGAGCTGATCCGCGCCGACCCGCTCAAGTACACCGTCCAGCCCGGCGATCCGCGCCTCGCTCCGATCGCCGAAGCGTGCCGCGAGACGGGGGCCGTCGCCGTCGTCGGTGCCGCCGTGCAGGACGGTGCCGACCTGCGGATCTCCGCCCTCGTCATCGGCGCCGACGGCGGCTTCGTCACCCGTTACGACAAGCAGTACCTGTTCAAGGCCGAACGCGACCTCTACCGCCCCGGGACGGCCGGCTGCACGCTGGAGCTGGACGGCTGGCGGCTCGGCCTCGGCATCTGCTACGACTCCGGCTTCCCCGAGCACGCCCGCGCCGCCGCGCTCGACGGCTGCCACGCCTACCTGGTCGGCGCGCTGTTCAGCAGGGGCCACGGCTACCACGAGTCCCGCACCTGGTTCCCCGCCCGCGCGCTCGACAACACCCTCTACACGGTGCTCGCCAACCACATCGGCCACACCGGCCCCTGGCACACCTGCGGCGGCAGCGCGGTCTGGGGCCCGGACGGCCGCCTGATCGCCGAGGCGAGCGAGGACCGGCGCGAGGTCGTCGTCGTCGACCTCGACCCCACGGTCCTGCGCACCGCCCGAGAGACCGAGACCCTGCTCGCCGACCTCGCCCTCGCCGCCGAAGCCGGGGAACGCGCCCACGTGAAGCTCGCCTGAGACCTGCTGCCGGCCCGGCTGACCCGGCGGGCGGGGAGGACGGCGGCGGCGAGGCCGGTCAGGGTCCGGGGAACGGGACAGGCCCCCGACCCGGAGTGGGCGGGGGCCTGTGACCCGTGTGCTCGTTGTGCCCCAGGCAGGATTCGAACCTGCGACACCGGCTTTAGGAGAGCCGTGCTCTATCCCCTGAGCTACTGAGGCGCGGCCCAGCTGTGGCGAGGCCGGTCACAGCGTACCGGATCGGGGGTGGGGAGGGGGGTGGTGGACGGGGTGCGGACGGGGGTGCGGGTGCCGACGGGGTGTCAGGACGGGTCAAGTAGCCTGCCAAGAAGTGCCTGATCCGCCCCGGCACACCGCGCGAAGGAGACGAAAGACCCGATGAGACCTGCGGTGCGCCCGGTCGTCCGACTGCTGGGGCAGGTGTGGCTGTGGCCCGCGGTGGTGATGCTGGCGGTGGGCGGGTACCGGCTGGGGACGCCGGACCTGTGGCGGGACGAGATCGCGACCTCGACGGTGGCCACCCGCTCACTGGGCGATCTGCTGCGACTGCTCCAGCACATAGACGCCAGCAACGGCGCGTACTACCTGCTGATGCACGGCTGGACCGCGGTCTTCGGCGACTCGACGGTGGCGCTGCGCATACCGTCCGTGCTCGCGATGGCGGGGGCCGCCGCGTTCGTGGCGCTCACCGCCCGGCGGCTGTTCGGCGGCCGGGTCGCGGCGATCGGCGCGGGCCTGCTGTTCACGGTGCCGCCGCTGGTCTCCCGGTACGCGCAGGAGGCTCGCTCGTACGCGCTGGTGACCTGCGCGATCGCCGCCGCCACCTACTTCCTGCTCCGGGCGCTGGAGCGGCCGACCTGGCGGCGCTGGGCGCCGTACTGCGCGGCCATGGCGCTGGCGGGCGCGGGGCACCTGATCTCGTTCAGCACGGTGGCCGGGCAGGTCGCCCTGGTCGCGCTGCACCTGTGGCGCACCCGGGAGGCCGCGGACCGACGGCTGCTGTGGCGGTACCCGCTGGCGGTCGCGGTGGCCGCGGTTCCGATACTGCCGGTGGTGCTGCTGGGCAGCCGCCAGTCGGACCGGCAGCTGGGCTGGATACTGACCCCCTCCCTCCGCCGGCTGGCCACCTTCGGCGAGTACCTGTTCGGCTCGAACATCGTGTTCTACGCCTTCGTGCTGCTGGCGATCCCGGCGCTGGCCCTGCCCGGCCGACGACTGCAGGCCTGGCAGGTGCTGCTGCTCGCCGAGCTGCCGGTGGTGAGCGTCTGGCTGGTGTCGCGCCTGGGCGACACCTCGTACTTCATCGACCGGTACCTGCTGTTCACGGTGCCCGCCTGGGCGGTGCTGGCCGGGGGCGGGGTCGGGGCGGTGTACGGCGCGGTGGCGGCCCTCGCACGGCGCGGCCCGGCACCCCGCAGGGCCGCCGCGGCGGCCGGGCTACTGGCGGTGGGGCTGCTCGCCGTACCGGCCGTGGCGGCGCTGCCCAAGCAGCCCGCCGTGCGGTACGCGGACTCGCACAACCACTCGGAGGAGCCGTTCAGGGCGGCCGCCCGGACGATCGCCGCCGGCTACCACTCCGGGGACGGGCTGGCGGCCCCGCTGGGCGACCAGTCCTGGGCGATGGTCTGGCCGGGCGTCAGCTACTACCTGCCGTCGGACGTCCACCCGTACCCGGTGTTCGTCGCGCGCAACGCCGACGACGCGGAGGACCTGTCACCGACGCCCTGCCCGAAGCCGGAGGCCTGCCTGGGCCCGGTGTCCCGGATCTGGCTGCTGGTCCTCGGCGACACCGCGGACCCGCTGGGCGCCATGCCGACCGACCAGGCACAGGTGCTCCGCACGCAGTACGGCGACCCGGACCAGGTGACGCCGCTCGGCGGGTTCACGCTCGCGCTGCTCGACCGCGACACGTAACCGGGCTGCGGCCGTAGCCCCGGGGCTACGGGGACCGGGGGAACGAACGCCGAAGGGGAGCCGGTACGGACCGGCTCCCCTTCGGCGTGGCTTCGGCGTTGCTTCAGCGGCTCAGTGCCTCGGCAACTCAGCGCCTCGGCGGCTCACAGCGTGCGCAGCAGGCGGGACTGGATGGACGCCGGGTTGAGGTCCGACTGGAGGGCCACCGGGACCTCCACCTTGTCCTCGCCGGCGCCCACCCGCAGCACGCCGACCTCCTTGCCCGCCTTCTCGGTGTGGCCGATCTTCGACGCGTCCAGGGTGACCGTGCCGGAGATGCCGGGGAAGCCCGCCACCACCAGGTCCTTGGTCGCCACGACCTGGACCTTGCCGCCGAGCCCGTCGTCCACCGAGCCGACGACGTCGCCCTGCTTCACCACGGTCTGGCCGGTCAGGCCGTTCTGGGCGGCCTGGATCTGCTTGCCGCTGACCTTCAGCACGGTCGACAGGATGTCTTCGCCCTTGTTGGGCCCCGTGGCCGGCTGGCCCAGGGTGACGCCGAGGATCAGCCGCTTCACGCCGCCGATCTCCTTGTAGGCGGCCCACATCAAGCAGCCGCCGGCCGGGGTGCTGGAGCCGGTCTTGACGCCGATGACGCCGGTCTTCGGGTTGATCAGGTTGTTGGTGTTGAGGATCTTCAGGTTGTTGAGGTTGGTCTCCGGGGTGGAGACGATCTGCCGGAAGATCTCGTCCTGCATGACCTGCTCGGCCAGCTTCAGCTGGTCCTTGGCGGTGGACTTGGTGTCCGTGTTGTAGCCCGCCGGGTCCGCGTAGATGGTGTTGGTCATCCCGAACTTGGCCGCGGTGTCGTTCATCAGCTTGACGAACGCGTCCTCGGAGCCGGAGTGGTAGCGGGCGAGCAGCCGGGCCACGTTGTTGGCCGAGGGCAGCATCAGCAGTTCCAGCGCCTGGTACTCGGTGAGCACCTGGCCCTCGGTGAGGGCCACCCGGGACTCGTCGAGGTTGCCGGACTCCTGCGCGGCCTGCTTGTCGACGGTGATCTTCGGGCCGCTCTCCCCCTTCTTCAGCGGGAACTTCTGCAGGATCAGGTAGGCGTTCATCACCTTGGTGACACTGGCGATCGAGGCCGGCGTCTCCTGGCCCGAACTGCCGAGGCTGCCGACGCCGACCACCTCGGCAACGGACTGGCCCTTGGCCGGCCAGGCGAGGTCGAGCTGGTCACCGTTGAAGGTGTAGCTGCCCGTGGCGGTCATCTTCACCGTGGCGTCCGGCAGCGGCCGCAGCAGCTGGGCCACCACGACCGCGCCGAGCACGACGGCGAGGAAGACCGTCCAGATGGTCACCCGCTTGACGGCGCGGCGCAGCGGCGAGACCGGGCGGGAGTTGAGGGAGGCCAGGACCTCCATCGCCTCCGCGGTGTTCTCGGGCGAGGGCAGCGGCTCCGGCGAAGGCAGCGGCTCGGGCCGGGGCAGCGGCGGGACCGGCGGCACCGGCCGCGGGTCGGGCTCGGGCAGCGGCTTCGGGGCCGGCCCGGGGCCGGGCGCGGGCTTGGGGGCCGGCTTCGGCAGCGGCTCCGGGCCGGGGGTCGGCTCGGGCTCCGGGACGGGGTCCGGCTCCGGCAGCGGGCGCGGCGCCGGCGGCTCGGGCACGGTGCCGGCCGAGGCGGCCGCGGGGGCGCGCGGCGGCTTGGGCTTCTCCGGCTTCTCGGCCTGCCCCGACTTCTGACCGGGCTGCCCGGTCTCGGTCAGCGTGACGGGGTCGGCGTCGGCGTCGGGAGAGTCCTCGGCGGAGGCGTCCTCGGTGCCCTCGGCGCTTTTGGTGGCTCCGGTGCTTTCGGCCTTCGCGGCCTTCTCAGGCTTGTCAGTCTTTTCGGGCCTGTCAGTCTTGTCAGTCTTGTCGGCCTTGTCGGCCTTCCCGGTCGGCGCGGCCTCGGACACGACGGCCTCGGGCTCGGCTGCGGCTTCGGCGGGCTCGACCGCTTCGTCCTTCGCCTTGTCCTTCGCCTTGCCGGCCGACTTCTCCGCCACCGCCGCACCCGTCCGCATGGCGAGACGCGGGTCGGAGCCGGACGGGCGCTCGGCGGGCTCCTTCTCCCCGGCGGGTGCCGAAGGGGTCTCCTTCTTCTCCCCCTCACCACCGGAACTCCCGTTACCGGCGGCCTTCACCAGCTCGTCGGGGAGCCGCAGCGCGGTGGTCCTGTTGTCCACCGGCAGTCGCAGCATCGTCGTCTTGCTGTCCACATCCCGGACGCGGAGCTGTACGGTCGAGCCGCCCTTGGCCCCCGCCGCCGGAGCGTCGTCGGACGCCTTCGCGGACGCCTTCGGAGACGGTTTCACGGACGGCTTCGGAGACGCCTTCGCGGGCGCCTCGCCGGAGGTCTCCGCAGAGCTGTCCGAGGAATCGTCCGAGGAGGCCTCGGCTGACGCCCCGGCAGCAGCCGGGCCGGAACCGCCCTCGGCGGACTCGGCCGTCGCGGCGGCGGCGGCGGCATCGGCCGTCGCACTGGCCGTCGCACCGGTCCGTTCGCGTTCCCGGCCCCCCTCCCGCTCGTCGTCCCTCAGCACCCTGTCGGGGGACTCGCCCACGTATCCCAGCCTCCTCAACGCCCGGCGGGGCACCTGCGAACCCGATTTCGGGAAGCCGACGCCCCGCCCCGTGTACCTGTACAGTCTCCGCCACCGACGGCCGTTCCCACCGCGCACACCCCGCCCGACCGGCGCTTATTGCCGGCGCTCGGGCGCACCACGGTCTGTTCACAGATCAGACGCCGGGCCTGCGACCACCGGTTCCGCGCCTTCACCGCAAGGTCACGATTCGGAGGCGTACTCGACAAGCCCGTGTGAGAGGCGTCACCCTGTCTCTCATCCACGCGGGGAGGCTTGGATGGGCAAGAGCCGCAGAACTGTTCCCGAGGAACTCTTGCTGCTCGCTTTGGACCCGACCACGGGTACCACGGCGCAGCCGCAGACCCTCGACCTCGGACTCGCCGGGGCGCAGCTCGTCGAGCTGTCCCTGGCCGGACGGATCGTACCGGAGGGAGACCGGATCGCTGTCGTGCTTGCACGGCCGACCGGCGACCCGACCCTTGACCACGCACTGGAACTGTTGCGCCGTCGCGGCAGTCCGGTACGCGCGGCGCACTGGATCGGCGGGCCCCGGTTGGGGTTGCGGCAGACCTATCTGGCGCACCTGGAGCGCTGCGGCATGGTGACGGCCGTGCCGGGCCAGGTGTGCGGGGTGCTGCCGACGATCCGGTACCAGGCGTCCGACGACTGCACCAACGCCGCGATCAAGCAGCGGCTGGACACCGCGATCCGCACCGGCGTGCCGCCGGACCCGCGGACCGCCGCGCTCGCGGCGCTCGCCCACTCCGTGGGTCTGGGCAAGCACCTGTACCCGGGCAACGAGGGCCGGTCCTCGCGGTCGCGGTTGCGGGACCTGATCCGGTACGACCCGCTCGGCGGGATGGTCGCGCACGCCGTGATGGACGTGCAGAACGGCCTGCCGACGCAGCAGAACCGTTCTTCCCAGGGCGCTGGGTCGGGCTCCGGGTCCGGGGCCGCTCCGGCCACCGGCCGCTCCGGTTCCCGTACGGCTGGCCGGGGTTCGGGCGGGCGGGTTCCCGCCTCCCGGGTCGGCGTCCGCTGACCGGGGAGGCACCGGTCGCCCACGGCACCGTCAGCGACACCGCCGAGGGCATGCCCGACAGCGTGCGCCGCGTCGCCCACGCCTCCCAGAGGCGCTGAGCGACCCGACGCACGACCGGCACCACCGGCACCTTGAGCACCACCCGCACCACCCGCGTCACAAGCACCACCAGAAGCACCGAGGGGCGGTCGCCCCGCGACGCAAGTCGCCTGGCGACCGCCCCTCTTGCCGTCCCCGGAAGCCCGTGGAAGCCCGCGGCGCCCCGCGGCGGCCCGCTCTCGCCCATGCCAGGGGCACGTGCGAGAGCGGTTCGGGGACATCTGTCGCACGATCTGTCCGAGTCGCCGAGCCGCATTACCACCTGGGGGCTTTCGCTGTCTCACAGAAGCGCTTTTCCGATGATCTGTTCTACCGCGCTGCTGTGATTCCCCGGCGCCGACCTGGCCCAAGGTGACATGCTGCTCCAAGTCAGGGGGGTTGGTCCCAATGTCCGAAGTGTTCCGAGGACTGCCGTTCCAACGATCACCAGAGGTTCGGCCGGAGGTCGAAGTGTCTGCCAACGTCAATCCCACCGTCCGCCGTCGACGCCTCGGCTCGGAGCTGCGCAAGCTCCGGGAAGGCCTCGGCATGACGGCGGAAGAGGTCGCCGGCCGGCTGATGGTCTCCCAGTCCAAGATCAGCCGGCTGGAGAACGGTCGCCGCAGCATCAGCCAGCGGGACGTGCGCGACCTCTGTGACGTGTACAAGGTGACCGACGAGCAGATGCGCTCCAGCCTCATGGAGATGGCCAAGGAGTCGCGTCAGCGCGGCTGGTGGCACGACTTCAACGACATGCCGACCCCGTACAGCGTCTACATCGGGCTGGAGGCCGAGGCCTCCTCGATCCGCGCGTACGAGTCCTCCTTCGTCCCGGGCCTGCTGCAGACCGAGCAGTACGCCCAGGCCGTGGTCGAGGGCACCCAGCCGGACACCGAGGCGACCGCCGTGCAGCGCCGGGTGCAGGTCCGGATGAAGCGCCAGGAGCGCGTCCACGGCGAGGACCAGCTGGGCAGCCTGTGGACCGTCATAGACGAGGCGGTGCTGCGCCGCGAGGTCGGCAGCAAGGAGGTGATGGCCCGGCAGCTGCAGCAGATGCTGGAGCTCAGCCTGCGCCCGAACATCACCATCCAGGTGATCCCGTTCTCGCACGGCGCGCATCCCGGCATGACCGGGACATTCTCCCTGCTGGAGTTCCCTGAGTCAGCCGATTCCACGGTTGTCTACTTCGAAGGTGTGACGAGCGATCTCTACCTGGAGAAGGAGGCTGATGTGCGCCGCTATACCGGTCTCTACGACTACCTGAGGGCGGCCGCACTCGGTGTCGCGGAGAGCCGGTCGCTGATAGCCGACATCGAAAAGGAATTCCACGAATGATCACCCCGTCCGAGCACGGAACCCGATGGCGCAAGAGCAGTCACAGCGGCGGCCAAGGCGCCTGCGTGGAGATCGCCGTCCCCGGCGCGGGGGAGGTGGCCGTCCGGGACTCGAAGGATCCCCGGGGCCCGCACCTGCGTTTCTCGACCGAGGCCTGGAACGCCTTCGCCGCGGCGACGGCGGCCGGCATCTTCGGCGAACTCCCGGGCTGACCCGCCCGCGTGGTTCCGGGCGGGGGCGGCGCTTCAGCCCGTCACCGGGTAGCGGACGGCCCAGGCGGCGCCCTCCGCCGTCCGCCGGTCGTGCAGTTCGGGGCCGTGCATCAGCTCCAGCACGAAGTCGTCGGCGAGTTCGAGGATCGCGGCGCGCCCCTCGACGGCTGCCACCAGGCCCGGCGGCAGCGCGGTGTCCCCGTGCAGTGCCCCGAGCAGGTTGCCGCAGATCGCGCCGGTGGAGTCGCTGTCCCCGGAGTGGTTGACGGCCAGCAGCAGGCCCGAGCGGACGTCGTGGGCGACCAGCGCGCAGTAGACCGCGATCGCCAGCGCCTCCTCGGCGACCCAGCCCTCCCCCAGCGCCTCGACCCGGTCGGCGGAGGGCTCGCCGGCCCGGACGGCGTCCAGCGCCGCCCGCAGCGCGGTGGTGGTCTCCTCGTGCGCCTGCCGCTCGGAGAGCAGGGCGAGCGCGAGGTGGACGCCCTCCTCCAGGGTGCCGCCGCGGGCCACCGACTGGATGATCACCGCGAACGCGCCCGCCGCGAGGTAGCCGGTGGGGTGGCCGTGGGTGAGCACCGAGCACTCCACCGCGAGCTGGAACACCAGGCTCGGCTCCCAGGTGGTGAGCAGCCCGAACGGCGCCGCCCGCACCACCGTGCCGCAGGCCTTGGAGTGCGGGTTCTTGGGCTGCTCCAGGGTGCCGAGCCGCTCGGCGTCGGCCCCGGTGAGGCCCGACAGGCAACCCTGGCCGGGGGCGCGCTGGGCGTACAGCCACTCCTCGCGGCCCAGCCAGCCCAGGTCCGGGCGGCGCTCGTCCGGGCCCCAGTCGCGCTGGGTGGCGACCCAGCGCAGGTAGGCCAGGTGCAGGTCGGTGGGCGGGTGCCAGCTACCGGTGTCGCGCCGGATGTGGGCGCGGATGAGTCCGTCGACGGTGAACAGGCTGAGCTGGGTGTCGTCGGTGACGGCGCCGGTGCGCCCGTAGGCGGGGACGTAGCCGGTGACGCCCTGCGGGCCGTGCTGGGCCCGGATCTTCTCCAGCGCCTCGAACTCGACGCCGGCGCCGAGCGCGTCGCCGATGGCCCCGCCGAGCAGGCAGCCCCGCACCCGGCTGCGGTAGTCCTGCTGCTGGGCGCGTGACCACAGTGGCATCACGACGGGGCGCCTTTCGTCGGGGCGGGGGGATGCGCGACGCACGGCCGGTCGCGCGCCCTCGCACTGTATTCGAAGGCCCGAGCGGATCAGCGGCTTCCCTCGAACTTCAGTGCCCCCGCCCCGGGGGTCCCGTCGTTCAGTCCAGCACCGGCAGCAGCTCCGGCAGGTGCCCGTCCGAGGCCAGTGCCGCGGCCTGCCGCTCGGCCGGCACCTCGCCGTAGGTGGTGGTGCGCTGGCGGTGCGGACGGCCCGCCGCCTCGGCGATCGCCTGGAGGTCGCGCACGGACTTGTAGCTCCCGTACGCCGAGCCGGCCATCCGCGAGATGGTCTCCTCCATCAGCGTGCCGCCCAGGTCGTTGGCGCCGGAGCGGAGCATCTCGGCCGCGCCCTCGGCGCCCAGCTTGACCCAGCTGGTCTGGATGTTGGGGATGTGCGGGTGCAGCAGCAGCCGGGCCATCGCGACCACCGCGCGGTTGTCCCGGGCGGTCGGGCCGGGCCGGGCGATGCCGGCCAGGTAGACCGGGGCGTTGGTGTGGATGAACGGCAGGGTCACGAACTCGGTGAAGCCGCCGGTGCCGTCGGACGCGAGCGAGCGCTGCTGGATGTCGGCGAGCAGCCGCAGGTGGCCGAGCCAGTGCTTCGGGGTGTCCACGTGCCCGTACATCATCGTGGACGAGGAGCGGATGCCCAGCTCGTGCGCGGTGGTGACCACCTCGACCCAGGTCGCGGCCGGCAGCTTGCCCTTGGTGAGCACCCAGCGGACCTCGTCGTCCAGGATCTCGGCGGCCGTGCCCGGGATGGTGTCCAGGCCGGACTCCTTGGCCCGCTGCAGCCAGTCCCGGATCGACAGGCCGGTGCGGGTCGCGCCGTTGACCACCTCCATCGGCGAGAAGGCGTGCACGTGGATGCCGGGCACCCGCTCCTTCACCGCGCGGGCGATGTCGAAGTAGGCGGTGCCGGGCAGGTCCGGGTGGATGCCGCCCTGCATGCAGACCTCGGTGGCGCCCACCTCCCAGGCCTGCGCGGCCCGGTCGGCGACCTGCTCCAGCGAGAGGGTGTAGGCGTCGGCGTCGGTGCGGCGCTGGGCGAAGGCGCAGAAGCGGCAGCCGGTGTAGCAGACGTTGGTGAAGTTGATGTTCCGGGTGACGCAGTAGGTGACGTCGTCCCCGACGGCGTCGCGGCGCACGTCGTCGGCGATCCGGCAGAGCGCGTCCAGGGCCGGGCCGTCCGCGTGGAAGAGGGCCAGCGCCTGGTCGTCGGTCAGCTTCACCGGGTCGTCGGCCGCCACCGCCAGGGCCTCCCGCAGGTCCCCGGCGAGGCGCTCGGGCGCGCCCTTCGCGAGCACCTGCTCGCGCAGCACCTCCCAGTCGCCGTACACGTCCTCGAAGTCGGCCCGGCGGTCGCCGGTGCGGCCCTCGGTGTCGATGGTGGCGTGCAGGTCGGTCCGCCCGTACGACTCCGGCAGGTCCTCGGGCTCCTGCCAGGGCAGGCCGCGGACCACCGCGTCCGGGTTCGCCAGGCCGGTCCGCGGGTCGGCCAGGGCGCGGACGTGCGGCAGCACCCGCGGGTCCAGCCAGGGCTCGCCGCCGCGCACGTAGTCGGGGTAGACGGCGAGGCGCTCGCGCAGCTCGAAGCCGGCCGCCGCCGAGCGCTCGGCCAGGCGATCGATCTGCGGCCAGGGGCGCTCGGGGTTCACGTGGTCCGGGGTGAGCGGGGAGACCCCGCCCCAGTCGTCGATGCCGGCCTCGATCAGCCGCTCGTACTCGCCGTCCACCAGGTTCGGCGGGGCCTGCAGGCAGGCGGCCGGGCCCAGCAGGTGCCGGGCCACCGCCACGGTGGCGACCAGCTCGTCCAGTTCGGCGTCCGGCATGCCGCGCATCGCCGTGTCCGGCTTGGCGCGGAAGTTCTGCAGGATCAGCTCCTGGATGCCGTGGTAGGCGCGGGAGACCTTGCGCAGCGCGAACAGCGAGTCGGCGCGCTCCTCGTACGTCTCGCCGATGCCGATCAGCAGGCCGCTGGTGAACGGGACGGAGCTGCGCCCGGCGTCCTCCAGCACCCGCAGGCGCACGGCGGGCTCCTTGTCCGGGGAGCCGAAGTGCGGGCCGCCGGGCTCGCTCCACAGCCGGGTGGCGGTGGTCTCCAGCATCATGCCCATCGAGGCGGAGACCGGCTTGAGCCGCTGGAAGTCCGTCCAGCTCAGCACCCCGGGGTTGAGGTGCGGCAGCAGGCCGGTCTCCTCCAGGATGCGGATCGACATCGCCCGCACGTACGCGATGGTGTCGTCGTAGCCGTGCGCGTCCAGCCACTCGCGGGCCTCGGGCCAGCGGTCCTCGGGCTTGTCGCCGAGCGTGATCAGGGCTTCCTTGCAGCCGAGTTCGGCCCCGCGCCGGGCCACGTCCAGCACCTCGTCGGGGGACATGAACATCCCGTGACCGGCCCGGCGCAGCTTGCCGGGGACGGTGACGAAGGTGCAGTAGTGGCACTTGTCGCGGCACAGCCGGGTGAGCGGGATGAAGACGCTCTTGGAGTAGGTGATGACGCCGGGTCGGCCGGCCGCTTCGAGGCCCGCGTCGCGTACCCGGGCGGCGCTCGCGCAGAGGTCGCGCAGGTCCTCGCCTCTGGCCTGGAGCAGCACGGCGGCCTCGGTCACGTCGAGGGCGACGCCGTCCCGGGCGCGGCGCAGGGCGCGGCGCATCGCGTTCGCGGTCGGCGGGGTGCTTGCGTCCGTGGCGGTTCCGTCCATGTCGCGACCCTACGCCAGGGGTGGTACCCCGGGATGAGTAACCCTGAGGCCGCCTCAGGGTCGGCATACCCATGAAGGCCAACCCGATCTGGCCCTGCAGGGCGATGCCGACGGCGGCGTGGCGGCCTCTAATGGAGGGGCAAGGTCAATCGAACGTGTTCGCAGAGGAGTTGAGTACGCCATGACCAATGAGACGGCGGCGGGGGACGAGCTGGACGGCGGCGTGCCGTACCGCTCGCGGCGGCGCGTGCTGGTGCGTGCCGGGGTGCCGGTGGCGGTGGCCGCGGTGATCGCCGCGGGGGTCGGGCTGGTGCCCGCGCTGGCCGCCGACTCCCCGCCCGACCTGCCGACGCTGACGGCGGAGCAGGTGGTCGCCAAGGCGCTTGGTTCCGAGACGCAGTCCCTGTCCGGGACGGTCTCGGTCACCACCGACCTCGGCCTGCCCAGCCAGCTGCTGGGCGCGGCCGGCGGCCTCGGCGCGGCGGCGTCCGGGCACGGCGGGGACGGGGCGGGCGCGTCGGCCGACCCTCAGGCCAAGCTGCTCGGCCTGCTCGGCGGCGACCGGACGCTGCGGGTCGCGGTGGACGGCCCGACCCACCAGCGGGTGGACATGATGGAGAGCATGGCCGGCTACACCGTGGTCCGCAACGGCGACCAGTCCTGGGCCTGGGACAGCTCGACCAACAGCGCGGTGCACCTGACCGGCCGGGCCGGCGACAGGCACCCCGAGGCCCCGCTGTCCCAGCTGCCGGCCACCCCGCAGGACGCCGCCCGGCAGTTCCTGACCGCGAGCGCCGGCACCACCTCGGTCACCGTCGCAGGGACGGCCAACGTGGCCGGGCAGAAGGCCTACCAGCTGAGCGTGAAGCCGACCCAGAGCGGCTCGACCGTCGCCGAGGTCCGGATCGCGGTGGCCGCCGACAACGGCGTGCCGCTCGCGGTGGCGGTGAAGTCCACCGACGGCACCACCGTCCTGGACGTCCACTTCACCGACGTCTCCTTCGCCAAGCCGGCCGCCAAGACCTTCGACTTCACCGTGCCCAAGGGCGCCAAGGTGACGGAGAAGAAGGCGGACGAGGCGGCGGCCGAGGGCAAGGCCGCGGCGGGCTCCGACGCCAAGGCGCACGAGGGCGTGAACGTGATCGGCGAGGGCTGGACGGCCGTGCTCACCGGGCAGCTGCCCAGCGGGCCGGGCGCGACGCCGAAGGGTGACGGGCAGGTCGCCGGAAAGGGCGCCGCAAAGGGCGACGGCAAGCACGGCGGCGGGCGCGGTTCGGTGAACCCGCAGGGGCTGATGAAGTCGCTCGGCAAGCAGGTCGACGGCGGCACCCTGATCGGCACCAAGGTGGTCAACGTCCTGCTCACCGACGACGGCCGGGTCTTCGCCGGCGCGGTGACCCTGCCGGTCCTGCAGCACGCCGCCGGGGTGAACTGACGGATGACCAAGACTCCCGTAACGGGGGACGTTACGGAGTCGGCCGGGGGTCCGGGCGCCGAGCCGCGCCCGGCCCCCGATCCCGTTCCGCCCGCCTCCGCATTCGCATCCGCATCCGCATCCGCATCCGCATCCCCCGCTGTTTCCGCCACCGACGATGTCATCAGAACCCGCGGCCTGACCAAGCGCTTCCGGGGCGGCCAGCTCGCCGTGGACGGCCTGGACCTGGCCGTGCCGCGCGGCTCCGTCTTCGGCTTCCTGGGCCCCAACGGCTCCGGCAAGACCACCACCATCCGGATGCTGATGGGCCTGATCGCCCCCACCTCGGGGGTGGCCAGCGTCCTCGGCGAGTCGATGCCGCAGTCCGTCGCCTCCGTGCTGCCCCGGGTGGGCGCGCTGATCGAGGGCCCCGCGCTGTACGGCTTCCTCTCCGGGCGGGACAACCTGATCCGGTTCGACGCCGCCGACCCGACCGCCGACCCCCGCACCCGGCCGCAGCGGGTCGACGCGGCGCTGGAGCGGGTCGGCCTGAGCGCGGCGGCGGGCAAGAAGGCCCGCGCGTACTCGCTCGGCATGAAGCAGCGCCTCGGCCTGGCCTCCGCGCTGCTGCAGCCGCGCGAGCTGCTGGTGCTGGACGAGCCGACCAACGGGCTGGACCCGCAGGGCATGCGGGAGATCCGGGCGCTGGTCCGGGAGGTCGCGGCGGAGGGCACCACGGTGTTCCTCTCCTCGCACCTGTTGGACGAGATCGAGCAGGTCTGCACGCACGCGGCGGTGATGTCCCGGGGCCGGCTGGTGGTGCAGGGCACCGTCGCCGAACTGGCCGCCCGTGCGCAGGGCCGGCTGGTGGTCCGCACCCCGGACGTGGCGCAGGCCGCCGAGGTGCTGGCCGCCCACCAGGTCACCGGCCTGGTGCCCGGCGAGGGCCGGGTGGACGGCGAGTTGGGCGAGCGGGACGACGAGGCGCTGCCAAAGCTGTGCGCGGCGCTGGTCGAGGCCGGGGTGCGGGTGCACGGCTTCGGGCTGGAGCGGGGCACGTTGGAGGACGCCTTCGTGGCGCTGACCGGGGAGGGCTTCGATGTCGCGGGCTGATTCGACGGCGCGGGCCGAGGCAACGGTGCGGACCGGGGCAGCGGTGGTCAACGGCCGGCGGCCGCAGACGGCGGGCGGGTTCCTGGCGCTGTTCCGCAACGAGCTGCACCTGACCTTCCGCCGGCTGCGGACCAAGGTGCTGCTGGCGATCCTGGCGGTGCTGCCGGTCCTGATCGGGGTGGTCGTCAAGCTCAACACGGACAGTCCGCACGAGGGCGGCGGCGGTCCGAACTTCATCGCGCAGACCACCCAGAACGGGCTGTTCCTGGTCTTCACCGCGCTGGCGGTCGCGCTGCCGGTCTTCCTACCGATGACGGTCGGGGTGGTCGCCGGGGACTCGGTGGCGGGCGAGGCGGCCACCGGGACGCTGCGCTACCTGCTGGTCGCCCCGGCCGGGCGGACCAGGCTGCTGGCCGCCAAGTTCACCGCCGCGCTGGTGTTCTGCCTGGCCGCGACGGCGGCGGTCGGGGCGGCGGCCCTGGCCACCGGCGCCGCGCTCTTCCCGCTCGGCGAGGTCACGCTGATCTCCGGGGACACCATCGGCTTCGCCGACGCGCTGCTGCGCGCGGTGCTGGTGGCCGGCGTGGTCGCCGCCTCGCTGGCCGGGCTGGTGGCGATCGGGCTGTTCGTCTCCACGCTCACCGGCAGCGGCATCGCGGCGATGGCCGCCACCGTCGGACTGGTGATCACCGTCCAGATCCTGGACGCCTTCCCGCAGCTGGACGCGATCCGGCCGTTCCTGTTCACCCACTACTGGCTGAACTTCGCGGACCTGCTGCGGGCGCCGATGTACTGGGACGGCGTGCTGAAGGACCTCGGGCTGCAGGCCGCCTACGTCGCCGTGTTCGGCGCGGCGGCCTGGTCGCGCTTCAGCAGCCGGGACATCAGCGCCTGACGGCTCACCGCGGGTGAGGCTTGCGGCGGGTGAGGCTGCGGCGGGTGAGGGCGTTCAGGGCGTGACGGTCGCCTTGGCCATCTCCGCCGGTGCGGGCCGCAGGACCGCCGCGGCCCGCGCCGCGCGGTCGGCCCGCACCTGGCGCAGCGCGTCCCAGGTGAGCAGTGCGAGCGCGGCCCAGACCAGGGCGAAGCCGGCCCAGCGGGCGGGCGGCATCGACTCGTGGAAGACGGCGACGCCGATCAGGAACTGGAACACCGGCGCCAGGTACTGCAGCAGCCCGAGCACGGTCAGCGGCACCCGTACGGCGGCCGCGCCGAAGAACAGCAGCGGGATGGCGGTGATCACACCGCTGAGCATCAGCAGCCCGGAGTGCCCCCAGCCGTACGAGCCGGCCACCGTGTGTCCGAAGGTGCCGCGCCCGCTGATCTGCAGGTAGATCAGGTAGCCCAGGGCGAACGGGAACATGAAGGCGCTCTCCGCCGCGAGGCTCTCCAGCCCGCTCAGCCCGACCTTCTTCTTCAGCAGGCCGTAGGTGGCGAAGGAGAACGCGAGGGTCAGCGCGATCCACGGCAGCTGCCCGTACGCGACGCTCAGCACCGCGACGGCGAGCGCGCCGACGCCCACCGCCGTCCACTGCGCGACGCGCAGCCGCTCCTTGAGCACCAGGACGCCGAAGGCGATGGTGACCAGGGGGTTGATGAAGTAGCCGAGGCTGGTCTCGACGACGTGTCCGGCGTTGACGCCCCAGATGTAGACGCCCCAGTTGATCGAGATCACGGTGGCCGCGCCGGCCAGCATGGCGACCCGGCGGGGCTGGCGCAGCAGCGGGCGTATCCAGCTCCAGTGCCGCTGGACGACGAGCAGCAGGACCACCGCGACCAGGGACCAGACCATCCGGTTGGCCAGGATGTCGTCGGCGGCGCCCGGCTCCAGCAGCGGCCAGAACAGTGGGAAGAGCCCCCAGATGCCGTAGGCCGCGAAGCCGTACCAGAGGCCTCGGCCGTTGTCCTGCTGGTCTGTCTGTGGCATGGCCGAGTGCCCTCCCGCGCGCGTGTGGTCCTGGTGACGGTAGCGGGCGGAAGGGCAGAATGTCATCTCCGTTTCCGGATTTTGGTCATGACATTGTTTGCATGCTGGACGATTTCGGCGTTTCGGGTGGTCAGCCCGTCAGGCGCCGAGCGCCGCACGGACGGAATCGGCCATCGGGACGGTCGGGCGGCCGATCAGGCGGGCCAGGTCGCCCGGGGTGCCGGCCAGCTCGCCCCGGGCGATGCCGGCGTCCACGTCGACCAGGACCTCGGCGAAGCCCTCCGGCAGGCCCGCGCCGACCAGGGCCGCCAGGTGCTCGGCCGGGGCGACGTCCCGGTGCCCGACCGGCTTGCCGGAGGCCTTCGCCAGCTCGGCGGCCAGCTCGGGCAGGCTCCAGGCGGCGTCGCCGCTCAGCTCGTACACCGCGTTCTCGTGGCCGTCGCCCTCGCCGGTCAGGACCGCGACCGCCGCGTCCGCGTAGTCCCGGCGCGGGGCGGTGGCGATCCGGCCCTCGCCGGCGCTGCCGAGCACCACGCCCCGGGCCACCGTGCCGGCCGCGTCACCCAGGTAGTTCTCCGTGTACCAGCCGTTGCGCAGGAACGCGTACGGCAGGCCGGAGGCGAGGATCAGCTCCTCCGTCGCCCTGTGCTCGTCGGCCAGCCTGAAGGTGGCCACGCCCGGCGCGCTGGTGTAGGCGAGCAGCGCGACCCCGGCGGCCTTGGCGGCCTCCACGACGGCCCGGTGCTGCGGGATCCGGCGGCCGACCTCACTGCCCGAGATCAGCAGCACCCGGTCACCGGCGGCGAAGGCGCCGGCCAGGGTCTCCGGCTTGTCGTAGTCGACCACGCGGACGGCCACACCGCGCGCGGCCAGGTCGGCGGCCTTCTCGGCGGAGCGGACGGCGACCGCCACCTCGCTCGCGGGGACCGCAGCCAGCAGGCCCTCGACGACGAGACGGCCGAGCTGGCCGGTGGCACCGGTGACGACGTACATGGTGGCTCCTCAGGGGGTATTGGTGGGGTTCTGGCCTCGGAACTCACCTTAGGGACAGCACTAACCTTTCGAAAGTACGCACTTCAAAGTAGGGTACTGACATGAAGGTAAGTGAGCAGTTGAGGGAGCTCCCCCCGCCCGACGTGTTCGACCGGATGTGCCCGTCCCGGGGCGTGCTGGAGCACGTCACCAGCCGCTGGGGCGTCCTCGTCCTCGGCGCGCTGCACCAGCGCGGCTACCGGTTCAGCGAGCTGCGCCGTCAGGTCTCGGGAGTCAGCGAGAAGATGCTCGCCCAGACCCTGCAGACGCTGGAGCGGGACGGCTTCGTCCTGCGCGAGGCACACCCGGTGATCCCGCCGCGCGTCGACTACAGCCTCACCCCGCTCGGGCGGGAGGCGGCGGAGCTGGTCGCGGCGCTGGCCCACTGGTCGGAGCGGCGGGTGCCGGCCGTGGTCACGGCCCGCGAGGAGTACGACGCGCGGGCCACCGCCGGGTGAGCGCGTCACGGGGCCTACCGTCGGGTGAACGTGTGACGGGGCCTACCGCTGGGTGACGAGGGCTGCCAAACCGTCCAGGACGCGGGCCAGGCCGAAGGCGTAGGCGTGGTCCGGGCTGTACGCGCCGCCGTGCGCCTCGCCGGCGGCGGCACCGACCCGGGCCGCCACCGGGTAGCGCTCGGGGTCGAAGACCCTCGCGAGCAGCTCGGCGTTGGCGGCCCACCACTGCTCGTCGGTCATCGCACTGTCCTGCCGGGCGGCGCGCTCGTCGGCGGCCATCCGGGCACAGGTCTGGACGAAGCCGAGCAGGTGGGTCAGCGCGGCGTCCAGCTCGACGTCAGGCAGACCGGTGCCCTCGAAGGCGCGCAGCTCGTACTCGTACTTGGCCATCAGGCCGGGCCCGAGCGGCGGACGGCTGGTGGAGACGGCGGCGACCCAGGGGTGGGCGCGGTGCAGCGCGCGGTTGTCGTCCGCGACGGCGGTGACCCGGGCGCGCCAGCCGTCGTCGGCGGGGGTGCTGCGGGGCATCGTCGCGTAGACGGTGTCCAGCATCAGGTCGAGCAGCTCGGCCTTGCCGGGCACGTAGGTGTAGAGCGCCATCGGGGAGAGCCCGAGCTCCTGGGCGATCCGTCGCATGGTGACGGCGTCCACGCCCTCGGCGTCGGCCAGGGCGATCGCGGCGGCGGCGATCTCACCGGTCGAGCGCGCCTGCCGGGGCCCGCGCCGACCGGGCTTCTCCTCGGCGGTGAGCCCCCAGAGCAGGGCGAGGGTGCGCGCCGGGTCTCCTGCGCTGCTGCGGTCGGTGGCCATGAGGGCCATCGTTTCACGCATCGCTCCACGCATTGCTTCACGCATGGCTCCATACATGGCTCCACACATCGCTCAACGCATTGCTGCACGCATCGCTCCGTGCATTGCTGCACGCATCGCTCCGTGCATTGCTGCACGCATCGCTCCGTGCATCGCTTCGCGCATCGACGGGCGTCCTTCGCGGTGCCGGCCGTTACCGTCTCTCCATGACCAGCCCTGAGCCGCTCCCCGGTACGGACACCGCGCAGACCCTTCGCACCCGGGTGACCTGCCGCCGCTGCCACCGGCCGCTGCACGACCCGGAGTCGCGGATGCTGCGGCTGGGGCCGGAGTGCCGCGACCCGGCGGAGCGGGTCGCGCGGTTCGACGTCGACCAGGACCCGCTGCCCGGGGTGGGTTAGCCCCGGCCGAAGAGGCGGCGCAGGCGGCCGGGGTTGGGCGCGTGTTCGGGTTCGGGCTCGGGTCGGGCCACGGGGGTGGGCTCGGGCTTCGGCTCGGGCTCGGGCGCCGACTCGAGGTCCGGCGCGGGGTTCGGCACGGGGTCCGGGGCGTCGGCGGCGTCCTCGGCACGGATGGCCGCCCGCGCGAGGTCGCGGTCGGCGGGCGACACCCAGGGGGCGGCGAGCACCAGGCGGCACACCGAGCGCAGGATCGTCACCACGCGCACCCGCCGGGCGTCGACGCAGTAGTGCAGCCGCCGTCGGAGTTGCGCGGCGATGTCGGCGCGGGCCTCCGGGTGCGTCCAGCCGATCGCGACCAGCGCGAAGCCGGCCGCCTCGGCGACCCAGTCCTCCGGCCCGAGCAGCAGGTCGAGCAGCACCCGGCGGCGGTCCGACTCCGGCCACGGCTGGTCGGCGCGGTGGTGGGCGATGCCGAGGCAGGCGAAGGCCTGGACGGCGCGCACCCACAGCTCGGGCTGGTGGGCGAGCAGGGCCCGGCCGAGTTCGTCCTCGCGCGGCAGCGGCGGGTGGGCGAGGACGCCGAGCAGGTCGTCGAGTGACAGCCCGGCGAGGCGGACGGCCTCGTCGTAGGCGGCGGGAACGCTCGGCCAGACGATCCCGGCGATGGCCCGGACGAGTTCGGCGCTCTCCGGCGCGGGCGGGTCGACGGCGGGCCGGGGGTCGGTGCCCTCCCAGGCCCAGATCCGGGTGGTGGTGGCGGTCGCGGTCAGCGGCCGCCGGAGGTCGGGCTCGTCGACGGACTGGTAGACGACGGTGCAGTGCGGCAGCGCGAGGTGGAGGGCCAGCTGCGAGCTGGGCGGTTCGAGGGTGGAGACCTCGCAGTCGATCGCGGTGTCGCGGTCGGTGTCGCGCGCCGCGAGGACCTGGTGCAGCAGGTTGATGGTGGCCTCGGACGTGCCGGGGACCATGCCGAGCCAGGGCTCCCGGTGGCTCAGCCGGGCCAGGAGGTCCTGGGCGTACTCGTGGTCGGGGTGGGCGCGGTGGTGGTCGGCCAGGCCGAGCAGGTGCACCGGGTCGCCGTCCAGGGCGTGGCGCAGCCCGTACCGGGCCGGGGCCGCCTTGGTGTGGTCGGGCTCGGTGGCGAGCACCCGGTCCAGCCAGGGCAGGCCCTCGGCGGGGCGGCCGAGGGTGCCGTACAGCTCGGCGACGTCGACGGCGAGGTAGCTGCTGGAGTTGTCCCGGTCCGGTGCGACCCGCTCCAGCTCGGCCTCCCAGACGGCGAGCGCCCGCTCCGGGCGGCCGTCGGCGCGCAGGGCGTTGCCGAGCATCACGGCGGGCAGGTAGCCGGGGGCCGCGCGGTGGGCCCGCGCGGCGAGGTCGACGGCGTGGGCGGTGGCGCCGAGGCGGCGGGTCAGGCCGGAGGCCATCGCCAGCAGCAGCGCGTGGTCGTCGTGGCGGGCCAGCACGGCCTGTACGAAGGCGTCGAAGGGCCGGACGGCTTCGGCCAGTTCGGTGGGGAGCGGGTCGGGCAGCGCGCCGGCCGCACGGGCCACCGCCTGGGCGACGGTGTCCGGGTCGACCAGGCCGGGCAGGTCCTCGCGGGCCAGCCAGGCGGTGTGCGCCCAGGGGCGGGCCGGCTCGTACTGGATGGCGGAGGCGAGCAGGCCGACGACGGTGTCCCAGTCCCCGGCGGCGGCCTCCACGTGGGCCCGGCAGGCGACCGTGCCGAGGTACACCTCGCCGTCCAGCGGGAACAGCTCGCGCGCGGCCGCCGGGCCGCCGGCTGCGGCGCACAACTCGGCCAGCGCCTCGTGCAGTTCGGGCAGCTGCGGGTCGGCGAGGATGGCGTCGGAGAGGTGGTCGGCGGCGTGCGTGAGGTCGCCGGAGTCGATCGCCAGCCGGGCGACCGCGACCTCCCCCTCGGCTGCCAGTCGCTCGTCACCCTCGTCCTCGGTGTGACCGCCCATGCCCTGCCCCCCGGTTGCCTCGTCGCGCTCCGGACGAGGCTATCCGGTGCCCCGGGCCGGCGGGTCGATCGCATCGACCTCGAGAAGAAGTTCGTCGGCGTCCTGAAGACCGACGCCGGCAGCGGCAACATCTCCTGCTGACCTGCCACTTGGCGACAGCCCTGCAGGCAGCGGGCCCCGAACAGTGGCTCCTGTCTCGATGTCAGTGGCGTCTGCTTCAGTAGCGACAGGAGTATGACGACGAGAGGACGGCTGCGATGGGCGTGCTGACCGACTACTTCCGGGCCCCCGACGCGGCGACGGTCGTACGGGCACTGGAGCGCACGGGCGGCGGGCGGCCCGACTTCGACGACGGGTCCGGTGCCGGGTTCGGTGCCGGATTCGACGGGGTCGAGGCGAAGCGGATCGACCCGGATGTCGTGCTCGGCCAACTCGTCGCTGCCATCCGGCGGGAGCAGTGGCATCCCGACGCGGTGCCGGAGACGCCGGTCTGGCCGACCACGCCGCCGCCCGGCCCGAGCGGGCCCGACGGCGAGGACGACCCGTGGGCGAGCGGCCCGTGGGTGACCGAGCTGGGCAACGCCGCCCGGGACACGCTCGCCGGGGTGCCCGACGAGCGGGTACCGGAGGTCGTCGCGCAGTGGGCGCTGGCGGAGGAGTGGGACGGCGCCGATCCGTCCGATCTCCACCCCCTGGCCGAGGAGTTGGTAGGCCTCGCCCGCCGGGCGCGCGCGGCGGGCGAGCAGCTGTACTGCTGGATCTGCCTGTAGCGGCCGCCTACCGTTCGCCGCAGGCGTGCCTGCCTGGCCCCCTCCGAGCCCCGACGCGGAACGGCGCGTCTTCGCAGGTCACAGAGCTGACCGCCGGCATCTCCCCGCCGGGCCGGCGGTACGATCACCCCCGCTCATGGGGTCCTCGGGTGGTCGGGGGCGAGCTTCTCGAACGGGGGTCCAGGGATGGAATCCGACACGCCAGGCATCGTCGATGAGGCCGGCAACGCCGACGCCGACAACGCCGATGAGGCCGGCAGCACGGACAACGCCGAGAAGGGCAACAGCACCGAGACGGGCAACGACCGGACCGGCCTCAAGCTGGCGGGCGTGGTCGTGCTGGTCGCCGGTGTCATGGCCGGCCTGTGGGGGCTGGGGTTCCTCGACACCCCGCCGAAGCCGGAGGACAAGCCGGTCGAGTGCGTCGCCCCCAGGCCCACGGATCCGCCGGGGTACCCGGCGCTGTGCGCCGCGATCAACCGCCGCGACCTCCCGGCCCTGCTGGGCACGCCCGAGGACCGCATCACCACCGCGCACCCGGCGCCCCTCGCCCTCGGGAAGGACCCCATGGTGGAGGTGCGCCTCCTGCACACCGCCCTGGCCATCACGGACAGCTCGACCACGGTCGAGGACATGATCGGCATGCCGCAGTTCCTCGCCAAGCCGGCCGCCGTGCTCGGCCACCCCGCCGTGACCTACTCGTCCAACGCACTGGTCCTCGTGCCCGGCGGGAAGACCGGCCCCGTCACGCGGAGCCTCGTCGTCGCGCAGGACCCCAAGGCCCCCGGCGGCCGCGCCTTCGAGCTCAGCATCTTCCGCGAGGACGGCCAGGCCCCCGACGACGCGACCCTGAACCGGGTCGCCGAAACGGTGATGCCCACCCTCCCGGGCTGGGTCGCCGCCCCGTAGTCCTGCGGCACAGGTCCGAGCCTGAATATTTCAGCACGAGAAATATTCAGGCTCGGGAGTTGCGTTCCCCCTGGTAGTCGCTGCAGCCCTGCGCGACGGGACCTCTGTGGAAGGAGAGCAGCGCCGTGCGCGTCGAGATCTGGAGTGACATCAACTGCCCGTGGTGCTACATCGGCAAGGCGCGGTTCGAGCAGGCGCTGGAGCGGTTCGAGCACCGCGAGGAGATCGAGGTCGTCCACCGCTCCTTCGAGCTGGACCCGCGCGCGCCGCACGAGGCCCGTCCGGTCGTGCCGCTGCTCGCCGCCAAGTACGGGATGAGCCTGGAACAGGCCGAGGCGGCCGAGGCCCGGATCGCCGAGAACGCGCGCGCCGAGGGGCTGCCGTACCTGAGCGAGGGGCGCGACGCGGCGAACTCCTTCGACATGCACCGCCTGCTGCACTTCGCCAAGGAGCACGGCCGGCAGGCTCAGCTGCTGGACGCCCTCTACCGGGCGAACTTCGCCGAGGAGCGCTCGGCGTTCGAGGAGGAGCGGCTGGTCGAGCTGGCCGTCGAGGCGGGGCTGGACGGTGGGGCGGCGGCCGCCGTGCTGGCCGATCCGGAGGCGTACGCGGAGGCGGTCCGCGAGGACGAGACGACGGCGAGCGCGATGGGGGCGACGGGCGTGCCGTTCTTCGTCCTGGACCGGCGGCTGGGCGTCTCGGGCGCGCAGCCTGCGGAAACGTTCACCCGCGCCCTGGAGCAGGCCTGGGAGAGCCGGGTCACCGTGCCACTGATGCCGCTCCCCTCGAAGGGGTGAGGTGCGAGTGAGCAGGAAGTCAGACGGGCCGACTTCCTGCTCACTCGGCGTTCCAGTCGTGGGCGTAGGAGATGTGCAGACTGCCCGGAACGCCCCTGGCCGCACGGCCAGGGCCCCAGCCCCCGTGGGTGAGCGTGAGGCAGTGGTGCCCATCGGGCCGCCAACCGCGCGCCTCCCGACTGAGCGCGTGGAGCCTGGAGCCCGTCCAGCGGAAGGCGGTCGGGCTGCCGGTGACCACCAGCGTGTGGGCGGCACCGGCGAAGCGGAGTTCGTCGCGCCAGCCCGCGAAGTGGTGGCGGTCGTAGTCGATGGCCTCCTCGGGCGGGAAGTCGCCGGCCGGGAGGTCGACGGTGTGCGGGACCCCGGCGCCCAGGCGGGCGCGGACCTCCTTCCAGCGGGACGGCGGGAAGCCGAGGCTGTGGTGGACGAGCAGGAGGTCCAATCGGTCCTCGGACGGGACGGGCCACAGGTCGCCCGGCCCGGTGTTGGCCCGCAGCGGCAGGTGGATCAGCGAGCGCCGGGAGCGGGCGGCCACGGCCCAGAGGGTGGCGAGGTCCTCGGCCCCCTGCCGGTCGAGGTGCAGCTCCGTGGACCAGGCGTACGGGTCCGCGTAGAGGAAAGCGCCGGTGGCCTGCCGCTCCGGGGTGATCACCCGGTACTCGTCCCGGCCGAGGCGGACCCGGTGGATCTTCGTTCTCAGTTTCACGGGCTTGTCGTACCGGAGGGCGGGGTGGGCCGTCCTGCGGTGATCGGGGCGGCATGGAGCAGGAAGTCGGGCGGGCCGACTTCCTGTGCAAGGGGGGTGGGGCGGTCGAGGGACACGAGGAACTCCGGCCGCAGCCGCCAGGGGCTGCCGTCCTCGGTCCGGACGTAGTAGACGAACCCGACACGGCCGCCGTCGCGGTCGTCGGCCTCGATGACGCATTCGTGGACCACACCCCGGGTGCCCACGATCTCCGCGCCCAGATGGCCGAGTTCGGCGCGGGGCGGGTCCGGAGTGGTCAGTTCGACCCGCTCGCCGCAGGCGAACGTGGCTTCGTCGGGCCAGGGATTCGTCACACCGGAAGGCTACGGGGCGGGTTTCAGTCGTAGAAGAACTGGCGGAGGTCCTCGACCGAGCCCGGGCCGGTGACGAAGGCCTCGAACCCGACGACCGCGCGGAGCGGCGGCGGCCCGTTGACGGGGAGCCGCCGCAGCCAGACCTCGCCCTGCTCACCCACCGCGTAGACAGCGGACAGCAGTTCGGCCATCCCCGCCGGTCGCGGCGGGGTCACTCCGACGACCGGCACGAGTTCCCAGCCGCCCGCCCGGGCGGCGAGCCGGAGCGCGCCCGCCCAGCAAGCGATGCGGCCGAGCCGGGTGTGCCAGGAGTCCGCGTCGGACGGGTACGGGTGTCCGACGGTCGCGGCGGCGAGATCGTCCATCACCCGCCGTTCGACGGCGGTACGGACCCAACGGCCCTCCTGGGCGTCCTCGATGGCGGCGTCCCACCACTCCCAGGCGCCGTGCAGGCGGGTCGCGAACTCGTCCATCCGGCCAGGCTACGGGCCTACGGGCCGCGCGGGTTGAGGCGGGTCGCGAGCCAGGGGGAGTTACGGCCGGCCGCCTCGCGGTAGGCGATGCGCTGCACGGCGAAGAGCAGCCGGTAGAGGTTGAGGGCGGCGTCGGAGTCGTCGGCGGCGAAGCCCAGGTTGAAGACGAACGATTCGAGGTCGGGCCAGTCGAAGTCGTCGGGCACGGGCGGGGTGACGGGATCGGTGGCGAGCGCGTTGAACGCGGCGGCGACGGCGTACTGCGTCGCGGCGAGGGCGTTCGCGAGCGGGTCGGGCATGTCAGGGCTCCTCTTCGTCGGGCCTTGCAACGTTGAGTGCGGTGATGACGCCCAGGGCGACGGTGGCCATCGCCAGGGCGAGGAGGGTGAGGAGAGCGGCGGCGATCAGGAACCGCACGAGCGCTCGCGGTTGCGGTCGCGGTCGGCGTCGAGGAGGAGGGTCAGGAGGTTGAGGAGGGTGGAGGCCGGGGCGGTGTTGAAGCAGACCAGGACCCGGCCGTCGAGATTGCGGTCGATCGTGGCGGAGGGGAAGACCAGGCCGAACTTCTTCCCACGCTCGTGGAGTTCGGCGAGGAGCGTGCGGACGTGGGCGTCGGTGTAGGCCCGGATCCGGGGATCGGCGGGCTGCATCGGTCGACGGTTCACGCGGCGGCCTCCAGTTCGAACCAGACGACCTTGCCCAGCTTCCGGGGGTCGGCGCCGAACCGGTGGGTGAGAGCGCGGACGAGGAACAGGCCCCGCCCGGAGAGGGCGAGCGGGTCGGCGGGGACACAGGGCTCGCCGGGGAGAACGGGGCTGTCGTCGCAGACCGAGACCCGGAGGCAGCGGCTGGAGAGGACGAGGGTGACGAGGGGAGCCGGGCTGCCGGCATGCCGCCAGGCGTTCACGAAGAGCTCGTGAAGGGCGAGTTCGGCATCGCCGATGAGGGAGGGCGACCACCCGGCGGTGGTGAGGAGGTCAGAGAGCTCGGCCCGAGCGGTGGACCAGTCGGGAGGATTGCAGGCACGCATGAGAGACCCCAAGAGAGAGAAAAGGGGGAGCCACTGACGATCAGTCATGTGACCGGTGCAACACTGAGAGTAGGACCAGAGGTCATACGCGTGCAACCAGATCGCGAAGAAGCGCAGCTCGCCTTGGATAAGCTCACTCGTGTGGGTGGATGCTGGCCCGACACGGAAGGAATCCCCCTTGGCACTCAGGACCCAAATCAGCGAGCGACAGCGCCGGTTCGGCATTGAGCTGAGGCGCCTGCGCGAGGTGGCCAGCCTGGCAGTCAAGGACGCCGGCGCCCTCATCGGCATCGCGGGACCGCAACTGAGCCACATCGAGGCCGCCCGGACGAGTCTCGACCCGGAACGACTCTCAGTCTTGCTCGAAGGCTACGGGTGCACGGATAGCACCTACATTGAACTCCTGCAGTCACTCGGCGCCAGCAACGGCAAGGGCTGGTGGAGCAAGTACAAGGGCGAGGTGCCAGACCTGTCGCTGGATCTGGCAGAGCTCGAAGAGCGTTCGGTTCGCATCGACAACTACGAATCGCTCTACATCCCCGGGCTACTTCAGCTCCCCGAATACACCGCCGCCATCTATGACGAAGGCGCGGGGAAGTGGGACACGGCAACACAGATCGAATTCCGCATGGAGCGGCAGCGGATCCTCGCAGACGAGACACGGCGGCAGTTCCGATTCGTCATCCACGAAGCGGCCCTGCGAATGCTGTTCCCCGGAGCCAAGGTCATGAGGGCACAGCTGACTCACCTGCTGGAGATGGCAGAACGCCCCAATGTCACCATCCAGGTTCTCCCGTTCACGGCGACCAGGAAGCCATCCCACTCGGGCTCCTTCCTCATGTGTGATCCAGGCTGCGTCGACCTCGCGACGATCGTCCTGGACCTTTCCGGGCGCGCGGAGCACGGCGGCGACCCTGAGAGCATTACGGCCTACGGACGGAAGTTCCAACAGCTGGGTGAGATCGCATTGCCAGCCATCGACGCAACGGCACCTCGCGATCAGAGCTCGCAAAGCTCGTGGGGGCTTCTCCAACACCTTCTCTACCCGCTACAAGCATGAGAGGCGCCACAAATGCCCGAAATCTCCTGGCAGAAGTCGTCGTTCAGCGGCGGAGATACCGGCAGCAACTGCATTGAGCTGGCCGCTGGCGCCGACGAACTTCGCCACCTCCGCGAGTCCGACGACCCTTCCGTCATCATCTCCACCTCGACCGCCACGCTCCGCGCCCTCATCCTCGGAGCCAAGGCCGGCGAGTTCGACCACCTCATCTGACCCGCACTCCCCCCCGCCCGCTCGCCGCTTCGGCGGGCGGGCGGGGCGCTCCAACGATCTGTTTATCGTTTGTCTACCGCCATCGCCCATGATCGTCTCCACGGGGCGCCCGACGCGATCGCGGGCGCCGACGCTGGAGAGAGGTAGTACGGGGCATGAAGGCGACGAAGACGTTGCGGCGCGCAGCAATCGGCATGGCGGCCGGGGTGATGGCGCTGGTCGGGACGATGGTGTCGGCAGGAACCGCGCAGGCCGCCACCGGGTACGGCCCGTCGATTTCCGAGCCTGGGATCCTCTACCAGGCCGACTATCTCAGCAACGGCGACACCTGGCTGATCATGCAGGGCGACGGCAACCTCGTCCTGTACCGGGGCTACCCGTCGGCCCCGTACCCGGTGTGGTCCGCTCCGGGGTCCTTGGGGTGCGGCCAGAAGACGATCATGCAGGGCGACGGGAACGTCGTCGTCTACGGCGCCAACAACCGGGTCTGCTGGGCCAGCAACACGTTCAAGGACAACCCGAACGAGCTCGCCACCCTGGGGGTCGCCGACAGGGGCGGGCTCGTGGTCACCTTCGTCCAGCCCCCTCTGTCAGGCATCATCACGGCCACGCTCCGCAGCTCCGACCCGTACTAGGCCGCCCTCAGCCGCGCTCGGTGTACCACCTGACCAGGTCGGCGACCGACCACCGCGGTCGGGCCGCGAGCCGTTCCGCGGCCGCCCTCAGCAGGACCGGCAGGTTTCCGCAGAGGGCGGCCAGCTCGGCGACCGCGTCCGGCTCCTGCCGGATCCGCTCGGTGCCGGCGATCCGGGCCAGCAGCTCGTAGGCGTCGTGCGGCTCCAGCGGTCCCACCACCAGCCGTACGACGTCGTTCCCGGGCAGTGCGCCCGGTTCCGCGCCTGCCACGACCGCCGCGCAGCCCGGCACTTCGGGCAGCAGGGGCGCGGGGTCGGGCACCCCGTCGAGCAGCACCAGCACCCGGCGTCCGGCGAGCGCCCCGCGGTAGCGCGCGGTCAGTTCGTCGAGGCCGGACGAGGAGCCGGGCCGTTCGCCCAATGCGCGCAGGAACCCGGCGAGCACCACGTCCGCCTCGCCGCCGCTCGCGTACAGCTGCCCGTCCGGGAAGGCGTCCTGGACGACGTGCGCGATGTGCACCGCCAGGGCCGACGCCCCGCTGCCCGCGGGGCCCGCCAGCCCGAGCACCGGTGCCCCGCCTGCCCGCAGCGCCTGCTCTCCCGCCTGGACCAGCGCCGCCCGGCCGACCAGGTCCGGGATGTCCGAGGGCAGTTGGCACGGGCGTGGCAGCCGTCGCAGCAGCACGGGGGCCTCCCCGCGCCGGATCTTCTCGGCCAGTTCCACGACGGCCGGGGCCGGTTCGAGTCCCAGTTCCCGGTCCAGCCGTTCCCGCAGGGCCTCGTACCCGGCCAGTGCCTCGGCCGTCCGGCCGCAGCGGTGCAGCGCCAGCAGGTGCAGCCGGTGCACCTCCTCGTCCTGCGGGTGGGCGGCCGCGAGTTCGGCCAGCGACTCCACCGCGCCGGCGTGCCGCCCGAGTGCCAGGTCCAGGTCGAGCAGGGCCTTCACGGCCGCGAAGCGACCGGCCGCCAGCCGTTCCCGGGTCCGTTCGGCGAAGGCGCCCGGCGCGCCGTCCAGCGCGCGGTCGCCTTCCCACGACCCGAGGGCCGCCACCAGCAACTCCCTCGCCCGGACCGGGTCCTGGTGACGCAGCGCGACGGCTTCGGCCACCGCACCCTCGTAGCGGAAGAGGTCCACGGCCTCGCGGGGCACCGCCAGCCGGTAGCCGCCGGCCGCCGCGACGAGCAGCCCGGACTCGCCGAGGGCACGGCGCAGCCGGTGCACATGGGTGCCGATCTGCCCGGCCGGATCCTTCGGCCAGCGGGTGTCGTCCTCCCCCCACAGGCCTTCGACCAGCCGCTCCGTCGGAACCAGCTGCCCCGGGGCGAGCAGCAGCGCGGCGAGCACGGCCCGCTGCTGCGGTCGGCCGAGGTCGATCTCACGGCCGTCGCACCGGGCGCGCAGCGGCCCCAGCACGTGGAATTCGAGCCGCACAGCCCACCTCTCGAATCCCAGAATCCGGTGCACAATCTGTGACAGAGCATAGGCCGCCAGGGATGGGGGCGCCGCTGTCCGGACGGAAGTGGCGAAATCCCGGCGCGGAACGACATTCGGGACGGGACATGGATGACACACGGGGATCCGGGCTTCGGTTCGGAATGCTGGGGCCGCTGCGGGCCTGGTACGGGGAGCAGGAGCTGGAGTTGGGCCGGCCGCAGCAGCGGGCGGTGCTCGCCGTGCTGCTGGCCGCCGCCGGGCGGACGGTGGCCGTTCCGGTCCTGGTCGAGGGGGTGTGGGGCGGGGCCGAGCCCGCCGAACCGCGCAAGGCCGTCCAGCTCGCCGTCTCCCGGCTGCGCAGCGCGTTCCGGCCGTACACCGGGGACGATCCGGAGCGGCTGCCGCTGGTGCGGGTCGGCGACGGCTACGCGCTCAGGGTGCCCGGGGCCGAGGTGGACGCGGCCGCCTGGGAGGCGCTGCTGGCCGAGGCCGAACGGCTGCGCGACCGGCAGGCCCCGCCCCGGGAGGTCCGGGAGGTGGTGCGGAGCGCCCAGCGGCTGTGGGTCGGCGAGCCGCTCGCCGGGCTGCCCGGGCCGCACGCCGAAGCCGTCCGGGCCCGCCTCACCGAGCAGCGGATCTCGGCCAAGGAGACCCAGCTGGAGCTGGACGCCGAACTCGGCGACCGCACCGACCTGACGGCGGAGGCCGAGGCGCTCGCCCTGGAGCACACCGGGCGGCCCCGGCTCACCGCCGTCCTGATGCGCGCCCTCTACCAGTCGGGCCGCAAGGCCGAAGCGCTCGCCGTGTTCGAGGACTCCCGTCCGTCGCTGCCGCCGGACGAACGGGGCCCGGCCGAGATCCAGCTGCGCATCCTGCGCGAGGACGCCACCCTGCTGCCGGCCGGAGCCGTCCCCGAGCCCGCCGCCGGCGCCGGCCCCGACGCCTGGCAGGCGCCCGACCAACTCCCCTCCGGCCTGCCCGACTTCACCGGACGCGTCGAAGAGGTGGAAACCCTCGCGGACCGCCTCTCCGGCGCCGGCGGGCGCGCCGTCGCGGTCTCAGCCCTGGACGGCATGGGCGGCGTCGGCAAGACCACCCTCGCCGTGCACGTCGCCCGGCAGATGCGCGAGCACTTCCCCGACGGGCAGCTCTTCGCCGACCTGCGCGGCGCCGACCGCACCCCGCCCGACCCGGGCACCGTGCTCGCCGGATTCCTGCGCGCCCTCGGCGTCGACCCCGCCGACATCCCGCCGGACAGCGGCGAACGCAGCGCCCTCTACCGTTCGGCGCTGGCCGGGCGGCGCGTCCTGGTCGTCCTCGACAACGCCGCCGAGTCAGGCCACGTCGAACCGCTGCTGCCCGGCTCGGCCGGCTGCGCCGTCCTCATCACCAGCCGCCACCGGCTGGCCGGTCTCGCCGGGGCCCACCAGATGCGCCTGGACACCCTGTCGCCCGAACAGGCGCTGGAACTGCTCGTCCGCATCGTCGGCGCCGAACGCGTCGCCGCCGAACCCGAAGCCGCCGAGGACGTCGTCCAGGCCTGCGGGCTGCTGCCGCTCGCCGTCCGCATCGTCGCCTCCCGGCTCGCCGCCGACCCCTCGCTCACCCTCGCGGCACTCGCCGACGGGCTGCGCCACGAGCACCGGCTGGCCGAACTCAGCGACGGTGAACGGACGGTGGAAGCCACCTTCGCGCTCTCCTACCACCGCCTGGACCCGGAACTCGCGCGCGCCTTCCGCCTGCTGTCCCTGCCCGACGCCCCCGACCTGCCGCTGCCCTGCGCCGCCGCCCTGCTCGGCCGCACCGAGGACGAGGCCGACCGGCTCCTCGAAGAACTCGTCGACCTCAACCTGCTGCACTCCCCCCGGTTCGGCCGCTACGGCTACCACGACCTCGTCCGCGCCTACGCCCGCGACCGCCTCGCCGACGAGGACACCCCCGCCGACCGCACCGCCGCCACCGACCGGCTGCTCGACTTCTGCCTCGCCACCGCCCGCAACGCCGACCTCGCCGCCCGCAAGGCCGAACCGGCCGAACTCAGCCTGCTCGGCGCGGCCGTGGCCTCCCCCGGCCGCGCCATCGCCGACGGCGCGGAAGCCGTGCGCTGGATGCGCGACCAGGCCGAGGTGCACGCCGCCGCCATCGCGCTCGGCTGCGACGACCCGGCCCTGCCGCTCGACCGCGCCGCCGAACTCGCCGACCGGATGGGCGCCGTGCTCCCCGAACGCACCCAGACCGGCGTCATCGTCGACCTCGCCGAACGCATCGCCCGACAGGCCGCCGACCGAGGCGAGCACGGACCGCTCGCCCTCGCCCGCTACCTGCGCGGCAGCATGCTCTGGCACATCAACCGCTACGCCGAATCCCAGGAGGAGATCCGCCGGGCCGTCGCCCTGTCCGGACGGGAGGAGAGAACCGAACGCGTCCTCGCCAAGGCCCTGATCACCCTCGGCAGCAACGCCCGCATGCACGGCCGCTACGCCGAGGCCGCCGAGCACGCCGGACGCGCCGCCGACCTGTTCCACCGCCTCGGCGCCCAGCGCGCCGAGGGCAGCGCGCTCGGCGAGTTCGCGTTCAGCGCCGCCCAGACCGGGCGCCTCGACGAGGCCCGGGACGCCGCCGAACGCAGCGCCAGCCTGATGAGCGCCTCCGGCCCGGTCTCCGCCGCGATCGGCCGCTACTACCTCGCCCGGGTGCTGCGCCTGTGCGGCGACCCGGAGGCGGCCCTCGACCACGCCGTCGGCGCCCGCGAGGAGTTCACCGCCCTCCAGGTCACCGTCTTCGCCGCCGCGGCCGGCGACCTCGCCGCCCGCATCCACGCCGAGGCCGGCCGCTGGCTGCTCGCCGTCGACGCCGCCGAAGCCGTCCTCCCCCTCGCCCGCCGCACCAGCGCCGCCCTGGAAGCCGCCCTGCTGCGCACCCTCGGCACCGCGCTCACCGGCCTCGGCCGCCCGCGCCAGGCCCGGGCCTGCCTGACGGACTCCCTGGAGGTGTACGAGCGGCTGGGGCTGGAGGAGGAGGCAGCGCAGGTCAGGGGGCTACTGACGGAGTAGGTACGGCATCGGCACGACCACCGGCTACGCGCGTTGACCGGCCGTCTACCGCGTTCCCGGAACATCTCTCCCGTCAGGCCCCGGGCCGCCGCCGCAACGGTCGCGGCCCGGGGCGACACCACCGACGAGAGGCACGACACATGCCCACGCTCGTACGGAACGGCCAGGTGTGGACGCTCCGGTCGGCGAACGGAACGGTCGCCGACCTGCACTCCGGCCGCACCGACCCGGGCGCTCCGATCCAGTCCCGGGAGCGCAACGGCACCACCGCCCAGGGCTGGGTCTTCTGGTCCATGGACGGCAACTGGGTGGTGGAGACCCAGCTGACCCGGGGACGGTACGCCCCCGGCCAGGCCATGGTCATGCACTACGACCACACCACCCGCCGGACCTCACTGGCCGACCTGGACGGTCAGCCCGACCAGCGCTGGTGCCTGGAAGTCGTCGGCGACGACTGGCTCCGCATCCGCACGCTGAACTCCGACGAGGGCGACCTCTTCCTCACCGCGTCCACCCCCGGCTCCCCGCTCACCCTGGCCCGGCAGAACCACACCGACCCGGCCCAGCGCTGGCAGCTCATCCCCGCCGGCCGGACCGCCGGCGGCCGGTGGCGGACGGCGCGGCGTCCGCAGCCCGCCGACGGTGACGTCCACACCGAGATGCTGACCGCCGTCAACACCGAACGCGCCCGCGCCGGCGCCCAACCGCTCTGCCTGGACGAGCGGTTGAACGCCGCCGCCCAACGCCACGCCGACGACATGACGGCACACGACCTCACCCAGGACCACGGCACCGACGGCAGCACACCGTGGCGCCGGGTGCGCGCCGCCGGCTTCGCCTTCCGCTTCTCCGCGGAGAACGTCGCCGCGGCCGACAACGTCCCGGAGGCGATGCGGATGTGGATGAACAGCCCCCACCACCGCGACACCATCCTCGACCCGCGCTTCAACCACATCGGTGTCGGCTCCGCGGTTCGCCAGCACGGCACCCGAGGGCGCTACGTCCAGACCTTCGGCCAGGTCTGACCGGCCCACCCGGCCCGGTCCCCGTCGGGAGGGCCGGGCCCGGAACCCCTGGGGAGGCACCGGCCACCTGGGCCTCAACGTCCGCACCGACAACGCCCCGGCGATCCGGCACTACGAGCGGCTCGGCTTCGCCACCGTCGCCCGTCCGCGACCAGGACCGCGAGGTCGAGGTCGCTGGTGGCGGTGGCGGTCCCGGCCGCCGCGGACCCGGCCAGCAGCGCGGCGAGCGCGTCCGGGAATCGGTCGGCCACCAGCCGACGGGCCTGATCGATCATCCGTTCACTCATGCGGGCAAGAATCGCGGGTCACCGGCCCCGGCTCCGGATCCGAACGGAAAACCGAAGGCGCCCACCGCCCGCCCCTGGTAGACAATGTGACATGCTACAAGGCTCCCGTGTCACCCTCCGCGCCCGGCTGCAGAGCGACATACCCGTTCTCCAGGCCGAGTTGTACGACGACGTCGCCACCCGCACCCGAGCCGACAACCGCCCCTGGCGGCCTCTCCCGCCCGACTCCCCACACTCCCCCTACCTCGTCGGCGCGCCCGCCGACGACGCCGCCTGCTTCTCCGTCGTCGAGCGGGACACCGGCGAACTCGCGGGCGAGGCCCTGGTCTGGGGCATCGACTCCCACAACCGCAGCGGCCACCTCGGCATCGCCCTGCGCCCCGGACACCGCGGCCGGGGGCTCGCCACCGACACCCTGCGCACGCTCTGCCGCTACGGCTTCCGCACGCTCGGCCTCCAGCGGCTGCAGATGGAGACGCTCGCCGACAACGAGCCGATGCTGGGCGCCGCCCGACGCGCCGGATTCACCGTCGAGGGCACCCTGCGCGCCGGCCACTGGGCCGACGGGGCGTTCGTCGACCAGACCGTCCTCGGCCTGCTCGCCGGCGAATGGACACCGTGATCCGACGGCCCACTGCGGCTCCCCGCCCGCCGCTCCCCGACGGCCTGCCCTGCCCCGCCCGACCCCGCCCGACCCCACCCGGCCGATCACGACTCGATATCCCTTGTCACGGACCCGCGAGAGACTCGTCACAGACCGGTCAAAGGGAGGCCGAAGTCATGGCACCCGACCTCCGGACTGCGCTATGAACATCCCTCAGGAGGACCGCCGACGGCGGTCCGCAATGACGGGGGACGTCACATGAAGCCCATCCGCAGCAGTCGCCGCGCCCTCGCCCTGGCCGCGCTGACCGCGGTCGGCGCGCTGACCATGACCGCCTGCAACGACGACGCGTCGTCGTCCGACACCGCGACGACCCCGCCGGCCGCGCCGTCCGCACCGGCCGCGTCGTCCGCGCCGGGCACCGTCGCCCCGTCGCCGGGTGGCGGCGCCATCACCCCGGCCGCCCCGACCTCCGCCCCGGCGGGCGGCGCGGCCTCCGCTTCGGCTGCCGCGCCCGCACCGGCGGGCGGCACCCCGGCCGGCGGCACCACGGTCAAGGTCGGCAACGCCGTCACGATCCCGTTCAGCTCGGGCAGCACCAAGGGCACCATCGCGCTCGCGGTCACCTCGATCGAGAAGGGCGATCCGGCCGACCTCACCTCGCTCAACCTGGGCGACAAGGCCAAGGGCCTGGTGCCGTACTACATCCACTACAGCGTCACCAACGCCGGCAGCACCGACCTGTCCTTCACCAGCGTCGACCACATGAAGGGCCTGCTGGCGGACGGCACCGAGGCGCAGGACCTGATGATCATCGGGGCCTTCGCCAAGTGCAAGAGCGAGTCGCTGCCCAAGGGCTTCACCAACGGCCAGTCGGCCACCTCCTGCGCGGTGGCGTTGTCCCCGGAGGCCTCCAAGGTCGCGGGCGCCGAGTACTGGGGCGACCCGTACACCCTCGGCAAGGGCGTCAACTGGAAGTGATCCGTACGGACTCCGGGCGGGGGCGGCACTGTGCCGCCCCCGCCCGGGGTTCGGCCCCGCCCGGGATTCAGCCCCGGGCCGCCGGGCCGCCGTGGATCCGTAGGAAGGCGTCGACGCCGACCGCCGCGATCCGCTCGACCTCTTCGTCCGCCACCGGGACGGCGCCCCAGAAGGAGCGCTCGGCGATGCCGTGGAAGGTCAGCAGCGTGTACTGCTCGGCGGCCAGCGCGGCGTCCTCGACGGCCAGCAGTCCGCGTTCCGAGAGCGCCTCGAAGTGCGTCGCGAGGTCGCGCAGCGAGGCGATCGGGCCGGCCTCCAGCCAGGCCTCCAGAACGTCCGCCGGGATGTTGGCCACCTCGGCGCGGATCGCCCGGCCGAGCGCCCCGTGCTCCCCGGCGGACAGCACCGCGCGTGCCCGCTCGACCGCGAAGTCGACCAGGTCCTGGCGCAGGTCCACCACCCGGTCGAGGTACTTCGCCATCAAGTCCCGGATCTTCTCGGTCAGTTCCGCGGAGTTCTGCAGCGCCACCGACAGGAAGAGGGTCTCCTTGTCGGCGAAGTGGTTGTAGACCGTGCGCTTGGACACCCCGGCCTCGGCCGCGATCGCGTCCATGCTGGCCCGCACGTAGCCCTCGCGCCCGAACACCACCGTCGCGGCCTGCGTGATCGCCCTGCGCTTCTCCGGTCGTCCCGCTCCACCCGTCGTCGCCACGGTCCGCTCCTCCACTGCTCCGCCCGCGTTAATAAACTACTCGGTGCAGTGTATTCGCCTCGCACCGAGCCGGGCTCGCCATCGAACACGCGCGCGCCACGCCGAGTAAGATCTACACCCGTGTAGACGCATTGCGTAAGTACCCGGCCCCGATCACGGGCTCCGCGGCCACGCACGGGAACCGGCCGACCGGCTCCAGCGTCCAGAAATGGCAGCGCCACGAACGAACGTACGGACAGGCAACCGGCGCGGGCGCCGACGTGGCGCACGGAACACGGAAACACCGGGGGTGGGTGCGTGGCGGGGCAGCGAGGACGGTCGCCGGACCGGGGGCGGGCAGCCGACCGGGGGCGGGCAGCCGACCAGGGGCGGGCAGCCGACCGGGGACGGTCGCCCGACGGGGGACGGACAGCCGATCAGGGTGCACGGCGACGGGCGGCGGACAGGCCGGCGGACGGGTCGACCGTCAGACCGACTGACCGACAGACCGACAGGCCCGCGGCCCGCCCGAAGCGCCCCTTCTCCGGCGGGCCCGCCCTGCCGGCGGTGGCCGCGGTCGGGCTGCCGGTGGTGGGCGCGGCGATCAGCGAACTCTCCGGCCCGGGCATGGGACTGGCGTTCTCGCTGACCGCGGTGCTGGGCACCGGCCTGGCCGCCGCACTGAGCACCCGCAACGGCTGGTGGTGGGTGCTCGCGGCCTCCCCGCCGGTCATCCTGGGCGTGACGGCCGCCGCCGAGCTGGCCGCCAACCGCGAGCTCTACCAGGGCAGGGGGCTGGCCACCGGCGCCGCGAAATGGGTGGTGCACGGCTTTCCCGTGATGGCTGAGGCCGCGGCAGCGGCTCTCCTGGTGATCGTGGTCCGGGTGGTCCGGGACCGGAGGAGGCACCGTGGCTGAGAACAGCGAGCAGCAGGAGGGCGGCCGCGCCGCCGCCCGCCGGGCCGCCGGAGCCCCGGCCCGCACCCGGTCCCCGCTGCTGATCGCGGGCCGGGTGGTGGCCTGCACCGTCGGACTGGCGGTGTTCGCCGCCAGCGGGGTGGTCTGGTACGAGTACAAGCAGCTCACCGACGGGATGACCACCTCCAACGTCATCGCCGAGACGAAGAAGGACGCCCCCAAGCACCTCGACAACTCGGTCAACCTGCTGCTGATCGGCCTGGACAGCCGCAAGAACATGGACGGCTCGGACCTGCCCCCGCAGTTCGTCCAGGACGAGCTGCACGCCGGCCACAGCTCCGACATCGGCGGCTACAACACCAACTCGCTGATCCTGCTGCACATCCCCGCGAACGGCGGCAAGGTGCAGGCCGTCTCCATACCGCGCGACGACTACGTCATGACCTACAACGCCGACGGCTCCCAGCTGGGCATGGCCAAGATCAAGGAGGCCTACGGCGCGGCCAAGGACAAGGCCGATCCGGGCCTGCGGGCCAAGGGCCTCAAGGGCGCCGACCTGGAGAAGGCGGGCCGCGACATCGGCCGCGCGGCCACCATCCGCACCGTGCAGAAGTTCCTCGACCAGCCCATCGACCACATCGCCGAGGTCAACCTGATGGGCTTCTACGACATCGCCAAGGCGGTCGAGCCGATCCAGGTCTGTCTCACCCACGACACCAAGGACCCGGCCATGGAGGGCCAGGGCTCCGGCGCCGACTTCAAGAAGGGCATCAACACCCTCAACGCCTCCCAGGCGCTCTCCTTCGTCCGCCAGCGCCACAACCTCGACGGCCCCGACGGCAACTCCGGCGACTTCGCCCGAACCCACCGCCAGCAGGCCTTCATCTCCGCCGTCGTGCACAACCTGAAGCAGAAGGGCATCGTCGGCGACCTCGGCAAGATGCAGGAGCTGATGGGCGTCATACAGAAGGACCTCGTCATCGACAACCAGTGGAACATCCTCGACTTCGCCCAGCAGGCCCCGGCCCTGACCGGCGGCAACGTCGAGTTCAACACCCTGACCTTCGACGGCTTCGGCACCCGGAACGGCCAGGACGTCAACCTGGTGACCCCGGCGAAGGTCCAGAAGGTGGTCAAGCAGCTGTTCGGCTACGCCGACGCCGCTGCCGCCCCCGTCGCCCCGGCCGACCCGACCGGCGCCACCCCCGCGCCCACGGCCACCCAGCCGAGCGCGAGCCCGACGTCGACCGCCGCCAAGGCCGTCACCGTGGACGTCTTCAACGCCTCCTCGGCCACCGGAGTCTCCTCCACCGCCGAATCCAAGGCCCTGGTCGCGATGGGCTTCAAGGAGGGCCGGACCGGCCCGGCGGGCACCAAGCCGAAGACCACCACCGTCACCTACGGCAAGGGCGCCAAGGACGCCGCCGACCAGATCGCCGCCCGCTACGGCGTGACCGCCACCGAGTCCGCCTCCGCCGGCGCGGACCACGTCGTGGTCACCCTCGGCACCGGCTTCACCGGCGTCGACGCCGACAAGCCCGCCGCCCCGACCGGCTCCGCGTCCGACCCGGCCGCCAACCTGCCGATGCAGGGCCCCGGCGTCGACGCCCAGTCCGACGGCGGCATCCCCTGCGTCTACTGACCCGCCCCGCCAATCGTCCGGTGCCCCGCCGACCCCGGCGGGGCACCGCTCAGGACCACTCGAAGTACAGCGCGGGCCGCACCGGCCGCGGGCCGCGGGGTGCGAAGACGAACACCAGGTTCACCGTCGGCCCGGACGGCTCCTCCAGCCGCGGACCGCGGATGCTCAACCCGAACTCGTTGATCGGCCGCCCGGCCGCCAGCCCCGCCCGCACCTCGCGGTACCAGCCCTCCAGCGGCGCGACCGGCAGCTCCCAGTACAGTGCCAGCTCGCCCGACAGCCGGTAGGCGTCATCCACCGTGGCGGCCGGAAAGGTCACGCTGACCAGGTCGAGCACCTCGCTCTCCGCGGTGGCCAACAGCTCGACCCTGCCGGTGAACCAGCGCCCGCCCGGCAGCGCGATGGTCGCGGCCACGGTGGGGATGCGCCAGCGGCGCCGCACGTTCTCGGGCCAGCCGACATCGCTGCGGCCATGGCTGCTGCGGAGGTTCCAGGTGACGGCCGTCGGCTGAACGGGCTGCTCGTACGACAACAGGGCCTCCGGGTCAGGGCGCGGTCGGGGTGGCGGACTGGGTGGCCTGGTCCTGGAGCGTGAGTCTCAGGTTCTCACCCCAGGCGATGTTGACCTCCAGGGTCACGGGCTGTCCGTTGTTGACGGTCTCGTACTTGAGGCCGACCCCGAAGAGCGGTCCGGCCGGAGTCAGCAACGGGAAGTCGGAGTCTCCGTGTTGCCCGTCGAGACCTACCCGGTCGCCCCTTGCCAGGCCGTCGAGGACCTTCTGACGGAACTCGGTGATCCCGTCGGACTTCAAGCCGAACTGCCGGGCGATGTCCATGGCCCTCTTGTACGCCTCGTCCAGCGAGAGGTCGGAGTCCCAACAGACGAGCTCGTCGATGTTCTCCGCGTCATCGTGGGTAGCTGCCACGATGAGGCTCATCGTGGCAGCGTGGAAGCGCTGACCGCCAGGCAGGTCGATGTCCACCGGGCCCAGGTTCTCGAAGTCGTGGCCGCTGTGCGGATTGAGTTTGACCCCGAGATCGGCACCCCGGTGCGAGTTCCGGAGGTCCCAGTGGACGGCACGCGTCCTCCCGCCCACCAAGTAGCACCCGGCCGCCAGCAGAACCAGGCAGAGCAGCACCGCAAGGATCCGGATCCGCCACGCCCCCGTCACGGCACGATCTCGTACTCGTCGGCCCGGTCGAGCAACGGAGTGTCGATGAGCGTCTTCGCCTGCACCGGATTCGCCAGCAGCTGCTGGCACTTGGGCAGCATGTCCTTGCGGATCCAGTCCATTCGGTCGTTCGTGTCGGTCACGTACCGGGCGCCGGTCGCGGCGGGGCCGGTCCAGGTCCCGAGCGGCTTGAGCACCGACTCCTCGATGTGCTGCCACGCTTGGTCGAACGCCTTGGCGACAGCCTGCCAGTCCTTGCCGGTCTCCGTCACCGACTCCAGTTTCACGTCGCGCAGGCGCGTGAAATCCACCACGGGAGCCCCCCTCCCCCTGTTGTGCTACTGGAGCGCCCCGGCGTTCCCGTTGTCGGTCTTGCCGTAGTTGTCGGCCGCTTGGCGGAGCGACTCCTCGTCCGTGCCGAGCGCGCTGCGGATCTTCTCCACGCCCTGGGTCCACGCGGTCACCACGGCGGCCAGCTGCCCTGCCACCTGCCAGCCGCCCAAGGCTGTCTCGGCAGCCCCCGAGGCGGTTCCGGCGGTCTGGACCGGTGTGGCCAGACCGGCGGCGATGGACGAAGCGTTGGCCGCCGAGGACCTCAACTGCTCCGGCGAGACCTCGAATCCGGCTCCCGACATCGGATCGACCCCCCAATGCTCGATGCGATGTCCCGACCCTAACGGGACCGGGCGGTTCGCCGCCGGACTTTCTCGAACATGGACGCGATCAGTCGGCACGCCCCTGGCGCGATTCTCCGTACTATGTATAGTGTACTGCGTACGGGGTAATCGTACGGATGCCTCAGAAGTCGACGAGAGGGTTCCCGCCTTGCAGATCACCGCCACCACCGTCGCCCTGACCGTCGAGGACGTCACCGCCTCCGCCGCGTTCCTCCGGGAGCACTTCGGCTACGGCGAGGAGATGTCGGCCGACGGCTTCGTCTCGCTCAATCACCCGGGCGGCGGGGTCAACGTCGTCTACCTGCGGCGCGGCCTGGAGGTCCTGCCGGAGGACCAGCGCCACCGGGTCGCGGACGGCGTGATCCTGGCGTTCGTCGTCGAGGACATCGCCGCCGAGGAGCGGCGGCTGCGCGAGGAGGGGGTCGCGATCACCCTGCCGCTGCGTGAGGAGCCGTGGGGCGAGAAGCTGTTCCAGGTCGCCGACCCGAACGGGGTCGTGATCGAACTGGTCGAGTGGGCCAAGCAGTAACCGCGAAACCAAGCAGTAACCGGGAACAACGGGCGCCCCTCGTCCCGGCCGGGACGAGGGGCGCCGACGCGTACCGGGGACGGTCAGTCCACCGTCCAGGTGTCGTTGCCCGCCAGCAGCGTGGCCAGGTCGCCCGGGCCGCGGTGGGCGGCGGCGGTGGCCAGCTGGCTCGCCATCAACTCGTCGTAGACGGGCCGCTCGACGCTGCGCAGCACACCGATCGGCGTGTGGTGCAGGGTGTCCGCGTCGGCGATCCGGGAGAGCGCGAAGGCGGTGGCCGGGCCGGCCGCGTGCGCGTCGTGGACCAGCACGTCCGTCTCGTTCGCCGCCGTGACCGGCGCGGTGAACAGTTCGCCGTCCGGGCCCCGGAACACGCCGTTGGCGCCCTCCGCGCCGAAGCGGATCGGCTGCCCGTGCTCCAGCCGGATCAGCGCCTCGTCCCGGGTGCCGGGCTCCTTCAGCACCTCGAAGGCGCCGTCGTTGAAGATGTTGCAGTTCTGGTAGATCTCGACCAGCGCCGTGCCCTCGTGCTCGGCCGCCGCCCGCAGCACCGACTGCAGGTGCCGGCGGTCGGAGTCGATGGTGCGCGCGACGAAGGTGGCCTCGGCGCCGAGCGCCAGCGACAGCGGGTTGAACGGTGCGTCCAGCGAGCCCATCGGCGTGGACTTGGTGATCTTGCCGAGTTCGCTGGTCGGCGAGTACTGGCCCTTGGTGAGGCCGTAGATCCGGTTGTTGAACAGCAGGATCTTCAGATTGACGTTCCGCCGCAGGGCGTGGATCAGGTGGTTGCCGCCGATCGACAGCGCGTCGCCGTCACCCGTCACCACCCACACGCTGAGGTCCTGGCGCGCGGTGGCCAGCCCGGTCGCGATGGCCGGCGCCCGCCCGTGGATCGAGTGCACCCCATAGGTGTTCATGTAGTACGGGAAACGCGAGGAGCAGCCGATGCCCGAGACGAAGACCGTGTTCTCCCGTCTGATGCCGAGCTCCGGCATGAAGGCCTGCACCGCCGCCAGGATCGCGTAGTCCCCGCAGCCGGGGCACCAGCGCACCTCCTGGTCGGTCTTGAAGTCCCGTGCGCTCTGCGGCGCTTCGTCCTTGGGCACCAGCCGCAGGGACGGGAAGCCTCGCTCGCTCCGCTCGCTCATCGGTGGTCCTCCTCGTCCAGGGTGCCGATCGCGGCCCACAGCACGTCCGCCAACTGGGCCGCCTTGAAGGGCAGTCCGCGCACCTGGTTGTAGGACTCGGCGTCCACCAGGTACTTTGCCCGCAGCAGCAGGGCGAGCTGCCCGAGGTTCATCTCGGGCACGATGACCTTCTCGTAACTCCTCAGCACCGCGCCCAGGTTGGCCGGGAAGGGGTTGAGGTTGCGCAGGTGCGCCTGGGCGACCTCGCCGCCGTCCGCTCGCACCCGGCGCACCGCCGCGGTGATCGGCCCGTACGTCGAGCCCCAGCCGAGGACCAGCACCCGGGCGTCGCCGGTCGGGTCGTCCACCTCGACCGGCTTGACGGTGATGCCGTCGACCTTGGCCTGCCGGGTGCGGACCATGAAGTCGTGGTTGGCCGGGTCGTAGGAGATGTTCCCGGTGCCGTCCTGCTTCTCGATGCCGCCGATCCGGTGCTCCAGGCCGGGCGTGCCGGGCAGGGCCCAGGGCCGGGCCAGCGTCCGCGGGTCCCGCAGGTACGGCCAGAAGGCGCCGTCCTCGCGGTTCGGGCCGGTCGCGAACTGCGGGTCGATCTCGGGCAGTTCGTCGACGTCGGGGATCCGCCAGGGCTCCGAGCCGTTGGCCAGGTAGCCGTCGGACAGCAGGAAGACCGGGGTGCGGTAGGTGACCGCGATCCGGGCCGCCTCCAGCGCCGCGTCGAAGCACTCCGCGGGCGTGGCCGGGGCCACGATCGGCACCGGCGCCTCGCCGTTGCGGCCGAACATGGCCTGCAGCAGGTCCGCCTGCTCGGTCTTGGTCGGCAGACCGGTGGACGGGCCGCCGCGCTGGATGTCCACGACCAGCAGCGGCAGTTCGAGCGAGACCGCCAGGCCGATCGTCTCGCTCTTGAGCGCCACGCCGGGCCCGGAGGTGGTGGTCACGCCGAGCGCCCCGCCGAAGGCGGCGCCGAGCGCGGCACCGATCCCGGCGATCTCGTCCTCCGCCTGGAAGGTGCGCACCCCGAAGTTCTTGTGCTTGCTCAGCTCGTGCAGGATGTCCGAGGCCGGGGTGATCGGGTACGAGCCCAGGTACAGCGGCAGGCCCGAGCGCTGTCCGGCGGCGATCAGCCCGTAGGACAGGGCGAGGTTGCCGGAGATGTTGCGGTAGCGCCCGGCCGGGAGCTTGGCCGGCGACACCTCGTAGGAGACCGCGAAGGTCTCGGTGGTCTCGCCGAAGTTCCAGCCGGCCCGGAAGGCGTGGATGTTCGCCTCGGCGATCTGCGGCTTCTTCGCGAACTTGCTGCGCAGGAACGACTCGGTGCCGTGCGTGGGCCGGTGGTACATCCAGGACAGCAGGCCCAGGGCGAACATGTTCTTCGCCCGCTCCGCGTCCTTGCGCGCCAGACCGCTGTCCTTGAGCGCCTCCACGGTCAGCGTGGTCAGCGGCACCTTGTGCAGGTGGAAGCCGTCCAGCGACCCGTCGGTGAGCGGGTCGGCCGGGTAACCGACCTTCGCCAGCGCGCGCTTGGTGAACTCGTCGGTGTTGACGATGATCTCCGCGCCGCGCGGCAGGTCCGGCAGGTTCGCCTTCAGCGCGGCCGGGTTCATCGCGACCAGCACGTTCGGGGCGTCGCCCGGGGTCAGGATGTCGTGGTCGGCGAAGTGCAGCTGGAAGGACGACACGCCCGGGAGGGTGCCGGCGGGGGCACGGATCTCGGCGGGGAAGTTCGGCAGCGTGGACAGGTCGTTGCCGAAGGACGCCGTCTCCGAGGTGAACCGGTCACCGGTGAGCTGCATGCCGTCCCCGGAGTCGCCGGCGAAACGGATGATCACCCGGTCGAGTCTGCGGATCGGCTTGGCTCGGCCGGGTGCCGGGCCGCCCGAGGCGGGTGGGCCGGCGGGCACGCTCGGGCCGGGGCGCGCCTTGCCGCTCCCGGCACGGGCCTCGTCGCCGTCCGAGCCGTCCACTGCCTCTGACTGATCGACCTGACTGGTCACTGCCGCGGACCTCCTAGGGCACACCACCCGCGGGCGCGGCCCCGTGCCCCGTCCGCCTGGTGCACCTCCCGCATCCTATGCGGGTGGAGTCGGCCAAGGACGGAACTCCCGCGTGCGGCGGGAAATCACCGACCCGCGTCCGTACCGCACACGAGCAAGAACGTCCGACCGCCGGAGATCATTCCGAATCCGGCGGCCGTACCCGGCGCTCCGGCGGCAGTCGGGGCTCCCGGCTAGGAGTTGAGGTACGTCAGTACGGCCAGTACCCGGCGGTGGTCCTCCGGGCTCTGGGCCAGGCCCAACTTGAGGAAGATGTTGCTGACGTGCTTCTCCACGGCTCCGTCGGAGACCACCAGCTGCTTGGCCACCGCGGCGTTGGTGCGGCCCTCGGCCATCAGTCCGAGCACCTCGCGCTCGCGCGGCGTGAGGTTGGCCAGCACATCGCCCTTGCGGCTGCGGCTGAGCAGTTGCTGCACCACCTCGGGGTCCAGCGCGGTGCCGCCCTCGGCGACCCGGACCACGGCGTCCGCGAACTCGCGCACCTCGGCGACCCGGTCCTTCAGCAGGTAGCCGACACCCCGGGTGGATCCGGCCAGCAGCTCCGAGGCGTAACGTTCCTCCACGAACTGCGACAGCACGAGCACGTTCAGCTGCGGGTAGCGGCCGCGCAGCTCGACACAGGCGCGCAGGCCCTCGTCGGTGTGGCTCGGAGGCATCCGCACGTCGGAGACCACGACGTCGGGCAGCGCGTCGGCAGCGGCCAGGTCGTGGATGGTCTTCACCAGGGCCTCGCCGTCCCCGACACCCGCGACCACCTCCAGACCGCGATCGGTGAGCAGCCGGGTCAGTCCCTCCCGCAGCAGTACGGAGTCCTCGGCGATGACGACGCGACGCATGGCGACCTTCCGGCTGGGTGAGCTGACACAGGCCAGTCTCCCCCATCCCGGGGGCCGGTCGTGCCCGGCCCGGAAAGCCGGTCGCGCGGCCCGGAAACCCGATCGGCCCGGCCCGCGGCTTCCGCCGAGGACCGGGCCGATGATGCCGGGAAGCCGCGTCACATGGTGCGGATGGCCACCGCGTCGCAGAGCCCTTCCAGGGCCGCCTTCGCCGGGCAGTCCGGCAGCGGGGCGAGCAGCGCCCGGGCCTCCTCGGCCCGGCGCAGCGTCTCGGCGCGGGCGCGCTCCAGCGCGGGGTGGGCCCGCATCAGGCGCAGCGCCTCGGCGTGCGGCTCGTCGTCCGAGAGGTCCTGGGTGAGCAGTTCGCGCAGCCGGGTGTCGTCCGGGTCCGCCGGGTCGGCCGGCATCTGCTGCAGCAGCAGGGTCGGCAGGGTCGGCACGCCCTCGCGCAGGTCGATGCCGGGGGTCTTGCCGGACTCGTGGCCGTCGCTGGAGATGTCGAGCACGTCGTCGGCCAGCTGGAAGGCGATGCCGATCCGCTCGCCGAACTCGCCGAGGGTGTCCACCAGCGCGGGCTCGGCGCCGGCCATCAGCGCTCCTATCCGGCAGGAGACGGCGATCAGTGAGCCGGTCTTGCCCTCCAGCACGTCCAGGTAGTGCAGCAGGGGGTCCATCTCCGGGCCGGGGCCGCGGGTCTCCAGGATCTGGCCGGTGACCAGCCGCTCGAAGGCCTCGGCCTGCATCCGCACGGCCTCCGGGCCGAGGTCGGCCAGCACCTGGGAGGCGCGGGAGAACAGGAAGTCTCCGGTGAGGATGGCGACCGAGTTGTCCCAGCGGGAGTTGGCGCTGGGGGCGCCGCGGCGCACCGGGGCCTCGTCCATGACGTCGTCGTGGTACAGCGTGGCCAGGTGGGTCAGCTCGACGACGACGGCGGCCGGCACCACGCCGGGTGCGCCCGGGTCGCCGAACTGGGCGGCCAGCAGGAGGAGCAGCGGACGGAAGCGCTTGCCGCCGGCCTCGAGGAGGTGACTGGCGGTGACGGTGATGAAGGGGACGTCGCTCTTGACGGCCTCGCCGAGCGCCGCCTCCACCGCGTCCAGGCCGACCTGGATGTCCCGGGTCAGGTCGCGGTCCTGCACGCTGAGCCCGAAGGGTTCCACGACGGTCACGAAGACCACTCCTCTGTCCCTGGTCGATCTAGCGGCCTGGTCCCTGAGTGCCGCCGCTGGCCATACAGGCAGGGTATCCGGTCGCGAGTGGATCACTGCACGGGCGTGCGGATCCTGTCAGGATCGGGCCGGATGCCCTGGTCAGGGCGGCTGTGCGGGCCGTGCGGCGGTGGGGGTGAATTCGGGTGGAAATAAAGGCGGGAGAGTCGCCGGGGCCGCTCCGGCGCCGGCGGGCGACAAAGACCCGTCCGAGCCGCGCGGACGGGGCGCGGCCCGGACGGGCCCTGGTCGGGAGCGGCGGGCTCGGAGGGTCAGCGCACGAACAGTGAGGCCTTCGACGCGAGGTCGAGGAAGTACTGCGGCAGCAGACCGAGGCCCAGCGTGACCACGACCCCCATCCCGATCGCGGTCGCCGTGAAGGCGCTCGGGATCGCCACCGTGGGCCCGCCGGGCTGCGGGTCCGAGAAGAACATCAGCACGATGACCCGGATGTAGAAGAACGCGGCCACCGCCGAGCTCAGCACACCGACGATCACCAGCGGTGTCGCCCCGCCGCTCGCCGCGGCCTGGAAGACCGCGAACTTCCCGGTGAAGCCGGAGGTCAGCGGGATCCCGGCGAAGGCCAGCAGGAACAGCGCGAACACCGCGGCCACCAGCGGCGAGCGCCGCCCCAGCCCGGCCCAGCTGGACAGGTGGGTCGCCTCGCCCTTGGAGTCGCGCACCAGGGTGACCACCGCGAACGCGCCGAGCGTCACGAAGGAGTACGCCAGCAGGTAGAACAACACCGAGGAGATGCCCTGCTTGTTGACGGCGATCACACCGGTCAGGATGAAGCCGGCGTGCGCGATCGAGGAGTACGCCAGCAGCCGCTTCACGTCCTGCTGGGTCACCGCCAGCACCGCGCCCACCACCATGGTGAGGATGGCCACGCCCCACATCACCGGCCGCCAGTCCAGCCGCAGGCCCGGGAAGGCCACGTAGAACAGCCGCAGGAAGGCCCCGAAGGCCGCGACCTTGGTGGCCGCCGCCATGAAGCCGGTCACCGGGGTCGGCGCGCCCTGGTAGACGTCCGGGGTCCAGGAGTGGAAGGGCACCGCGGCGACCTTGAACAGCAGGCCGACCGCCAGCATCGCCAGGCCGGTCAGTACCAGCACGTCGCTCTGGGTGCTGCTCAGCTGCGCGGGGGTGGTCATCGCCTTGCCGGAGATGACGTCCCCGATGTCGCCGAGCTTCACGCTGCCGGCGTAGCCGTACAGCAGCGCGGTGCCGAACAGGAAGAACGCCGAGGCGAAGGAGCCGAGCAGGAAGTACTTGACCGCCGCCTCCTGGGAGAGCAGCCGACGGCGCCGGGCCAGGGCGCACAGCAGGTACAGCGGCAGGGAGAAGACCTCCAGCGCCACGAACATGGTCAGCAGGTCGTTCGCGGCGGGGAACAGCAGCATGCCGCCGACCGCGAACATGGTGAGCGGGAAGACCTCACTGGTGGCGAAGCCGGCCCGGACCGCCGCCCGCTCCTGCTCGCCGCCGGGGGTGGCGGCGGCCTGGGCGGCGAAGGCGTCGGCGGGCAGGCCGCCGGCCTTGGGCTCCAGCTTCCGCTCGGCGTAGGTGAGCACCGCGACCACCGAGGCCAGCAGGATCACGCCCTGGAGGAACAGTGCCGGGCCGTCCAGCGCGACCGACTCCATGGCCAGCAGGTCGATCCGGGTGAAGCCGTGGCTCTGCACGGCCAGCACCACCACGGCGACGAAGGCGCCGACCAGCCCGGCCAGGGCGAGCGTCACCTGCGTCCAGTGCCGGTACCGGCGGGGCACGAAGGCCTCCACCAGGATGCCGGCCACGGCGGCGCCGAACACCACGAGCATCGGGGAGAGTTGACCGTACTCGATGTGCGGCGCCGGGATGCTGGGGGTGTTGCCGCCGGCGGCGGCGAGCACTGCGGTGGCGTTCACTTCTGCTCACCTCCTGGGGTGGCGGCGACCGGGTGGGCCGGTGCCGGGTCGGTCTCGTGGACCTGCGAGAGCGTCGCGTTCACCGAGGGGTTGACCAGGTCGGTGAGCGGCTTGGGGTAGACGCCGAACAGGACGGTCAGCGCCACCAGCGGGGCGACCACGGCGAGTTCGCGGGCCTTGAGGTCGGGGATCGCCCGCACGCCCTCCTTCACCGGGCCGGTCATGGTGCGCTGGTACAGCAGCAGGGCGTACAGCGCGGCCAGCACGATGCCGAAGGTCGCGATGATCCCGATCACCGGGTAGCGGGTGAAGGTGCCCACCAGCACCAGGAACTCGCTGACGAACGGGGCCAGGCCGGGCAGCGACAGGGTGGCCAGGCTGCCGATCAGGAAGGTCCCGGCGAGCACCGGGGCGACCTTCTGCACACCGCCGTAGTCGGCGATCAGCCGCGAGCCGCGGCGGGAGATCAGGAAACCGGCCACCAGCATCCACGCCGCCGTGGAGAGGCCGTGGTTGACCATGTAGAGGGTCGCGCCGCTCTGACCCTGGCTGGTCAGGGCGAAGATGCCCATGATGATGAAGCCGAAGTGCGAGATCGAGGCGTAGGCGACCAGCCGCTTGATGTCCTTCTGGCCGACCGCCAGCAGCGCGCCGTAGACGATCCCGATCAGCGCGAGGACCAGGATCGCCGGAGCGAAGGTCTTCGAGGCGTGCGGGAACAGCCCGAGGCAGAAGCGCAGCATCGCGAAGGTGCCGACCTTGTCCACCACCGCGGTGATCAGCACCGCGGTGCCGGCGGTGCTCTCGCCCATCGCGTTCGGCAGCCAGGTGTGCAGCGGCCACAGCGGGGCCTTCACCGCGAAGGCGAAGAAGAAGCCCAGGAACAGCCCCTTCTCGGCGGTGCCGGACAGCTGCAGCCTCCCGTCGGCGATCGCCGAGGTGAGGGTCTGCAGGTCGAAGGTGCCGAAGCCCTGGTCCTGCGCGATCACGTACAGGCCGATCACGGCGGCCAGCATCACCAGGCCGCCGAGCAGGTTGTAGAGCAGGAACTTCACGGCCGCGTACGAGCGCTGACGCGACGAATCGGGGCCGCCGGCCCGGTCGCCGAAGCCGCCGATCAGGAAGTACATCGGGATCAGCATGGCTTCGAAGAACACGTAGAACACGAAGACGTCGGTGGCGTAGAAGGAGACGATCACCATCGCCTCCACCGCCAGGATCAGGGCGAAGAAGGCCTGGGTGCGGCGCCTGTTCTCGAAGGTGCCGTCGGGCTTGGCCGGTCCCGGGTCGGCGTCGTGCCAGGAGGCGAGCATCACCATCGGCACCAGGACCGCGGTGAGCAGGGCGAGGACGGCGCCGATGCCGTCCACGCCGAGCGAGAAGGTGATGCCGAAGGAACGGATCCAGCTGTACGACTCGGTCAGCTGGTAGCGGTCGCCGTGCGGGTCGAACCGGGTCGCCGCCACGGCGGCCAGCACCAGGGTGACGGCCGAGACGCCCAGGGCGACGGCCTTGGTGGTCTTGCGCCGGGCCTCGGTCGACCCGGCGGGCAGGGCCGCGGTCAGCACCGCCCCGGCTGCCGGGACGGCACAGGTGGCACTCAACAACACGCTCATGACGGGACCCCCCAACGAGTATCAGGACGAGTCATTACACGGACCTCATCAGGAGAGTCATGGCGACCAGCACCAGCGTGCCGCCGAACATGGAGAGCGCGTACGAGCGGACGTAGCCGTTCTGGACCCGCCGCAGCCGGCCGGACAGGCCGCCGATCGTGGCGGCCAGGCCGTTGACGAGGCCGTCCAGGCCGCGGCTGTCGAAGAAGACCAGGGTCGCGGCGAGGGCCGAGCCCGGCCGTACCAGCACGGCGTGGTTGAAGTCGTCCTGCAGCAGGTCGCGGCGGGCGGCCCGGGTGAGCGGGGAGCCGACCGGCGGCACCACCGGGACCGGCGCGCGCCCGTACATCAGGTACGCGAGGGCGACGCCGGCCAGCATGCAGGCCGTGGTCAGCAGGGTGACGGTCAGCGGGGTGAGCGGCGAGTTGCCCTCCGCGTACCCGGTGACCGGCTCCAGCCACTTCAGGAACGAGTCGTTGTAGGCGAACAGCCCGCCCGCGAAGACCGAGCCGAAGGCCAGCAGGATCATCGGGATCGTCATGGTCTTCGGCGACTCGTGCGGGTGCGGGGCGTTGCCGTCCTCGTCCGGCTGCCAGCGCTTCTCGCCGAAGAAGGTCAGCACCATCACCCGGGTCATGTAGAACGCGGTGACGGCGGCGCCGACCAGGGTGCACAGGCCGAGGATCCAGCCCTCGGTGCCGCCCTTGGCGAAGGCCGCCTCGATGATCTTGTCCTTGGAGAAGAACCCGGACAGGCCCGGGAAGCCGATGATCGCCAGGTAGCCGAGGCCGAAGGTGACGAAGGTGACCGGCATGTACTTGCGCAGGCCACCGTAGTGACGCATGTTCACCTCGTCGTTCATGCCGTGCATGACCGACCCGGCGCCGAGGAACAGCCCGGCCTTGAAGAAGCCGTGGGTCACCAGGTGCATGATCGCGAAGGCGTAGCCGATCGGGCCGAGCCCGGCCGCCAGCACCATGTAGCCGATCTGCGACATGGTCGAGCCGGCCAGCGCCTTCTTGATGTCGTCCTTGGCGCAACCGACGATCGCACCGAACAGCAGCGTGACCGCACCGACCACCACCACGGCGGTCTGGGCGTCCGGCGCCAGGTCGAAGATCGCCGAGGAGCGGGTGATCAGGTAGACGCCGGCGGTCACCATGGTGGCCGCGTGGATCAGCGCCGACACCGGGGTCGGGCCCTCCATGGCGTCGCCGAGCCAGGACTGCAGCGGCACCTGGGCCGACTTGCCGCAGGCTGCCAGCAGCAGCATCAGGCCGATCGCCGTCAGCTTGCCCTCGCTCGCCTGGTGCGCGCCGCCGACTGCGCCTTCCGAACCGAGGATCGGGCCGAAGGCGAAGGAGCCGAACTCGGCGAACATCAGCATGATCGCGATGGACAGGCCCATGTCGCCGACCCGGTTGACGATGAACGCCTTCTTGGCCGCCGTCGCCGCGCTCGGCTTGTGCTGCCAGAAGCCGATCAGCAGGTACGAGGCCAGGCCCACGCCCTCCCAACCGAAGTACAGCAGCAGGTAGTTGTCGGCGACCACCAGCAGCAGCATGGCGGCCAGGAACAGGTTCAGGTACGCGAAGAAGCGGCGCCGGCGCTCGTCGTGCGCCATGTAGCCGACCGAGTAGAGGTGGATCAGCGTGCCGACGCCGGTGATCAGCAGGACGAAGGTCATCGACAACTGGTCGAGCTGGAAGGTCATGTCGGCCTGGAAGCCGTTCACCGAGATCCAGCTGAACAGGTGCTTGGTGACCGCCCGGTGCTCGGCGTCACGGCCGAGCATGTCGGAGAAGAGCGCCAGGCCGAAGCCGAACGAGAGCGCCGCGAGCGCGGTGGCCAGCCAGTGGCCGAACCGGTCCAGCGCCCGGCCGCCGAGCAGCAGCAGGGCGGCGCCGGCCAGCGGAGCCGCCACCAGCAGCGGAATGAGAGAGTTCACCGAGGGCCCTCCGCCTACAGCTTCATCAGGTTGCTGTCGTCGACCGAAGCGGAGTGCCTGGTCCGGAAGATGGAGACGATGATGGCGAGGCCGACCACGACCTCGGCCGCCGCGACCACCATCGTGAAGAACGCGATGATCTGACCGTCCAGGGTCCCGTGCATCCGGGAGAAGGTCACCAGCGCCAGGTTCGAGGCGTTCAGCATCAGCTCCACGCACATGAACAGCACGATCGCATTGCGCCGGATCAGCACCCCGGACGCGCCGATGGTGAACAACAGGGCCGACAGGTACAGATAGTTGACCGGGTTCACTCCGCGCCCTCCTGGTCCGTCCGGCCGTTCTCGCCGTTCGCCGCCTCGTGGTTGGGCACCGGCTCCAGCGACTTGCGCGGACCGGTCACCACCGGCCGCTCTGAGGACGGACGGCCCAGCCAGTCCGCCGTGCTGTTCTCCAGCTCCGCCATCCGCTGCACCATCGCCTGGCTGACGTCCCGGATCTGGCCGCGCTCGCGCAGCGTCGCCATCACCGAGTCCTCCGCGATCGTGCCGTCCGGCAGCAGACCCGGCACGTCCACCGCGTTGTGCCGCGCGTACACGCCCGGCGCCGGCAGCGGCGGCAGCTGGATGTTGTCCATGACCCGCTGCGCCGCCAACTCGCGCTGCGTCTTCGGCGCCTTCACGTGCTCGCGGTGGGTCAGCACCATCGCGCCGATCGCCGCGGTGATCAGCAGCGCGCCGGTGACCTCGAAGGCCCACACGTAGCGGGTGAAGAGCAGCCGGGCCAGGCCCGGCACGTTGCCCTCGGCGTTCGCCTCGGCCAGCCCGGTGAAGTGGTCCAGCTTGGCGTTGGCGATCCCGGCGATCAGCAGCACGCCGAAGCCCAGCCCGCACAGCACCGCGGCGAACCGCTGGCCCTTCAGCTGCTCCTTGAGGGAGTCCTCGCTGGTGACGCCGACCAGCATCACCACGAACAGGAACAGCATCATGATCGCGCCGGTGTAGACCACGATCTGCACCACGCCCAGGAACACCGCGCCCTGGGCCATGTAACAGACCGCCAGCGCCATCATGGTGGCCGCCAGGCACAGCGCGCTGTGCACGGCCTTCCTCATCAGCAGCATGCCGAGCGCGCCGCCGACCGCGATCACCGCGAGCACCCAGAACTGGACGGCCTCGCCGGTGGAGGTCGTCCCCGTCGCCGCCAGGGTCCTACCGGTTTCGAGGATCAGGGACCCGTTCACTGCTGCGCCTCCTTCTCCCGGTCGGTGCGCTCCTGCTGCACCGTCCCCGGCGCGGCCGCGGTGATCTCGCCCCGGTAGTACGCGCCCTCGTCGGTGCCCGGGAAGATCGCGTGCGGGGTGTCGACCATGCCCTCGGACAGGCCCACCAGCAGCTGCTCCTTGGTGAAGATCAGGTCCCGCCGGGAGGAGTCGGCCAGCTCGTACTCGTTGGTCATGGTGAGCGCGCGGGTCGGGCAGGCCTCGATGCACAGCCCGCACAGGATGCAGCGGGCGTAGTTGATCTGGTAGACCGCGCCGTAGCGCTCGCCCGGCGAGTAGCGCTCCTCGTCCCGGTTGTCCGCGCCCTCCACGTAGATCGCGTCGGCCGGGCACGCCCACGCGCACAGCTCGCAGCCGACGCACTTCTCCAGGCCGTCCGGGTGCCGGTTCAGCTGGTGGCGGCCGTGGAAGCGCGGAGCGGTGGGCTTCTTCTGCTCCGGGTACTGCTCGGTGAGCCGCTTCTTGAACATGGCCTTGAAGGTCACGCCGAAGCCGGCGGCCGGACCGAGGATCGACGGCCGGTCGGCCCGCTCGGGCCGGTCCGTACGGTCGGACTGGTCAGACTGGTCGGACTTGTCGGACGACATCGCGGTTCAGCTCCCTTCGGAATGGTCGGCCCCGTTGAGGGCGTCCTGGAGTTGCTTCGGGGCGCGGCTACGCCTGCGCGGTACCGGCGGGAGCACCTGGCCCGGCAGCGGTGGGACCGGGTAGCCGCCCTCCATCGGGTCGAACTCGCCCTTCGGCGGGGCCTCTTCGGGCTCCGGCTGCTTCCTCAGGAAGTCCCACAGCAGCGCCAGCAACAGGACCGCCCCGACCGGGGCACCCACGTACAGCACCACCTCGCCGAAGCCGTAGCCCTCGTTGCGCAGCGCCCGCACGCTCGCGATCAGCACCAGCCACACCAGCGAGACCGGGATCAGCACCTTCCAGCCCAGCTTCATGAACTGGTCGTAGCGGAGCCGGGGCAGCGTGCCGCGCAGCCAGATGAAGAAGAACAGCAGCAGCTGGATCTTCAGCGTGATCCACAGCATCGGCCACCAGCCGTGGTTGGCGCCCTCCCAGAAGGTCGAGACCGGCCACGGGGCCCGCCAGCCGCCCAGGAAGAGGGTCGAGGCCACCGCCGAGACCGTCACCATGTTCACGTACTCGGCCAGCATGAACATCGCGAACTTCAGCGAGGAGTACTCGGTGTTGAAGCCGCCGACCAGCTCGCCCTCGGCCTCCGGGAGGTCGAACGGCGCCCGGTTGGTCTCCCCGACCATCGAGATGATGTAGACGATGAACGACACCGGCAGCAGCGCCGCGAACCAGGTCGTCTGCTGGTGCGCCACGATCTCCGAGGTCGACATCGAGCCCGAGTAGATGAACACCGCCGCGAAGGACAGGCCCATCGCGATCTCGTAGCTGATCATCTGCGCGGACGAGCGCAGCCCGCCCAGCAGCGGGTACGTCGAACCGGAGGACCAGCCGGCCAGCACGATGCCGTAGATGCCCACCGAGGCCGTCGCCAGGATGTACAGCAGGGCCACCGGGAGGTCGGTCAGCTGCAGCGGCGTCCGGGTGCCGAAGATCGACACCTCGTTGCCGGCCGGGCCGAACGGGATCACCGCGAAGGCCATGAAGGCCGGGATGGCACAGACGATCGGGGCCAGGATGTAGACCACCTTGTCCGAGCCCTTGACCACCAGGTCTTCCTTCAGCGCCAGCTTCACGCCGTCCGCCAGGGACTGCAGCAGGCCCCACGGCCCGTGCCGGTTCGGCCCGATGCGCAGCTGCATCCAGGCCACCACCTTGCGCTCCCAGACGATCGCGATCAGCACCGTCAGGACCAGGAAGGCGAAGCAGAACACCGCCTTCAGCAGGACCAGCCACCACGGGTCCTGGCCGAAGAAGTGGAGCGTCTCGTACGGCTGCGGAGTCATCGGTCCTCCCCTTCGCCCGCGGTCGTGTCGGCTTCGTCCGCGGCCGTGTCGGCCGGGGCCTGCGCCACCGAAGCCTGTGCCGCCTGAGCCTGTGCCGCCTGGGCCTGTGCCGCCGGCTCGGGTTCGACCTCGGCCGCGGCGATCGTGACCAGGTGGCCGACAGTGGTGCCGAGCGCGCGGTGGGCGCCGCCCGGCGTGGAGTCGAGCGGGATCCAGACCGTACGGTCCGGGATCGAGTCGGTGACCTCCAGCGGCAGGGTCAGCGAGCCGGCCGGGCCGGTCAGCCGCAGCCCGGCGGCCGCCTCGGCGCCGACCTCCTTCGCCGTCTCGGCGGAGATCCGGGCCACCGCCCGGTGCCGGGTGCCCGCCAGGTGCGGATCGCCCTGCTGCAGCACGCCGTTGTCCAGCAGGTAACGCCAACCCGCCAGCACCGCCTGGCCGGTGGCCGGACGGGGCAGCAGGCCCGGGTGCGCCGCCGGGTCCGCCGCGCGGTCGCCCTCCCAGGGGGTGAAACCGTCCAGCTCCAGCCGCGCCGCCCGCACGTCGGGCAGGCCCAGCCGGTGGCCCAGCGCGTGCGCCAGCATGCTCAGCACCCGCAGGTCCGACTCCAGGTGCCGGCCCATCTGCTGGTCCGGTTTGAGCGCCGCCTCGAACATCCGCACCCGGCCCTCCCAGTCCAGGAAGGTGCCGGCCTTCTCCGCCACCGCCGCCACCGGCAGCACCACGTCCGCCCGCGCCGTCACCGCGGAGGGCCGCAGCTCCAGCGACACCACGAACGGGACCGCCGCCAGCGCCTCGTCGGCCAGCGCCGGGTCCGGCAGGTCGTCCGGGTCCACGCCGCCGACCAGCAGCGCGTCCAACTCGCCCTGCGCGGCCGCCGCCAGCATCTGGTCGGTGGACCGGCCCGGCTTGGAGGGCAGCTCCGCCACCCCCCACAGCGCGGCCGCCTCGGCCCGCGCCCCCGGAGCGGCCAGCGGACGGCCACCGGGCAGCAAGCCCGGCAGCGCACCCGCCTCCACGGCCCCGCGCTCACCCGCGCGGCGCGGCACCCACGCCAGCCGCGCGCCGGTCGCGTGCGCCAGCCGCAGCACCGCCGTCAACGCGCCCGGCACGGCGGCCAGCCGCTCGCCCACCATGATCACCGCGCCGGGCGTGCGCAGCAGTTCGGCCGCCCGGCCCGCGTCGTCGCCCAGCGGCTCGTCCGCCGCCAGCGCCGCGAGCCACTCCGGCTCGGTGCCCGGCGCGGCCGGCAGCAGCGCGCCGCGCAGCTTGGCCAGGCCCCGGGAGCCGAACGCGGCCACCGAGAACACCTTCTGGCCGCGGCCGCGGACCGCCTTGCGCAGCCGCAGGAAGACGATCGGCGACTCCTCCTCCGGCTCGAAGCCCGCCAGCAGCACCGCCGGCGCCTGCTCCAACAGCTCGTAGGTCAGGCCGTCGCCGTCCACGTCGATGCCCCGCCCGGCCACGGCCGCGGCCAGGAATTCCGCCTCCTCGCCACTGTGCGGGCGGACCCGGAAGTCCACGTCGTTGGTGCCCAGCACCACCCGCGCGAACTTGGCGTACGCGTACGCGTCCTCGACCGTGACCCGGCCGCCGGCCAGCACGCCCGTCCGGGCGCCGCGCAGGCCCTCGGCGGCCTTCGCCAGCGCCTCCGGCCAGGAGGCCGGCACCAGTTCGCCGTCCACCCGCACCAGCGGGGTGGTCAGCCGGTCCCGCTGCTGGGCGTACCGGAAGGCGAAACGGCCCTTGTCGCAGTTCCACTCCTCGTTCACCGCCGGGTCCTCGCCCGCCAGCCGGCGCAGCACCTTTCCGCGCCGGTGGTCGGTGCGCTGCGCGCAGCCCGCCGAGCAGTGCTCGCACACGCTCGGTGAGGACACCAGGTCGAAGGGGCGCGAGCGGAACCGGTAGGCCGCCGAGGTCAGCGCACCCACCGGGCAGATCTGGATGGTGTTCCCGGAGAAGTACGACTCGAAGTCGTCCCCCTCACCGGTGCCGACCTGCTGCAGCGCCCCGCGCTCCACCAGGTCGATGAACGGGTCCCCGGCGATCTGCTGCGAGAAACGGGTGCAACGCGCGCACAGCACGCAGCGCTCGCGGTCCAGCAGCACCTGGCTGCTGATCGGCACCGGCTTCTCGTAGGTGCGCTTCATGCCCTCGAAGCGGGAGTCGGCGGCGCCGCTGCTCATCGCCTGGTTCTGCAGCGGGCACTCGCCGCCCTTGTCGCAGACCGGGCAGTCCAGCGGGTGGTTGATCAGCAGCAGCTCCATCACGCCGCGCTGCGCCTTCTCCGCCACCGGCGAGCTGAGCTGGGTGCGCACCACCATGCCCTCGGCCACCGGGATCGTGCAGGAGGCGACCGGCTTGCGCTGGCCCTCGATCTCGACGATGCACTGGCGGCAGGCGCCGGCCGGGTCGAGCAGCGGGTGGTCGCAGAAGCGCGGGATCTGGGTGCCGACGGTCTCGGCCGCCCGGATCACCAACGTCCCCTTGGGGACCTGCACTTCGACGCCGTCGATGGTGAGCGTGACCAGTTCGACCGCGGGCTTGTCTCCCGTGGAGGCGGTTGGCTCTGTGATCGTCACGCGTGCACCTCCCTTTCGGTGGCGGACTGGTGGCCGGGGCGGGGGCCGTCGGCCCAGACGGTGGAGGCGGCCGGGTCGAACGGGCAGCGGCGCTCGGCCAGGTGCTGCTCGTACTCGGCCCGGAAGTGCTGCAGTGAGGAGACGATCGGGCTGGCCGCACCGTCGCCCAGCGCGCAGAAGGACTTGCCGTTGATGTTGTCCGCGATGTCGAGGAGCTTCTCCAGGTCCCCCTCGACACCCTCGCCCGCCTCGACCCGCTTGAGCAGCTGGACCAGCCAGTAGGTGCCCTCCCGGCAGGGGGTGCACTTGCCGCAGGACTCGTGGGCGTAGAACTCCGTCCAGCGGGTGACCGCCCGCACCACGCAGGTGGTCTCGTCGAAGACCTGCAGCGCCTTGGTGCCGAGCATCGAGCCGGCCGCGCCGACGCCCTCGTAGTCCAGCGGGACGTCGAGGTGCTCGTCGGTGAACATCGGGGTGGACGAGCCGCCCGGGGTCCAGAACTTCAGCCGGTGCCCGGCGCGGATGCCGCCGCTGAGGTCGAGCAGCTGGCGCAGCGTGACGCCCAGCGGGGCCTCGTACTGGCCGGGGTTGGTGACGTGCCCGGAGAGCGAGTAGAGCGTGAAGCCGGGGGACTTCTCGGTGCCCAGGCCCTTGAACCACTCCTTGCCGCGGGCCAGGATCGGCGGCACCGAGGCGATCGACTCGACGTTGTTGACCACCGTCGGGCAGGCGTACAGGCCGGCGATCGCCGGGAACGGGGGCCGCAGCCGGGGCTGGCCGCGACGGCCCTCCAGCGAGTCCAGCAGCGCCGTCTCCTCGCCGCAGATGTACGCGCCGGCGCCGGCGTGCACGGTGATGTCGAGGTCGACGCCGGAGCCGAGGATGTTCCGGCCGAGCAGGCCCGCCCGGTACGCCTCGGCGACCGCCGCGTGCAGCCGGCGCAGCACCGGGACGACCTCGCCGCGCAGGTAGATGAACGCGTGGTCGCAGCGGATCGCGTAGGAGGCGATGATCATTCCCTCGATGAGGGAGTGCGGGTTCGCGAACAGCAGCGGGATGTCCTTGCAGGTGCCCGGCTCGGACTCGTCCGCGTTGACCACCAGGTAGTGCGGCTTGCCGTCGTTCTGCGGGATGAACTGCCACTTCATGCCGGTGGGGAAGCCGGCGCCGCCGCGGCCGCGCAGACCGGAGTCCTTGACCAGGGCGATCACGTCGTCCGGGGGCATGGCGAGGGCGGCCTTGAGGCCCTCGTAGCCGTGGTGGCGGCGGTAGGTGTCGAGCGTCCAGGGACGGCTGTCGTCCCAGGAGTCGGACAGGACGGGGGTGAGCAGCTTCTCGGCCGGCTCGGCGGAGGTCATCACGCCTCGCTCCCTTCCTGGCCGGTGCCCTCGGTGCGGGGCGCGTCGGTGTGCGGCAGCTCGTCGCGGGACTCGCCGGTGTGCGGCGGTTCCTCGCGGGATGCCTCGGTGTGCGGCGGTTCCTCGCGGGACGCCTCGGTGTGCGGCGGTTCCTCGCGGGGCGGTTCGTGGCGGGGTGAGACGACCCTGGTGCCGGGGGTGCCGGGCAGGGCCTCGCCGCGGGCCAGCCGCAGGCCGGCCAGGGAGGGTGCCCCGCCGGCGCCGGACTCGTCGTTGGCGCCCGGGCGCTCGTCCGGGAAACCGGCCAGGATCCGGGCGGTCTCCTTGAAACCGCACAGCCGGGCGCCGCGGGTGGGCCGGACCTCACGACCGGCGCGCAGGTCGTCGACCAGCTGCCGGGCGCTCTCCGGGGACTGGTTGTCGAAGAACTCCCAGTTGACCATCACCACGGGCGCGTAGTCGCAGGCCGCGTTGCACTCGATGTGCTCGATCGAGACCTCGCCGTCCTCGGTGGTCTCGTTGTTGCCGATGCCCAGGTGCTCCTGGAGCTCGGCGAAGATCTGGTCGCCGCCGAGCACCGCGCACAGGGTGTTGGTGCAGACCCCGACGTGGTACTTCCCGGCCGGGCGCCGCCGGTACATGGTGTAGAAGGTCGCGACGGCGGTGACCTCGGCGGTGGTGAGGTCCAACTGCTCGGCGCAGAACCGGATCCCGGTCCGGCTGACGAAGCCCTCCTCCGCCTGCACCAGGTGCAGCAGCGGCAGCAGCGCCGAGCGGGACTGCGGGTAGCGGGCGATCAGCTCGGCGGCGTCGGAGGCCAGCCGGGCGTGCACCTCCTCGGGGTACGGTGCGGCCGGCAGCGCCGGCAGTCCGAGTTCGACGTTGGTCACCGGTCCACGCCTCCCATCACCGGGTCGATCCCGGCCACCGCGACGATCACGTCGGCCACCTGGCCGCCCTCGCACATCGCCGCCATCGTCTGCAGATTGGTGAACGACGGGTCCCGGAAGTGGACCCGGTACGGGCGCGTCCCGCCGTCGCTGACCACGTGCACGCCCAGCTCGCCCTTGGGTGACTCGACCGCCGCGTACGCCTGGCCGACCGGGACCCGGAAGCCCTCGGTGACCAGCTTGAAGTGGTGGATCAGGGCCTCCATCGAGGTGCCCATGATCTTGCGGATGTGGTCGAGGGAGTTGCCCATCCCGTCCGGGCCGACGGCCAGTTGGGCGGGCCAGGCGATCTTCCTGTCGGCCACCATCACCGGCCCCGGGCGCAGCCGGTCCAGGCACTGCTCGACGATCCGCAGCGACTGCTTCATCTCCTCCAGGCGGATCAGGAAGCGCCCGTAGGAGTCCGCGCTGTCGGCGACCGCGACCTCGAAGTCGTAGTCCTCGTAGCCGCAGTACGGGTCGGTCTTGCGCAGGTCGTGCGGCAGGCCGGTGGCGCGCAGGATCGGGCCGGTGGCGCCGAGGGCCAGGCACCCGGGCAGGTCCAGGAAGCCGACGTCGACCAGCCGGGCCTTGAACACCGGGTTGCCGGTGGCGAGTTTGTCGTACTCGTGCATCCGGGAGCGGAAGACCTTGACCGCCTCGCGGATCTGGTCGACGGCGCCGGGCGGCAGGTCCTGGGCGAGGCCGCCGGGGCGCACGTACGCGTGGTTCATACGCAGGCCGGTGACCAGCTCGAAGACGTCCAGGATCAGCTCGCGGTCCCGGAAGCCGTAGATCATCAGAGTGGTGGAGCCGATCTCCATGCCGCCGGTGGCCAGGCAGACCAGGTGCGAGGCGATCCGGTTGAGCTCCATCATCATCACGCGGACGACGTTGGCCCGCTCCGGGACGTCGCCGGTGATGCCGAGCAGCTTCTCGACCGCCAGGCAGTAGGCGGTCTCGTTGAACAGCGGGGTCAGGTAGTCCATGCGGGTCACGAAGGTGGTGCCCTGGACCCAGTTGCGGAACTCCATGTTCTTCTCGATGCCGGTGTGGAGGTAGCCGATGCCGCAGCGGGCCTCCTTCACTGTCTCGCCGTCGATCTCCAGGATCAGCCGCAGCACGCCGTGGGTGGACGGGTGCTGGGGGCCCATGTTGACGATGATGCGTTCGTCGTCGGCCCGGCCGATCGCCTCGACCACCTCGCCCCAGTCGCCGCCGGTGACGGTGAAGACCCGGCCCTCGGTGGTCTCGCGGGCGTCTGCTTCCTCGTAGTGCTGAGTGTCCATCAGCTGTACGACCTCCGCTGGTCGGGAGCCGGGATCTGGGCGCCCTTGTACTCGACGGGGATGCCGCCGAGCGGGTAGTCCTTGCGCTGCGGGTGGCCCAGCCAGTCGTCCGGCATCATGATCCGGGTGAGCGCCGGGTGGCCGTCGAAGACCAGGCCGAAGAAGTCGTAGACCTCGCGCTCGTGCCAGTCGTTGGTCGGGTAGACGCTCACCACGGAGGGGACGCGCGGGTCGGCGTCGGGCGCGGTGACCTCCAGCCGGATCAGCCGACCGTGGGTGATCGACCGCAGGTGGTAGACCGCGTGCAGCTCGCGGCCCTTGTCCCCGGGGTAGTGCACGCCGCTCACGCCCAGGCACAGTTCGAAGCGCAGCGCCGGGTCGTCGCGCAGGACGCGGACGGTCTTCAGCAGGTGGGCGCGGTCCACGTGGAAGGTGAGTTCACCGCGGTCGACCACGGTCTTCTCGATCACCTCGGCCGGGTCCAGGCCCTGCTCCTCCAGGGCGCCCTCCAGCTCGTCGGCGACCTCGTCGAACCAGCCGCCGTACGGGCGTTCGCTCGGGCCGGGCAGCACGATCGGGGCCGCCAGACCGCCGAAGCCGGAGGTGTCGCCGCTGTCCTTGGCGCCGAACATGCCCTGACGGCGGCCGACCACCTCGACCGGGATCTCGCGGACCGGCTGGTCCCGGCGGGTCTCGGGTACCTGCTCGTTCATTGCAGCTGCCCCCGCATCTCGCTGATCGGGGTGGCCTGCAGGGCGAGCGCCTCGCCGAGCTCCTCGGCCCGGCGCCGGTTCACGCCCAGCGGCTCGTGCTGGATCTTGTCGTGCAGCTTCAGGATCGCGTCCATCAGCATCTCCGGACGGGGCGGACAGCCGGGCAGGTAGATGTCCACCGGGACGATGTGGTCGACGCCCTGCACGATCGCGTAGTTGTTGAACATCCCGCCGGAGGAGGCGCAGACGCCCATCGAGATCACCCACTTGGGGTTGGGCATCTGGTCGTACACCTGGCGCAGCACCGGTGCCATCTTCTGGCTCACCCGGCCCGCCACGATCATCAGATCGGCCTGCCGGGGGGAGCCCCGGAAGACCTCCATGCCGAACCGGGCCAGGTCGTAGCGGCCGGCACCGGTGGTCATCATCTCGATCGCGCAGCAGGCCAGACCGAAGGTGGCCGGGAAGAGTGACGCCTTGCGCACCCAGCCGGCGGCCGTCTCCACGGTCGTGAGCAGAAAGCCGCTCGGCAGCTTCTCCTCGATTCCCATCAGATCCCTCTCAATGCCCTCAAGTCCTCTGGTACGTCCGCCCGTTCGGGCTTGTCCGCTCGTTCACAAGGGCGGCGGCCACCCCGCGCTCAGTCCCACTCCAGACCGCCGCGGCGCCAGACGTAGGCGTACGCGACGAAGACGGTGGCGATGAAGAGCAGCATCTCGACCAACCCGAAGATCCCCAGGGCGTCGAAGGTCACGGCCCAGGGGTAGAGGAAGACGATCTCGATGTCGAAGACGATGAAGAGCATCGCCGTCAGGTAGTACTTGATCGGGAACCGACCACCGCCCACGGGCTGCGGGGTCGGCTCGATGCCGCACTCGTACGCCTCCAACTTGGCCCGGTTGTAGCGCTTGGGGCCGGTGAGTGAGGCCATCACGACGGAGCCGACCGCGAACGCCGCCGCGATGGCACCGAGTACGAGGATCGGCGCGTAGGCATTCATAGCCCCCGCTCCCTCCGTCCAGTCGTCCTTGACTGCAGATCGGAACCGGCGGGTCACGCTGCGGTGAACCCGCCTTCCGGTTCCCGGGATCCACCTCATGTGAGGCAGTTCACAAAGCCTGGAACGAGCGCATCCTATGCCCGTCCGCTTGTGATCTGCGACACGCAGTTCACCGCGATCTTTGTGATCTACGACACCATGTGAATGGTGGCGAATGTGAACATGCCCAGATTTGTCAACGCAAAGGAGTCAAATGATCACAACCAGTCGCATTTACTTGTGAAGGGGCTGGTCAGGGGCGTATTCCTATATCAACTATGCGCCGACGCGGGCAAATTTCAGGGCGCCATGTTGACGTGTTATAGCGGCTCACTCGCAGGGGTGGCGGGGGTCCGAACGCCCGCTTGACCCTTCGTTCACAAGCGCGCGCAGTCGGCGTCCGTCGGCTACCTCTTGCCGGCCGTCTGCTCCCACACCCAGGCCGCGATGCCCACCCGGTTACGGGCACCGAGCTTGCGCTGGACGCTGGCGAGGTGGTTCTTCACCGTCCCCGGTGAGATGAACAGCCCCGCACCGATCTCCGCGTTGGTCGCCCCGTCCGCCACCTGCTCGGCGATCTCCCTTTCCCGCGCGGTCAGTTCCTCCACCGGGCCGGCCGCCAGCGGCCCCGCCGTCCGCGCACCGGCCACCGGCCCGGGCTTCGGCTCCGCGCCCGGAAGTGCCATGTGCCGCAGGAGCCGCACGGTGACCTGCGGGCTGATCAACGCGTCCCCGGCCATCGCCGCCCTGATCGCCTCGATCAGCAACACCGGCCCCGAGCGCTTCAGCAGGAATCCCGCCGCACCGTGCCGCAGCGCCGTGTGCACGTACTCGTCCAGGTCGAAGGTGGTCACCACGATCACCTTGCACTGGCCGGCCAACTGCCGGGTGACCTCCAGACCGTCCAGCTTCGGCATCCGGATGTCCGCGAGCACCACGTCCGGCCGCAGCCTCCTCGCCTCCTCCACCGCCGCGGCACCGTCCGCCGCCTCGGCCACCACCGTCATGTCCGGCTGGACGTCCAGGATCATCCGGAACGCGCTACGGACGTCCGCCTGGTCGTCCGCGATCAGGATCCGAACCGGCCCCGTGCCACTGCTCATCCCCGCACCTCCCCCATGCCGACCCGCGTCGGCCTCTGCGATCGTTCCGGCCCGCCGACAGCCGCGTCCAGCGGCAACACCGCCGTCACCCGCCAGCCCTTCCGCTCGTACGGACCGGCCTCCAGCGAGCCGCCGAGGGCTTCCACCCGGGCCGCCAGCCCCGGGAGCCCGCTCCCGCCGCCGCCACGCGGCCGCCCGCCCGGGGCCGGCGGCCCGCCATCGTCCGTCACGGTCAACTCCAGCCGTCCGTCGCTCTGACGGGCCCGGACCTCGACCACTCGGGCGGCCGGAGCGTGCCGCCGGACGTTGGTCAGGGACTCGACCACGATCCGGTGCACGGTGCCCTCCACCTCACGCGGCACCGGCCCCTCCGGCAACTCCACCCGGACCTCGGCGCCGCCCGAGGCGGTGAACTGATCGGCCACCTGCGCGAGTTCGGCGAGACCGGGCTGCGGACCGCGGTCGGCCGCCTCCTCGCTGCGCAGCAGTTGCACCGTCCGGTCCAGCGAGGCCAGCGCCCGCTGCCCGGCCTGCTCTATCCGCTCGAACATCTCGGCCGCCCGCGCCGGGTCGATGGCCGCCAGATACGCCCCCGCCTGGGCCTGGGCGACCATGCCGCTGACGTCGTGCGCGACGAAGTCGTGCAGGTCGTGGGCCAGTTCGAGCCGCTGGGCACGCTTGGCCTCGGCCACCGCGCGGGCCCGGCCGTCGTCCAGGCCGCGCAGGTAGAGCCCGATCAGCACGGCCGGCAGGGACAGCGTCGATCCGAAGCCGAAGAGCGTGAGCGCGTCGGCGGGCCCATCGAACCGGGACGGCCAGAGGGCTACCGCTCCGCCCGCCGTCCAGGCCGCCGCCGCGCACCGCGGGCCGTCCTCGGCGCGCAGGCTGAGGACCACCGCCAGCAGCAGCCCGGCCAGTTCGACCAGGCCGACCAGCCCGGTCCAACGCGCCGCCTCCGTCCAGTGGCCGGTGACCCAGACGACGACCGAGACCGTCGCCGACACCGCGCCGAGCACGGTCGTCACGGCGGCCGTGCCGTGGCGCTCGCGGACCATCCAGGCCGGCACCAGCAGGACCGGGACGACCAGCGACAGGATCTGAATCATCGTCACCACCTCTCATCGACTGCCGTCACATTACGACGCGGTCCGGGCGGTGCGCTTGTGCCGATCGGCATATTTCACAGGCCGGTTGAGCAGGGAGAACAGCCCGATCGGCACTGCCGCGGACCCCTGTCGGACCTCGAGTCTTGAGTCATCGCACCGGCCGATGGGGCCGGACAGGATGGGAGTCCACCATGTCGAAGCTCGTGATCAACTCTCGGGGCACCGCCCGCCAGACCGACCCGGCCGCCCCGGACATCCAGGACGCCCCGCCCGCCCCGGGCGTCCCGGACGCCCCGCGCTGGGCCCAGCTGGCCGCCAAGGCCGCCGCCTTGAGCACCGTCCCCTCGGGGGTGTGGCGGATCGCCTTCGGCTTCGGTGTCCCGGTCGGCTTCACCGGGGCCACGGCCGCGGCCTTCGACGCGCACCAGCCGGGTTGGGGCACCGTCTACTGCGTGGCGCTGAGCGCCCTGGCCGAGACACTGGCCTTCCTGACCGTCGGCCTGGTCCGCCCCTGGGGCCTGGTGACACCCGGCTGGATCCCACTGATCGGCGGTCGACGGGTCCGGCCGCTCGCCGCGATCGTCCCGGCGCTGCTGGGCTCGGCGCTGCTCACCTTCCTCGGCATGGAGGCGCTGTTCGGCGGCTGGGCCCACAACCTGGCCGAGCCGGATTCGCCGCGCGGCTTCGCCGCCGTGGTGATGACCCTCGCCTACCTGCCCCTGGTCGCCTGGGGCCCGCTGCTCGGCGCGGTCACCCTCGACTACGCCCGCCGGACGCTGCGGCGGCGCCGGTGACCACGACCACGGATCACGCCGGGGCCGGCTCCCGCTTCTGCTCTCCGGCCCCTGCGTCCGCCCCCGGATCCGCCCCGGCACCTGCCCCGCCCTCTGCCCGGGCCGGGCGCGGCGCGGGAGCGGTGCGTCGGCCCCACTCGGTGGCGACCAGCACCAGGGCTCCGCCGACCAGGGCGAGCGGGCCCATCCGGTTCCCGGCCAGGGTGATCCCGAAGACGGCGGCCCACAGCGGTTCGGTGCCGAGCAGCAGGCTGACGCGGGAGGGCGAAGTGGCCCGCACGGCCCACATCTGGACGAAGAAGGCGAACAGGGTGCAGAACAAGGACAGGTGCAGCAGCCAGGCCCACTGGCCGGCCCCGTACGAGCGGGCCACGGTCCACGGCGCCGGCCCCACGGACAGCGCGACGACGGCGAACACTCCGGTGGCCGTGGCGAGTTGCACCCAGGTCACGGCGAGCATGTCGGTGTCGCGCAGGGCCCGGGTGCGGGCCATGGCGAGGACGTACGCGGAGCGGACGAGGGCGGCACCCAGCACCAGCAGGTCACCGAGCGAGGGAGCGCGCAGCCCGCCGTCGCCGGTGAGCAGGGCGACGCCGAGGACGGCCAGCCCGGCGGCCCCCAGGAAGGCCCGCGGTGGTGCGGTCCGGCCGAGGGCGCTCTCGCCGAGCGGGGTGAGCACCATCGCGAGGCTGATGATCAGCCCGGCGTTGGTCGCGGAGGTGTGCACAGCTCCGTAGGTCTCCAGCAGGAAGATCCCGCTGAGCACCAGTCCCAGTGCGGCGCCGCCGAGCCACTCGGCACGGCTCAGCCTCCGCAGAGCCCGCCAGGCGACCACCCCGAGCAGCGGCAGCACCAGCCCGAAGCGCAGGACGAGCATCGCCACGACGGTCCCCGGCTCGGCCACCCGCTGGACGGCGAGGAAGCTCGACCCCCACACCACCGCCACGAGCAGCACCGGAAGATCACGAAGGACCGAGGGGGACGAGTCCTTGGACTGGGAGGCAGGCATGACGAGGATCCCTCCGAGCGAACGGAACCGACGGGCGCGAGGACCGTACGGCGTCGGACGGACCCAGGAGCCGGGCGGAAGGCCCGGCGGTGGACGGGGCACTGCGCGGAAACGAGGGGCGCCATCCTCGCTCACCGGACGGCCGGTGATCAATGTCGTTCCGGACACCGGATGGTCAGCCGTCGATCAGTCCGTTCGCCACGGCGATCGCCTCGATGTCGGTCGGCGTTCCGGACATGATGACGCGCACGTGCTCGGTGACGAGCTCGACCGGCCAGTCCCACCAGGCCGCGCGGCGCAAGCGCTCGATGTCGGCGTCCTCGAAGCGCCGCCTGATCGGCCGGGCGGGGTTGCCGCCGACGATGGTGTAGGGCTCGACGTCGGCGGTGACCATCGCACCAGCCGCGACGATCGCGCCGTCGCCGATCCGGACTCCGGGCAGCACGGTGGCCCCGAAGCCGAACCAGACGTCGTTGCCGATCACGATGTCGCCCCGGCTGGGCAGGTCCGTGACGATGTCGAGGGTCCGCTCGGTCCAGCTGCCGCCGAACATCGTGAAGGGGAAGGTGGAGACGCCGATGGCCGGGTGGGCGGCACCGGCCATCAGGAAGCGGGTCCCGGTGGCGATCGCGCAGTACTTCCCGATCACCAGGCGCTCGGGGCCGTACGCATAGAGGACGTTGCGCTCCTCGAAGCGGGTGGCGCCGTCGGGGTCGTCGAAGTAGGTGTACTCGCCGACCTCGATCCGCGGGTCGGTGACGAGCGGTCGCAACAGGACGACACGATCGTGGCCGGTGAGCGGGTGGAGCACGGTGGGATCGGGGATGGCGGTCGCAGTCACTCAGGCTCCTCTCGTAATGCGACTGAAGTCGCATTACGATGAGCATGGCACGCCACCACCCCCGCAGCAAGCCTTAATGCGACTGGAGTCGACTTTGACCGGAGCCACCCACCCCGAGCAGCCACCCCATGCCCCCACCCCCCGCCCGGGCGGCCGCAGCGCACGGGTCCGGGCGGACGTGGTCACCGCCACGCTCGCCGAGGTCACGGAGAAGGGGTACGACGGCCTCACCGTCGAGGCGGTCGCCACCCGCTCCGGCGTCCACAAGGCGACCCTCTATCGACGGTGGGGCGGCGTGGACGGGCTGGTCGCCGATGCCCTGACCGCATCCGCCGACCAGCCCTGGCCGCTGCCCGACACCGGCGACCTCCGACAGGACCTCCGACGGATCACCCAGGAGGTGTTCAGCGTCTTCACCGACCCGGAGCTGGGCCCCACGCCCACCGCACTGATCTCCGCGGCCCAGCGCTCCGACACCGGCGCGGCCGCCCTGCGCGCCTTCTTCGCCGCCCGCCACCGACAGGCCGCCGGGGTGGCCGAACGGGCGGTCACCCGCGGCGAGTTGCCTGCCGGAACGGACGGCGCCGAGGTGGTCCGCGCCGCTACCGCCCCGCTCTACTACCGCCTGTTCGTCTCCGGCGAGCCACTGGACGCCCGCACGGCCGAGCGGGCCGCCGACGCCGCCGCCCTCGCCGCCCGCGCCGGGCTCTTCACCTCCGCCGAGGAGGACTCCGCCAGCTCGGCCACCCCCGCCACCCCGCCCACCCTCGCCCCACCGGCAAGACCGACCATCCTTGCCCCACCGGCAAGACCGGCAACATAGGCAACACTCGCCATACCGGCAATACCCGTAGCGTGACCGCCATCGAGCGCGACAGCACCGACGGAATCCCCACCCCCCCAGGCCCATCTGACCGCCCATCACACCCCCGGGCCCCGGGGAACCACGGCCGTCCCGCCCCCTACCGCATCCCCACCCGGCCGTGGATGATTCCTCCATGACAATCCAGCCGTCCACCACCCCCCGGAAGGCCCGTCACGTGAAGCGCACGCACTGGGCGCTGGTCGCCGCCGCCACCGTCCTCCCGCTCGTGGCGAGCACCGGCACCGCCGTCGCGGGCACCTCCGCCCCCGCGGCCACCACCCCCGCCGCCGGCTGCACCTACACACCAGCTGTACCGGCCGACAATTTCAAGGGAATCCCGGTCTTCGACGCGAAGAAGGCGGCCCAGCCCTACCGCGCGACGCTGCGGACCAGCCAGGGCGCGATCACCTTCGAGGCGCTGACCGACAAGGCGCCCTGCACCACCTTCTCGTTCCGCTTCCTCGCCGAGCACGACTACTTCGACCGCAGCCACTGCCACCGCCTCACCACCCAGCGGATCTACGTCCTGCAGTGCGGCGACCCGACCGGGACGGGCAGCGGCGGGCCCGGCTACTCCTTCCCGGACGAGAACCTGACCGGCGCCACCTACCCGGCCGGCACCGTCGCCATGGCCAACGCCGGCCCGAACACCAACGGCAGCCAGTTCTTCTTCGTCTGGAAGGACACCAAGCTCTCCCCTGCCTACACCCCGTTCGGCCGGATCACGGCGGGCCTGGACGTCCTGCAGAAGATCGCCGCCGGCGGCGAGGACGACCAGAACAACCCCGGCGACGGCTTCCCCAACCTCCCCGTGAACATCCGCCACGTGAAGCTCAGCACCCGCTGACCGAAGGCGGGTCGGGCAGCCCGGGCCGACCCGGGGCGACCCCGGCCCGCCGCCGACCGCCCGCCGACTGCCCCTCTGCCCGCCGACCCGACCGTCGCGCCGACCGCCCGACGCCCGCCTCCCTGCCCGCCGACCGACCGCCGCACCGCACCGCGCAGCTCCCGTACGGTGGCAGCACCAACCACACCGCAGGGGAGCAGCGCCGCATGGACAGCCGGATCTGGGAGAGCGTCGACCACCTGGTCGCATGGCTGGACGGGCAGAGCACGCAGTCGCCCCAGGAGGAGCGCCTGCTGCGGATCCTCAAGCTCTCCGAGGAGGTCGGCGAGGTCGGCGCGGCCGTGATCGGCGCCACCGGCCAGAACCCGCGCAAGGGGGTGACCCACAGCTGGGAGGACGTCCAGCACGAGCTCTGCGACGTCGTCTTCACCGCCCTCGTCGCCCTGCGGACGCTCACCCCCGACGCGGCCCGGGTCTTCGCAGACCGGCTGGCCTACGTCGAACAGCGGTCCGCCGCCTCCCGGCGCCCGGTCGACGGGCCCCCGGAGACGGCGGCGGAGCCGGGCTAGCGGCCGGCGCCACATGCCGGACTAGGCGTTCGGCGCGACCCGGGCGAGCCCGTTGATGACGCGGTCCATCGCGTCGCCGCCCTGCGGGTCGGTCAGGTTGGCGAGCAGCTTGAGGGTGAAGCGCATCAGCATCGGGTGGGTGAGGCCGCGCTGGGCGGCGATCTGCATCACCTTCGGGTTGCCGATGAGCTTCACGAAGGCGCGGCCCAGCGTGTAGTAGCCGCCGTACACGTCCTTGAGGGTGCGCGGGTAGGCGTGGAGGGCGCGCTCCCGGCCGCCGTCGGTGACCCGGGCGAGGGCCTGCACGATGACCCCGGCGGCGATCTGGCCGGATTCCATCGCATAGGCGATGCCCTCGCCGTTGAACGGGTTGACCATGCCGCCCGCGTCGCCGACGAGCAACAGGCCGCGGGTGTAGTGCGGCTGCCGGTTGAAGGCCATCGGCAGCGCGGCGCCGCGGATCGGCTCGGTCATGTTGTCGGGGGTGCAGCCCCACTCCTCCGGCATGCCGGCGCACCAGGCCTTGAGCACCTCGCGCCAGTCCAGTTCGCCGAAGGCCGGCGAGGAGTTGAGGATGCCGAGGCCGACGTTGGAGGTGCCGTCGCCCATGCCGAAGACCCAGCCGTAGCCGGGCAGCAGCTTGCGCTGCCCCTCGCGGGTGTCCCACAGCTCCAGCCAGGACTCCAGGTAGTCGTCGTCGTGGCGCGGCGAGGTGAAGTAGGTGCGGTAGGCGACGCCCATCGGGCGGTCCTCGCGCCGGTGCAGGCCCATGGCGAGCGAGAGCCTGGTCGAGTTGCCGTCGGCGGCGACCACCAGCGGGGCGCGGAAGGTGACCGGCCGCTTCTCGTCGCCGAGCTTGGCGGTGACGCCGACGATCCGCCCGGTGCGCTCGTCCAGGAGCGGCCCGCTGACGTTGCAGCGCTCGTAGAGCCGCGCGCCGGCCTTCTCGGCCTGACGGGCCAGCAGCTCGTCGAAGTCGGCGCGCTTGCGGACCAGGCCGTAGTCGGGGAAGGAGGACAGCTCGGGCCAGTCCAGCTCGAGGCGGACGCCGCCGCCGATGATGCGCAGGCCCTTGTTGTGCAGCCAGCCGTTCTCGGTGGAGACGTCGATGCCCATGTCCACCAGCTGCTTGGTGGCACGTGGGGTCAGGCCGTCGCCGCAGACCTTCTCGCGGGGGAAGGCGGTCTTCTCCAGCAGCAGCACGTCCAGCCCGGCCTGGGCCAGGTAGTAGGCGGTGGTGGATCCGGCCGGGCCCGCGCCGACCACGATGACGTCGGCCGTGCTCTCCACCGGGGCGTCCGGCTTCGTCAGATCGGCTGCGGTCTCGGACACGTGGACACACTCCTGGAGCTGCGGCGGGGGACGGCGGCTTTTGTCTCCGGCAGTCTAGTTCCGCTCACGCCGCCGGAAGCGCCCGCGCCCCGGGAGCGCGGCCGCGACACCGTCCCGGCCGACCGACCGCCCGGCCCCGGCGACTACGCGGTCTTGTACGCCCGGTGCAGCGCGACGATCCCGCCGGTGAGGTTCCGCCAGGCGACCTTCGACCAGCCGCTCTCCTGCAGCTTGGCGGCCAGGCCCGGCTGGTCCGGCCAGCTCCGGATGGACTCGGCGAGGTAGACGTACGCCTCCGGGTTGCTGCTGACGGCCGTGGCGACCGGCGGCAGCGCGCGCATCAGGTACTCGGTGTAGACCGTCCGGAACGGCGTCCACGTCGGCGTGGAGAACTCACAGATCACCAGCTTGCCGCCGGGCTTGGTGACCCGAAGCATCTCGCGCAGCGCCTCGTCGGTGTCCTGGACGTTGCGCAGCGCGAAGGAGATCGTCACCGAGTCGAAGGTGCCGTCGGCGAACGGCAGCCGGGTGGCGTCCCCGGCGGTGAGCGCCAGCTCGGGGTGGCGGGCCTTGCCCTCGGTGAGCATGCCGACCGAGAAGTCGCACGGGACGACCTGGGCCCCGGCCTCGACGAAGGGCAGCGAGGAGGTACCGGTGCCGGCCCCGAGGTCGAGCACGAGGTCCCCCGGTCCGGCGGCCACCGCCTCGGCCACCGCCCGGCGCCAGGCGCGGGCCTGGCCGAGGGAGAGCACGTCGTTGGTGCGGTCGTACTTGGCCGCGACGTCGTCGAACATGGCGGCGACTTCGTGCGGCTGCTTGTCCAGAGAGGCTCGGGTCACGCCCCCATTGTTCACCCTTCCACGGACACCCCGACCAACGGGGCGTGCCGACGGGCCTCCGACGGGGCGCACCAGCGGGTCACCAACGGGTCACCAACGGGTCCCCGACGGGCCGCCGAGGGTCACCCCGCGTTCGACGGGGCACACCCACCGGCTGCCGAGCCGCTCCCTCAGTGCTGCCCGCGCCGCCCGCCCGCGCGCCGCTTCCGGCGGGAGCGCTTGCCGTGCGTTATCGCGGGCATCCCGTCCGCCAGCGCCTCCGTCGCCAGGGCGAGGTTGGCGGCCAGCCGCCCCTGCCCGGCGCGGATCGCGACGGCCTTCCGGTAGCGCCAGATGCGCAGCACGCAGATCACGAAGAGCACCACGGCGACCGGCACGCTGAACCGGGCCAGGCCCACGCCGACCGGCTGCGGGTAGGTGTCGCCGCAGATCCGCACCGCGCCCGCGTCGTCGGCCGCGTGCTCCAGGCAGACCGGGTCGCCGATCTTGATGCCGTCCGCGAGCGGCAGCGCGGCCGCGGTGTGCGGCTGCCCGCCGACCCGGTAGCTGACGGCGCTGTAGGTGCCGCCGCCGGTCGGGAGCTGGGTGACGACGCCCTCGACTCTCACCGGGTGCGCCTCGATCCGGTCGGCCTGGTCGGCCTGACGCCAACCCAGCAGGCACATGCTGACGGCCAGCACGGCGCTGAGCAGGGCGGCGAGGTACCAACCACGGCCCAACCGCGGGACGCGCGGCGGGGGAACGGTCGCGGTTCGCATGGTTCCTGTCCTGGCTTGCCTTCGGGACCGGGGACGCGGCCCCGCCGCCCGCGGGCACGGGCGGTGATGTGGTGAGGGTGCGGATGTGAGCTGTCCGGGATCGTATCCGCTGGCGGGCCCTCAGGTCACGGCGAAGGGACAATCACTCCCCGTCACCGGCGCCGGAGTTCGGGTGCACACGAAGAAAGTCCGTTGTGCCGCAAGGAAATCCGACTACTGACGAGTACGTCACACTGGCGCCGCCGACGCCCGCAGCTCCCCCCTAAGGCCCCCGCCGGACAGGCTCAGCGCCGCCGGTACACCAACCGCCCGCCCAGCACCGTGGCCAGGCACCCGCCCGCCACCGGCTCGGCACGCCCCTCCCCCGCCGCCGGGACCACAGCCGCGACCACAGTCGGGACCCCTGCCGAGACCGAGACCGAGGCCGAGACCGCGACCGCGAACACCGCGAAGTCCGCCCGGCCCCCGGCCGCCACCCGCCCGTACACGGCCTCCGCGAACGGCAGCACGGCCAGCGGATCCAACGGCCCCGCACCGGCATCGCTCGAAACACCCGAGGAACCCGAGAAGCCCGGGGAACCCGAGAAGCCCGAGGAACCCGAGAAGCCCGAGGAACCCGGGGAGCCCGGCAGCCCCGCCAGCCCCGACCGCGCCACCGCCGTCCGCACCGACGCCCGTTCGAACGGCCCGGCCACCGCCGTCACCCCGAACCCGAGCATCCGCTGCAGCCCGCGCCGCGCGCTCGCCCCGCACCGCACCTCGTCCGTGGATCCGACCAACCCGTCCGCCACCGGCTCGACGCCGATCTCCTCCCGCGGATCCGGGTGGTAGGCCCGCTCCAACAGCCAGTGCCCGTACGGGTTGCGCAGCCCGGGCGCGAGCAGCGCCGAGCCCCAGTCCCGTACCCGCGCGCCCGGGTGGGCCGCCAGCAGCTCCTCGTACGGCCCGACCGCCTCGACGTGCTCGCCGCGCACCACCACCGCCCCGTCCGCGATGGACGGGGCGGTGGGATCGGCCGGGTCGGGCAGCACGAACGCGGCCCGGTGCAGGGTCAGCACGGCGGGGGGAGCGTCCTCAGTTGTTGTTCAGGATCTTCAGCTCGGGGTGCGCCGTGCCGCCCTCGATCGCCGTGGAGGCGATGTGCGAGGCGACCCGCGGGTCGACCGGGTCGTCGGCCGGGTCGACCAGCACCCGCAGGTGCTCGTACGTGGTCGAGCGCTGCGCCGGGACGCGGTCGGCGGCCCGGATCAGGTGGATCAGCTCGGTGAGGTTGGAACGGTGCTTGGCACCGGCTGCCGAGACGACGTTCTCCTCCAGCATGACCGAGCCGAGGTCGTCCGCGCCGTAGTGCAGGGACAGCTGGCCCGCTTCCTTGCCGGTGGTGAGCCAGGAGCCCTGGATGTGGGCGATGTTGTCGAGGAACAGGCGGGCGATGGCGATCATCCGCAGGTACTCGAAGACGGTGGCCTGGGTCGAGCCCTTCAGGTGGTTGTTCTGCGGCTGGTAGGTGTAGGGGATGAAGGCCCGGAAGCCGCCGGTGCGGTCCTGCACGTCGCGGATCATCCGCAGGTGCTCGATCCGCTCGGCGTTGGTCTCGCCGGTGCCCATCAGCATGGTGGAGGTGGACTCCACGCCGAGTCCGTGGGCGGCCTCCATGATCTCCAGCCAGCGCTCGCCGGACTCCTTCAGCGGGGCGATCGCCTTGCGCGGACGCTCCGGCAGCAGCTCGGCGCCGGCGCCGGCGAAGGAGTCCAGGCCCGCCTTGTGGATCCGGGTGATCGCCTCCTCGATGGAGACGCCGGAGATCCGGGACATGTGCTCGACCTCGGAGGCGCCCAGCGAGTGGATCACCAGCTGCGGGAAGTCGGCCTTGATCGCCGAGAACGCGCGCTCGTAGTACTCCACGCCGTAGTCCGGGTGGTGGCCGCCCTGGAACATGATCTGGGTGCCGCCCAGCTCGACGGTCTCGGCGCAGCGGCGCAGGATCTCGTCGAGCTCGCGGGACCAGCCCTTGTCGCTCTTCGGCGGCACGTAGAAGGCGCAGAACTTGCACGCCGTCACGCAGACGTTGGTGTAGTTGATGTTCCGCTCGATGATGTACGTCGCGATGTGCTCGGTACCGGCGTAGCGGCGGCGGCGCACCGCGTCGGCGGCGGAGCCGAGCGCGTGCAGCGGCGCCGAGCGGTAGAGCTCCAGCGCCTCTTCCGGAGTGATCCGGCCGCCGGCGGCGGCCCGGTCGAGCACGGCCTGCAGGTCGGTGCTGGACGCATCGAGGGTGGTCGCTGCGAGCTCGGTCACCTGACGGCCTTCTCTCTACTCGGGTGGTACGCGGGTGGCGCTCGGGTGGTGCTGCTGCCTGCGCCGCCGACACGGACAACGGGGCGTCCGGGTACGGCCGAACCAGCCTACGCCAGCGGATTCCGCCGCCCGCGTCAGCCCGCTTTCCGCAACACGCCGGCCTGTGTCGTGGTGGTGCCGTCGGTGATGTCATAGCGGAGGGTGCCGCCCGGCAGGAGGGTGAGCATGCGGGGGACGGCGACGTTCTGACACGCCCCGGCGCTCGACGTGGCCACCAGCCGCGAGGTGTACACGACTTTCGTCGCCGAGACCAGCCGAAGCGTCCAGGCGCCTTCGCACACCGTCCCGGTGGGGCCGTCGATCCGGGTCGTGGTGCTCTCGTCCCCGATCCCGCCCTGGCCGACGGCGACGGTGATGACGCCGATGACGCCGCCGCCGACCACGCTGACATCGCCGCGCCAGGTGCCGAGGAACGCCGCCGGTACGAGGTTCCGCCCGACGGCGCCGGGAACCGTCGGCGCGACCAGCGGCGCGACCAGCGGCGGCGCCGTGTGGTCGCCGGAGGCGGTCGTCCGGTCGGCCTCGGCCACCAGGAACCGCAGGAACACCGTGCCGACCACGGCCAGGGCCAGCACGCCCAGCACGCCCAGCACGACCACCGGCACCACCCACCGACGCCGTCTGCCCCGGCGCGGGCCCCGCATCGGCACCGTCCTCGGCGGCGGCCCGAATCCCGGGGGCGCGGCCGCCCCGGGCGACGGCGGCACGAACGACGACGCGTTGGGAGGCGCCGGGGAAGGCTTCGGCGGCGCGGAGGGCCGCAGCGGCGGAGGCGGCGAAGTCGGCGGCGCCGCGGCGGCCCCCGCCGAAGGCTTCCCCGCCGAAGGCCTCCCCGCCGGCCGCGGCGGCACCGGCCCGGCCGCCGCGGACCCCGCGGGTCCCCCTTCCGCGTCAAGGTCCAGCAGCTGGACCGCACTGCGCCCCACCGCCGCCGCGAGCCCGGCGGGCAGCCACTCGCCCTGTTCCAGCCGCGCGGCCACCGTCCTGTCGTCGTCCAGCCAGGCACCTAGCTGCCGGGGCGTCGGGCGGGCATCCGGGTCCTTGGCCAGGCAGTCGAGCAGGATCCAGCGCAGCGATTCGCTCGTCCCGGACAGTTCCGGGTACTCGTACACCATCCGGTAGACCATCACCGCCGGCACCGCTTCCCGCCCGAAGGGGAGCGTCCCGCTCGCCGCGTACGCGAGCACCGCGCCGAGCGAGAACACGTCGGTGGCCGCCCCGACCTTCTCTCCCCGCGCCTGCTCCGGTGACATGAAGCCGGGCGAGCCGATCGGGTTGCCGGTCCCGGTGAGACTGCTGGTCCCGTCCAGTGCGCGGGTGATGCCGAAGTCGATCAGCCGGGGGCCGTCGAGGGTGAGCAGCACGTTGGACGGTTTGACGTCCCGGTGCACCAGACCGAGTCCGTGCACGTGGGCCAGCGCCTCGGCCAGCCCGACGCCGAGGGCTCGTACGGTCGGCTCGGGCAGCGGCCCGAACTCCCGGACGGCGGCCCCCAGCGAGGGGCCGGCGACGTAGCCGGTGGCCACCCAGGGCTGGACGCTCTCGGTGTCCGCGTCCAGTACGGGCGCCGTCCACTCCCCACCGACCTTGCGGGCGGCGTCCACCTCCTGCCGGAAGCGGGCGCGGAACCGGGCGTCCACGGCGAGCTCCCGGCGGACCGTCTTGACGGCCACGGTGCGTCCGCCCGCCGTCCGCCCGAGGTAGACCCGGCCCATGCCGCCGGCCCCGAGCCGCCCCAGTAACCGGTAGTCGCCCACCTCGCGCGGATCGTCCGGTTCCAGCGGCTGCATCCTGCACGCTCCCCTCGGCGGGCTCACTGCCCGTGCCGAACCGTACCGGCCGGGTTCCCCGGGGGGACCCCGTTCTCGTCACGGTTCGGACACCGCACACCCGCGCCCGGGAGCGTCCGCTCAGCCCGCCGACTCCTCAGCCCTTCGGCGGCGGGGCCGACTCCTCACCCCACCGGCAGCCGGGCCGGCTCCAGCAGCCGCACCGCCACGTCCGGCGCGAAGCCGCTGTCGCGCGCGACCCGTCGGGCGAACTCGGCGACGCCGGCCAACTGCCGCTCGCCGAGCGAGAAGTCGAGCGCCTCGCTGAAGTACCGCTCCAGTACGTCCGCCTCGAAGGTCTCCCAACGGGCGGCCTGCTCGGCGACCTTGGCGGCCTCCACCAGCGACAGGTCGCGGGACTCCAGGAAGGCCCGGTGCACGGCCGCGGTCAGCTCCGGGCAGCGCTGGGCGAACTCGCGGCGCACCGCCCAGACCGCGAAGACGAACGGCAGGCCGGTCCACTCCTTCCACATCTCGCCGAGGTCGTGGACGGTCAGCCCGAGGTCGGCGGCCTGCCCGAGGTAGGCGCGCAGTGCCGGGTCGCCGATCAGGACGGCGGCGTCGGCTTCGACGAGCATCGCGCTGAGGTCCGGCGGGCAGCTGAAGTAGTCCGGGTGCACGCCCTCGCGCTCCTCCAGGAGCAGTCGGGCGAGCCGGACCGAGGTGCGGCTGGTGGAGCCGAGGGCGACCCGGCGGCCGTCGAGGTCGGCGAGCGGCACCTTGCTCACGATCAGGCAGGACATCACCGGGCCGTCGCTGCCGACGGCGATGTCGGGCAGGACCAGCAGGTCGTCGGCGTTGCGCAGGTACTCGACGCAGGTGATCGGACCGATGTCCAGGGCGCCGGCGACGAGCTGGTCGCTGAGCTTCTCCGGGGTGTCCTTGGTGAGGTCCAGATCGAGCAGATTGCCGGTCCTGGCGAGTCCCCAGTAGAGGGGGACGCAGTTCAGGAACTGAATATGGCCGACCCGAGGCCTGACCGGGGTGTTGTCCCCGCCCGGGGTGTTCTGGGGCTCCCGCGTTCGCGCGTCCGGTGTTTGTGCGTCCGGTGCTGCCACTGCGCCGCTCCCTTGCTGTTCGTACGCCTTCCCGCAGCGTATGCCCGCCGTTCACGACGGCTCGCACCGGCCACCCGACACGCCCTCACACGTCCCCAACGCCCCTTTCCACGCCCGCTCCAGCCCTTCCGACACGCCTCCTCGGCGCCGTAAGTGACCTCTGGTCGTCACAGCTGCCGCATGCTAGCGTTGCCCTCAGTTGCAGTTTGATTCCCCTTGCAGTACTTGAAGCCTGCGGAGCATGTAACCGCAGGCTTTTTGTAGTTTTTCAGCAATATCGAAAAACTTCGGACTCGTCCGGAGGCAGGGCGATCAGCGCAGCGGACCGGGCGTCACACGGTGTGGCCCCCGACACGCATCGCAAGGAGAACGGCATGGCCACGGGAACCGTCAAGTGGTTCAACGCTGAGAAGGGCTTCGGCTTCATCGCCCAGGAGGGCGGCGGCCCGGACGTCTTCGTTCACTACTCCGCCATCAACGCGAACGGCTTCCGTTCGCTGGAGGAGAACCAGACGGTCACCTTCGACGTCACCCAGGGTCCGAAGGGCCCGCAGGCGGAGAACGTCACCGCTGTCTGACCATCCTCTGATGATCTGATCGCTCGGGACCCCGACGGGTCCATCGACGGCTGGCAGCCGTCACCATGAGCACACAAGAGCAGTACCCAAGGGGGCCCGCCTTTCGGTGGGCCCCCTGCCTTTGGGGCCGGGCCCGAAAGGCAGCAGGGCACGCGGAAGGGCCCTCTCCCCACCGGGGGAAGGGCCCTTCCGTTGGTACGCCGTGTACGCCGTGTGCGCCGTGAAACGTCAGGCGGCGACGGCAGCCTTGGCCGAGGCCTGCGCCGGGGCGCCGGCCGGCTCGTCCAGCAGGTCGCCCTGCGGGTCGTTGTACGCGGCGACGTCGAGGATCTTCTCCCGCGCGGCGACCACGACCGGCACCAGAACTTGACCTGCGACGTTGGTCGCGGTGCGCATCATGTCCAGGATCGGGTCGATGGCGAGCAGCAGGCCGACGCCCTCCAGCGGCAGGCCCAGGGTGGACAGGGTCAGCGTCAGCATGACGATCGCGCCGGTGAGGCCCGCGGTGGCGGCCGAGCCGACCACCGAGACGAACGCGATCAGGATGTAGTCCTTGATGCCGAGCTCGATGTTGTAGACCTGGGCGACGAAGATCGCGGCGATCGCCGGGTAGATCGCGGCGCAGCCGTCCATCTTGGTGGTGGCGCCGAACGGCACCGAGAAGGACGCGTACTCGCTCGGGACGCCGAGGCGCTCGGTGACGCGGCGGGTCACCGGCAGGGTGCCGACCGAGGAGCGCGAGACGAAGGCCAGCTGGATCGCGGGCCAGGCGCCCTTGAAGAAGTGCAGCGGGTTGAGGCCGGCGGCGAAGCGCAGCAACAGCGAGTAGACGACGAACAGGACGAGCGCGCAGCCGACGTAGATGTCGAGGGTCAGCGTGGCGAAGGGCTTGAGCAGGTCCCAGCCGTACTTGGCGACGGACTTGCCGATCAGACCGAGGGTGCCGAGCGGGGAGAGCCGGATGACCCACCACAGTGCGGTCTGGGTCAGCTCGAGCACGGACTCGCTGAGCTTGAGGACCGGCTCGGCCTTGGCGCCGAGCTTGATGATCGCCGCGCCGACCACGACCGCCATGAAGACGATCTGCAGCACGTTGACCTTGGCGAAGGCGTCGACGATGTTGGTCGGGAAGATCCCGGTCAGGAAGTCGATCCAGGTGCCCTTGGAGTCGAGCGCCTTGAGGCCCTCGGTCTTGAGGTTGGTGCCCTTGCCGGGGTTGGTCAGCAGGCCCAGACCCAGGCCGATGCCGACCGCGATCAGCGAGGTGATCATGAACCAGAGCAGCGTGCGGGTGGCCAGCCGGGCCGCGTTGGTGACGTTGCGCAGGTTGGCGACGCTCACCACGATCGCGGTGAACACCAGCGGCGGGACGGCCAGCTTGAGCAGCTGGACGAAGATCTTGCCGATGGTCTCCAGGGTGGTGGCCAGCCAGGAGATGTCGGCGGCCCGGGCCAGGTAGCCGAGGCCGACGCCGAGCACGAGGCCGGCGACGATCTGCACCCAGAACGGTGTCTTGCGGATACGGGCGAGCACGGACGGCGACGAGGTCGCCTCGGGCGCTGTGGACATGGGGGAGCGTCTCCGGGGGAGGGCGTTGCTGACGATGAGGTGTGGGGTGGAGCAGGCGGCACGGCGCGGGGCCGGACGGGAAGGGGCCGGGCCCCCGGTCAGGGGCGTGCCGCCGCGATACAGCTCGGGGACGTACAGCCCAGGGCAGTACAGCTCATGGCGCGACAACGGCGCGGGCTGTCCACAGCACCGGTCAGAGCGCACGGGCGGGCGGCGCCGGGCAGCGGGCCCGGGCCGTGCATCCGCAGTGCGTCTGAGGCTGACATGGCCGATACGTTAGCAGTAAAGGTTTGAGATGTTCAAAGTACTTGTTTGAGATCGCGCCCAACCCCCTCCCTCTCGCACCCCACGCCGAACCCGCGCTCCGGGCACGAACGAGACTGACGCCCCATCAGCCCCGAGTGGCGGCCCGATTGACCGCCGAGCAGTTATACGTATAACTTTGACGACGTCCCTGCCCTCGCCTGCCCAGACCGGAGAAGACGCCGATGGGCTACCTCGCCCTGCTCCGCGCCCCCCACGTCACCCGCCTGCTCCTCGGCACCCTGCTCGGCCGCCTGCCCGCCGGCATGACCGCCCTGGTGATCGCCCTCGCCCTGCGCGAGGCCGGCGCGCCGTACGGGCGGATCGGGCTGGCCACCGCCGCGTACGCGATCTCGGCGGCCGTCGGCGGGCCGGTGCTCGGACGGATCGTGGACCGCACCGGGCAGCCGCGCGTCCTGCTCGTCGCGGCCGCGGTGGCCGGCGGCGGGTACGCCCTGCTCGCTCTCGCCCCCGGCTCCCCGCTCGCCGCTCCCGTCGGCGCCGCGATCGCCGGCCTCGCCATGCCCCCGCTGGAGCCCTGCCTGCGCTCGCTCTGGCCGGACGTCGTCGAGGAGGAGCAGCTCGACACCGCCTACGCCTTCGACTCCGCCTCCCAGCAGATCCTCTACGTCGCCGGGCCGCTGGCCGTCGCCGGGATCGCCGGCCTGTTCAGCCCGGTGGTCGCGCTCTGGGTGGCCGCCGGGCTGGGCCTGGCCGGCGCGCTGATCGTGGCCACCGCCGCACCGGCCAAGGCCTGGCGCGCCCCGGTCCGCGAGCACTCCGCCGGACTGCTCGGACCGCTGCGCTCCCCCGGCCTGGTGCTGCTGCTGGTCGGACTGGCCGGGGCCGGCTGGGCGGTCGGCGCACAGAACGTGCTGTTCATCGCCTACGCCGAGCACCACACCGGCGCGCTCCCGGGCGGCGCGGGCACCCTGCTGGCGCTGGCCGCGCTCGGCGGACTGCTCGGCGCGCTCGCCTACGGCGCGGTCAAGTGGCGCCAGACCACCGCCACCCGCACCTGGGTGATGGCGCTCGCGATGGCCGCCTCCTACCTGCCGCTGGTCGCCCTGCCCGGGCCGTACCCGATGGCCGCGCTGGCCTTCCTGTCCGGGGTCATGCTGGCGCCCCTGCTCGCGGCGGCGTTCGTCCTGGTCGCCGAGCTCGCGCCGACCGGCACCGTCACCGAGGCCTTCGCCTGGCTGGTGACGCTGTTCGCCACCGGCAACTCGCTCGGCTACGCGGTCTCCGGCAACCTGGCCGAGGACTCGCTGCGCCCGGTCGCGCTGTGCGCGGCGGGCGGGATCGCGCTCGGCGGGCTGCTGCTGCTCGGTGCCCGGCGCTGGTTCCACCCGGTGCCCGCCGCACCCCGTCTGGCCCAGCCCGTCCCGGTGGGCTGAGGCCCGCCCCGGTGGGCCGAGCCCACCCCCACGGCGATGTCGACGGTGGTCGCGTCCGGGGTCCAGCCGACGAACTCCATCCCGGCGGGGAGCGTGTCGGTGATCCGGCCGTTGGTGCAGTCGGGCACCGAGCAGGTGTAGCGCAGGGTGTAGGTGACGTTATCGCCGGGCGCCACCCTGGCCCTGTCGACCGTTTTGGTGAAGGGACGGCGGCCTCGGCGGGCGGGGCGGTGAGGGTGCCGGTGAGCAGGGTGGCCGCGAAGAGGCCGAAGGCCGCGGCCAGTCGGGCCGCTCTGGGCAGGCGTGGGGTTCGTGGTCGGGACGTCCGCATGGCGGAATCTCATCGTCCGCCGTTTCTCCCGAGCCTGCGACGCGAGAGGGACCGACCAGTAACCGCCTGTTCGGACTGATCCGACAAGATGGATGCACTGGTGACGTCAAGTCAGGTACGTCAGATGCGTCGGGTACGTCAGGTGGGTCAGGTAGGTCAGGTGGGTCAGGTGGCGACGGGCCAGGCCGACGCGGTCGAGGCCCGCAGCACCAGCGAGGTGGCCAGCGGCGCCACCGGCTCCACCCGCTCCCCGCGCAGCAGGCCCGCCAGCGCGGCCGCGCCCGCCCGGCCCAGCTCCTCGCCGGGCAGGTCGACGGTGGTCAGCGGCGGGGCGAGCAGCGCTGACACCGCGACGTTGTCCATGCCGACCACGGACAGGTCCTCCGGCACCCGCAACCCCAGCTCGGCGGCGGCCTGGTAGACCCCGGAGGCGACCACGTCGTCGTCGCAGATCACCGCGTGCGGCCGGTCCGCCCGGGCCAGCAGCCGGTCCGCCACGGTCCGCGCGGCCCGGTGCCCCTCGTTCAGGCTCACGCCCAACTCCACGACGTCCAGCCCGAGTTCCCGTACCGCCCGCTCGAAGGCGGCCTGCCGCACCCGGAAGGTGTACGCGGCGTGGGTGGAGCGCAGCCGGCCGATCCGGCGGTGCCCGAGGGCGGCCAGGTGCTCGACGGCGGCGCGCATCCCACCGGCCACGTCGAGCTCGACGGTCGGACGGGCGCGGTCGGTGCCCGGGTCGGCGTCCAGGAAGACGGCGGGGGTGTCGGCGGGCAGCTCGCCGAGCTGGCTGTCGTCCGGGGAGCAGATCAGCAGGCCGTCGAAGCGGCCGGCGGTGGCGGCCTCGGCGAGGGTGGCGCTGCCCCAGCCCGAACTGACCACGACCGCCAGGCCGTTGCGGCCGGCCTCCTGGTGAACGCCTTCCAGCACCCGACCGAAGAACGGGCCCTGGAGGTTCGGCACCGCGAGCAGGATCATCCCGCTGCGGCCCAGCCGCAGCTGCCGGCCGGCCGCCTGCGGACGGTAGCCGAGGCTGCGGGCGGCCTCGCGGACCCGCTGCCGGGTGGCCTCGGAGACCCGGCGGCCGGCCTCGGCACCGGAGAAGACCAGCGACACGGTGGCCTGGGAGACCCCGGCGAGCCGGGCCACGTCCCGCCCGGTGGGCCGACGGACGGGGGCCGGCCAGGTCCCGAGCGCACTCTCGGCGGGCACCTGATCAGGTGCCTGACCGGACGGCTGACCGGACAGCTGATCGGACCGCCGCCCAGGCGGCTGCCCGGGCGGCGCGGAGTCTGGGGTGGCGGGCACGGCGGCTGCGGCGGGGTCGGCGGTCGAGAGTGGGGCCGGGGTCAGCTCTGCCCGGCGGTCGCCGCGCGGGCGGCGTCGTCGGCGGCGTCCTCCTCGGCGTTCTGCGCGGCGATCCGCTCGGCGGTACGGCTGCGCATCCCGGAGACCTTGCCGCTGATCTGCGCGGACATCTCGTCGCGCTGCCTGCTCAGCAGCGCGTAGCTGAGCGGCGCGGAGGCGACCGCGGCCAGCAGGAACAGGAAGATCATGCCCGCCTCGCCGCTGACCGGGATGACCCGGAAGTGACCGAGCAGCAGGGCCACCAGCAGGCAGCCGAGGAAGATGCTGACCCGCATGGAGGTGTAGCGGAGCGTGGCGTGCGACTTCTCCGGGCCGGTGCTGCTCACTGGGACACATCCTTCTCGTTGCACGGGGGCGGGCCGGGCGGGGGCGGTCCTCCAGTCAAGCATGCCTGACGGCCGGCGTAGGGCACGGGTCACCCGCCCCGGCTGTTCTCACCCGTCCGTGGCGGGTCGGCGCAGGTCGAGCCACATCGTGATGTCGTCGCGGTCGTCCCCGGGGGCGACCCGGATCGCGGCCGGCACCCGGCCGACCTCGCGGTAGCCACTGCGGGCGTAGAAGCGCTCCAGCCCCAGGCCGCCGCGCGCGGTGAGCCGCAGCGACTGCAGGCCCCACTGCCTGGCGATCCGCTCGGCCTCGGCGAGCAGCTCGGCGCCGTAGCCGCGGCCCTGGCAGTCGGGGTGCACCATGACCCGCTTGAGCATCCGCCAGTGCTCCATGGGGCCGAAGCGCATCGACTGGAAGAACAGCACGCCCACCAGCCGGCCGGTGTCGCCGTCGTGCGCGGCCAGCAGCCGGTCCGGGCCGTCCGGCCCGACCTCGGCGAACTGGCGGTCGGCGGTGTCCCACACCTCGTCCTCGGTGACCGGCGCCACGAAGCCGACCGCGCCGCCGGCGTTGGTGACGTCGGTCCAGAGCCGGACGATGTCCGTCCGCAGGTCGGGGTCGAGCTTCGGGTCCAGGGTGAAGGTGAGCGCCATGAGGCGGAGCCTAGTTCTCCGGCCCGACAGTCCTACGGGAGGACCGGTACCGCCCGGTCGGTCCGTCCGGTGCGCAGGGCCAGGCAGAGCCCGACCGCGACCGCACACAGCCCGCCGGCGCCGTACCAGGTCAGGTCGTAGTTCCCGAGCGCGTCGCGGGCCAGGCCGGCCAGTCCGGCGACGACGGCCGCGCCGATCTGGTGGCTGGCCAGCACCCAGCCGAAGACGATCGGGGCGTCCTCGCCGAAGTTCCGGCGGCACAGCGCGACGGTCGGCGGCACGGTGGCGACCCAGTCGAGGCCGTAGAAGACCACGAAGGCGAGGATCGGCGGGTGCAGCGAGCCGGCCAGCAGCTGCGGCAGCAGGAACAGGGACAGGCCGCGCAGCCCGTAGTAGACCGTCAGCAGCACCCGGGAGTCGACCCGGTCGGTGAGCCAGCCGCTGAAGATCGTGCCGAGCACGTCGAAGACGCCGATCAGGGCGAGCAGGCTCGCGGCGGTGGTGACCGGCATGCCGTGGTCGTGCGCGGCCGGGATGAAGTGGGTGCCGACCAGGCCGGCGGTGGTGGCGCCGCAGATCGCGAAGGAGCCGGCCAGCAGCCAGAACGCCCGGGTGCGGGCGGCGTCGCGCAGCACCCGCACCGAGCGGGCCAGCGCGCGGCCGTCGGTGACCGGTGGGGGCGGCTCCTCGGTCGCGCCGTACGGGAGCAGGCCGAGGTCGGCGGGCCGCTCGCGCATCAGCAGCAGGACCGGGACGGCGACGGCGCTGGCGGCGAGCGAGACCACGACCACGGCCGAACGCCAGCCGTGCTGTTCGACCAGCCAGGCGCCGACCGGCAGGAAGACCAGGTTGCCGGCCGCGCCGGCGGCGGTCAGCACACCGGTGACCAGGCCCTGGCGGTCCCGGAACCAGCGGCCGGTGATGGTGGTGGCGAAGGCCCCGGCCATCGAGCCGCTGCCGAGGCCGACCAGCACGCCCCAGCAGAGCACCAGTTGCCAGGGCTCGCGCATCAGCATGGTGAGCCCGGAGCCGACCGAGATGGTCAGCAGCGCGCAGACCACCACCAGGCGCACCCCGAACCGGTCCATCAGGGCGGCGGCGAAGGGGGCGGTGAGGCCGTAGAGGGTCAGGTTGACGGAGGTGGCGAGGGAGATCGTTGCGAGCGACCAGCCGAACTCGTTGTGCAGGGCGTCCATCATCAGGCTCGGCGTGGACCGGAAGCCGGCCGAGCCGAGCAGGACGAGCAGGGCGACGCCGGCCACCACCCAGGCGTAGTGCACCCGGGGGCGCTCGGCCGGTGCGGGCCCGCCAACCGGATCGGGGGCGGTCGGATCGGGGGCGGGTACGGGGGTGAGGGCGCTGCGTTCGGTCACACGAGGAGTGTTCCGGGCCGCCGCGGCCCGGACGAGTGGCCTGAATGACAGCTTTCGCAAGAATCGGGCCACGGCCCCGCGTACGCTGGCCCGGACCCACCGACACCTGAGGGGACGACATGGCGCACCTGGTCGCGGTACTCGCCCTGGAGGGCGTGATCGCCTTCGAACTCGGCATCCCGGCCCGCATCTTCGGCGGCGCCAAGGACCCGGCCGGGCAGCCGCTCTACGCGGTCGCCACCTGCACCCTGGACGGGCGGCCGGTCGCCACCAGCGCCGACTTCCGGGTCGCCGTCGACCACGGGCCCGAACTCCTGGCGCGGGCCGACACGGTGGTGATCCCGGCCTCCGCCGACTCCGGCCCCGCGGTCGCCGACGCCTGCTTCACCCCGGCGATCGCCGCCGCCCTGGCCCGGATCCGGCCCGGCACCCGGCTGATGTCGATCTGCACCGGCTCCTTCATCCTGGCCGCCGCCGGACTGCTGGACGGCCGCCCGGCCACCACCCACTGGCGCTACACCGAGCGCTTCGCCCGGCTGTTCCCCCGGGTGCGGCTCGACCCCGACGTGCTCTACACCGACGACGGCGACATCCTCACCTCCGGCGGGGTCGCCGCCGGGGTGGACCTCTGCCTGCACGTGGTGCGCCGCGACCACGGCAGCGCGGTGGCCAACGCGGTGGCCCGCAACTGCCTGGTGCCGCCGTGGCGCGAGGGCGGCCAGAAACAGTACGTGGAGGCCCCGAGCCCGGTGGACGCCGACGGCCACGGCACCGCCGCGGTGCGCGCCTGGGCGCTGGAGCACCTGGACCAGCCGCTCGCGCTGCGCCGGCTCGCCGACCGGGCGGGCATGAGCGTCCGGACCTTCACCCGGCGCTTCCGCGAGGAGACCGGCGCCAGCCCGGGCCAGTGGATCACCACCCAGCGCACCGAGCGGGCCCGCCAGCTGCTGGAACGCACCGATCTGACGATCGACCAGATCGCCCGGGAGTCCGGCTTCGGCACCGCCGCCTCACTGCGGCTGCAACTGCGCGGCCGGCTCGACGTGGCGCCGAGCGCCTACCGGCGCACCTTCCGCGCGGCGCCCCGGGAGGTCCTCGGACAGGTCCTCGGGTAGGTCCTCAGATTCCGGCGGTCGTGCAACAGCGACGAGTGGCCGGATTCCGCCGCTCCCCGGTGGCGTATTGGATGGCGGCAGGCCGAGCGCACCCCGAGCGCGGCACGGCACGCCGCCATCCAATCGCGATGCGCGGGCCCTGAACCCGCGCCGTGGCCTCCGCACTCGCCGAGGAGCGGCCCGTGACCGACAGTCCGCGGCCCCCTCGCTGACACGATCCCCCTGGACAGCGGCACCGCGGCGGTGGACGGACGACCCCTCGGCGTCCCCTCGCAACGGAGAGCCGCACCCAAGCGTGATCAGTCGGATACGTCACGTCAATGGGTAGTCCGAAATTCGGAATGGTTGCGTCACCTTTCGGCCGGTGATCGCCAACGGTGATCGGCAGCGGTGATCGCTCCCGTGATCGCCACGCTTCCCGGGCCGCCGGGGAAGCCGCTATTGCGCCAAAGCCGCCCAGTCCACGTCGGCCAGCGGATCGGCCGGCCGGGCGTCGGAACCGATCTCGCACCAGACCCGCTTGCCGGAGCCGTCCGGGTACCAGCCCCAGCGCTCACAGAGCAGCTCGACCAGCTCCAGGCCGCGCCCGTTGGTCGCGTCCTCGTCCGGCCCGGCGTGCCGCGGCGCCGGGGCGGCCTGGCTCGCGTCGGCGACCTCCACCCGCAGCGGGCCGGCCGCCCGGGCCTCCTCCTCGGGGCTCTCGGTCACCGGCAGGCAGAGCCGCAGCACGGCCGGACAGCCGGTGTGCACCACGGCGTTGGTCACCAGCTCCGAGACCACCAGCACCACCGTCTCCGCCATCGGCGCGTCCGGGTCCACCCCGTGGTTCAACAGCCGCGAGCGCACCCACCGACGAGCCCGGCCGACCTCGGCGGGGTCCGCCTGCACCGCAAGCTGTACCTGAAGAACCTGCACCGCTCCACCACCTGCACTCGCAGTTCGGCCTAAGTCCCGATCGGGCCGGATCGACCGGCCGACGGGCCCTCGCACTCCGCCCGGCGCCACCCGAGCCGCACCCGGGCGATCGCCCGGTCCGTCCACCCGCGCCCACTCGTCCGCGCCGACCCGTCGGTCGCGCACCGGCCGCGACACGAATACGCCTCAGGATGGGCGGACGGACGGACCGCAGCAAGCGCTTCCGGCATATTCCGGCGATCGGGGGACAGGGCAGTGCATACTGTCCCGCTCACTCTCGCGAGCCTCGTACCGGCGCTCGTCCGGCCCGGGCCGACCCGCCGGTCCCGCAGTCGGGAACCTACCTCCGGACGACCCCGGCACCCCGGCCGCCACTCGCGAACCACCCGTGCGACATATGTCCAGCGGCTCTCGAACAGCGGCGACGACGGACGGTCCCACCAGCCGACCGTCGCACCATGTGAAGATCCCCGCCGAGCCGGCGCTCCACGCCCACCCGGCGATCCACCGACACAAGGAAACCGCGAAACAGCGATCCGCGAGGACGGGTTCCGTTCTTGCCGGATTCCCTCCCGCCGCGGACCGGCCGCAAGATACCGTTGGGTAAGCCAGCGACCCCGGGCAGGAGGGTGGATCCCGATGGCCACCCCGGAGCGGACCCCGCGCTGGGACGAGCAGTTGCAGCGCCGCCTCGCCCGCGGCGAGGAGACCGCGCTCGGCGAACTCTACGACCAACTCGCACCGATGGTGCACGGCCTGGCCGGGCGGATACTCGCCGACCAGACCGCCGCCGTCCAGCTCACCCGGGAGATCTTCGCCCACGTCTGGGAGCACCCCGAGGACTTCGACCCCGCCCGGGGCACGCTCCGCTCCTGGCTCGGCGCACTCACCCACCGCCGCGCCGTCGAACGGCTGCGGGCACGGCGGGCCACCGAACTCGTGCCGGGCGGCGACACCCGGGGCACCGAGGCGGAGATCCGCGCCGTGGCCACCGCCGCGCGTGTCCAGTACGTGGTCGACTCCCTGCCCCAACCCCTGCGTGAGACCATCGCGGTGACGTACTACGACGGCCGCACCTACCGGGAGACGGCCCGGCTGCTCGGCATCAGCGAGCAGGCCGCCAAGCAGCGGATGCGGCTCGGACTGGAGCTGCTGGCCACCGAACTGGCCGAGGAACGCGCCCGCCAGGACGAAGCCGGGGACGGGGAGACGTGAGCAGCACGGAGGAGCAGCACGACGCCCTGCGCTCGCTGCTCGGCGCCTGGGCCCTCGGCGCCTGCCCGGCCCGCGACGCCGCCGACCTGGAACAGCACCTGCGCGCCTGCCCGGAGTGCGCCGACGAGGCGGCCCGGCTGCGCGACGCGGCCGGCTGGCTCTCCCTGGACGAGCCGCTGGACCAGCCCGGCTCGCTGCGCCAACAGGTGCTCGACTGGTGCCTGGCCCGCCGCCCGGCCCAACTGCCCCTCCCCGCCTGGGGCATGCCGTACACCGCGGAGACCGCCAAGCTCGACGCGCTGCTGCGCGACCTCGGCCCGGAGGAGTGGCAGGAGGTCGCCGAACTGCCGTGGCACGGCGGCACCGAGCGGCTGCGCCCGGCCGAGGTGCTCGGCCGGCTGACCGCCGTGGACGGCTTCCTGGCGCTCGCCCTCGGCCTGCCCGACCCGGTGCCGACCGCCCCGGGCGTCCCCGCCCCGGCCGCCGAACGCCGGGTGCCGTCGCAGGACCCGGCCGTGCCGCCCGCCGCGCCGCGCGTCCCGCCACAGGGCGGCCCGTACCGCGCGATCACCGCGCGCACCGCCCGGATGCTCGCCGACCAGGGCGCCCTGCCACCGCAGTCGGTGCGCTCCCGGTGGCGGCGACAGACCCACGACCTGGTGCGCAGCGCCGCGCTCGCCCCGCAGGGCAACACCCCGGTCGACTACGGCTGCGCGGTGCTGCCGCTGCGCGACGCCTTCGTGGACCGCGCCCTGGAGTGCTACGTGCACGGCGAGGACGTGGCCCGCGCGGTCGCCTACCCGTACGACCCGCCGGCGCCGCAGCACCTGCGGCAGATGGTGGAGTTGGTGGTCCGGCTGCTCCCCCGGGCGCTGGCCGGCCTGCGCGCCGCCCGTCCCGAGCACGCCGGGGCGCCGGCCGCGCCGGACGGCGGGGGCCGGACCACCCGGCGGCTGCGGCTGGTGGTCGACGGCCCGGCGGGCGGCGAGTGGCTGGTCCCGCTGGACGGGGGCGAAGGCACGAACGGCTCGGCCGACCCGGACGCGGGGGCGCCCGGCGGGGAGCCGGTGGCCTCGATGGTGCTGAACGGCCTGGAGCTCTGCCAGTTGGCCGCCGCGCACCGCGACCCGGACCGGCTGCCGGTCGGCGAGCACGGGGACCGGGCCGCGGTCCGCGAGGTGCTGCACGCGCTCCCGCTGCTGTCTCGGCCGTAAAGGCCGTTACACGGCTTACACAGCGGTTTACGCGGCGGTTAGGCGGCTTGGGCGCGGTTTACGCGAAGACGACCGTACGGGCGCCGTCGAGCAGCACCCGGTGCTCGCTGTGCCACTTCACCGCGCGGGCCAGCGCCTGGCACTCGACGTCCCGGCCGAGCGCGACCAGCTGGTCCGGGCTGACGTCGTGGGTGACCCGGGCCACCTCCTGCTCGATGATCGGGCCCTCGTCCAGGTCGGCGGTGACGTAGTGCGCGGTGGCGCCGATCAGCTTCACGCCGCGGGCGTGTGCCTGGTGGTACGGCTTGGCGCCCTTGAAGCTCGGCAGGAAGGAGTGGTGGATGTTGATCACGCGGCCGGACAGCTCGGTGCACAGCTGGTCGGAGAGCACCTGCATGTAGCGGGCCAGCACGACCAGTTCGACCTCCTCCTTGGCGACCAGGTCCAGCAGCCGCTGCTCGGCCTCAGCCTTGGTGTCCCTGGTGACAGGGATGTGGTGGAAGGGGATCCCGTAGCTCTCGGTCAGGTCCCGCAGGTCGGTGTGGTTGGAGACCACCGCGACGATCTCCACCGGCAGGGCGCCGATCCGGGTGCGGTACAGCAGGTCGTTCAGGCAGTGCCCGAACTTGCTGACCATGAGGACGATCCGCATCCGCTCCTCGGACTGGTGGATCTGCCAGTCCATCGCGAAGGAGGCACCGATCGCGGCGAAGCTGGCCCGCAGCTTGTCCGCGGTGACCGGCTCGGGGGCGGAGAAGTGCACCCGCATGAAGAAGAGCCCGCTGTCGCCGTCCCCGAACTGCTGGCTGTCGATGATGTTGCAGCCGGTCATGAAGAGGTAACTGGACACGGCGTGGACGATGCCCTGCTTGTCCGGGCAGGACAGCGTGAGGACGTACTGGGCGCCGGCCGGCTGCTGTTCCACTGGGGGTATCCCGTTCTGAGTTCGTGACGTGCGTGGACGGTCCAGCGTGTCACATCCTGGACAGCCGCCGCCCCGCTGCCCGTACTGCGGGACGGCACCGTCCGGCCGGAGCCCGGCCGGGGTCGGACCGGGGTCTCAGACCTGGGTGAGGATGCGCAGCACGTCCAGCGACTTGGGCGTCGCGTCCGGGTCGTCCCCGTCGTTGGCGGCCAGCAGCACGTGCGCCTCGCGGGCGGCCCGGACGGCCTCCGGCCAGCCGGGGTGGCCGAGGTAGGCGGAGGCCGGGGCGTCCGCGCCGACCTCGTGCAGCATCTGCACCGCCCGCAGCACCGCGACGTCGACCACCGCGGCCTCGGCGGAGTCCCGGAAGATCGTGCCCACGTACTTCTCGGCGGACCAGCGGTCCAGCCAGGTGTCCTCGACCAGCCGGTACACGGCGTCGGTCACGTCCCCGTACCCCTCCCGGCCGGTCAGCCAGGCCTCCTGCTGGAAACCGGGGTCGGACAGCATGTGCAGCGCCGAGCGGAGTCGGGCTCGCCAGCGCCACCAGGGCAGATCGTTGAGCATGCCGCCCATCGTGCTGGAGCGGTGGCCCGGACGAGAAGGGTTTCGGGCGGACCGGTGCGAAGAATCTGTGCTGACGGACATGGTGAACGATCGTACGTTCCCCGTCTGTTCGTACTCCACTCGCGATCTACACGCGTACCGATCCGGATTTCAGCCGCCGTTTGCCGACCGTTCGCACTTCTGCCCTCTCGGCGTGTGGCACCGGGGCTTGGCTGGATCCGGTGCGCCGGAGTGCGCCCAGAGAGAGGGAAGATCGATGACCAGCCGAAGGGACTCGTTCCAGGGCCCTCCCCCGATCGTGCGGCGTCGCCGCCGACGCCCGATCGCCGCCGCCGTGACCGCCGCGGCGCTGCTCCCCACCCTCCTCTCGGCCTCCGCGTGCGGCGGACCGGCCGATGCCGCCGGCGGCGACGACCTGACGGTCATGACCTGGGCCCCGTCCGGCACCCGCTCCGCCGACCGGCCGGGCATGACCGCGCTCGCCTCCGCCATCGGCCAGGACGTCAACATCAAGGGCGGCCTGAACGGCCACCGGCTGCGAGTGATCACCTGCAACGAGCACAACAGCGTCGAGGGCGCCCGTGCCTGCGCCCAGCAGGCGGTGGACACCAAGGCCGTCGCCGTGATCGGCTCCTACAGCCAGTGGGGCGAGGCCTTCATGCCGGTCCTGGAGCGCGCCGGCATCCCGCTGATCGGCGGGTACGGGCTCTCCCAGCCCGAGTTCTCCAGCCCGCTGTCCTACCCGGTGGACGGCGGCCTGCCGGCGCTGATCGCGGGCAACGGCCGTCAGCTGGTCGAGGCCGGCTGCAAGGCCGTGGCGCTGGTCCGCCCGGACACCCCGGCCGGTGACAACCTGCTCGGCTACCTCGGCGGCGCGCTGCGGCCGGCCGGGATCAAGCTGCTGGACGTCAAGGCGCCCGAGCAGTCCTCCGACTACACCCCGGTGGCCCGCAAGGCGCTCGGCAAGGACGAGCCGGGCAACTGCGTCACCAGCGCGCTGGCCGCCGAGCCGACCGGCAACCTGCTGGACTCCTACCGGCGGCTGAACCCGAAGAACACCCGGATCGCCTCGGTGATCGGCAGCGTGCAGCAGTCGGTGGTCGACTCCACCGGCGGCGACCCCGGCCCGCTCGGCGGCGCCTACGTCACCAGCTGGTACCCGCCGGAGTCGGCGAAGATCTGGGACGGGCTGCGCTCGGTGGTGCGTGCCGACACCACCGGCGGGAACACCATCGACGTCTCCGACCCCGGGGTGCAGACCACCTGGGTCTCGTACGAGGTCTTCCGGACGGTGGCGCAGAAGCTGGCGGAGGCCGGCAAGCCGGTCACCTCGAAGACGGTCACCGGGCTGCTGGACGCCGGAGAGGGCATCGACACCGGCGTCACCCCGCCGCTGAGCTGGGGCACCACCAACATGCTGCCCAGCACCGAGTCGCCGCGTCTGGTGAACACCTGGGTCACCTACCAGGTGGTCAAGAACGGCCGGATGACCCTGCAGCAACCGGGCTTCGTGGACGTCCGCTGGGTGCTCACCGGGGGCCGTCCGCCGGCGTGACGCGAGGGGCGGGCCCGTCGCGGCCCGCCCCGATTCGGTCCGTCCGGCGTCTCCCGCGGCTCGGCTGCCTCCCGCGACTCCTGCGAGTCCCGCGGGTCCCGGACTCCCACGACTCCCGGGTTACAGGTCGCCGTCGCCGCGGTTGGGCAGGCCGGTCTGGCCGGCGATCGTGTTCCAGAGCGTGGAGGCCTGCTTCTTCGCGGTGGTCGCGGTGCCGCTGGCCTGGACGGCGTTCTTGTAGTGCTGGTTGTCCTGCTTCTTCGCGTCGCAGGAGGCCTGCGCGTCCTGCGCCCAGGCCGCGTACTCGTCGTCGGCCTGGGCCGAGGCGGTCCACGCCGCGTTCAGCTGCTCGACCAGCTGCTGGCCGCCGGGCAGCTTGTCCGTCTTCAGCTGGCCCAGCTTGGTCTGCAGCTCGCGGCGCTTGCCGGCCGCGGCGGTGAGGGCCTGCTGCGACTCGGGCAGCTTGTCGCACTTCTGCACCGAGGCGACCGCGGAGACCACCGAGGTGCGGCTGTCGCTCGCGGTGCCCAGCAGGTCCGACAGCGGCTGCGCCTGCGCCTTGACGTCCGGGTCGACGGCGGCGCCGGAGCCGCTCCCGCTCGCCGTGCCGGGGACGCCGGTGGTGGTGGCGGCCACCGGGGTGGTCTTCTTGCCGTCCTTGGTGTCGGTGCCGCCGCTCATCAGGACGGCGACCAGGATGCCGGCCGCCGCGCAGCCCGCCACCACCCCGCCGATGATCAGCTTGTTGGACGGGCGACCGCCGCGCCCCGACCCGCCGGCCTGGGTCGCGTCGAAGCCCTGCCCGCGATCCGGGGCGTAGCCCTGGTGCTGGTCCTGGCCGTAGTCCTGCGCCGGGTAGGCCGGCTGGGGCTGCGCGGCCGGCGGGTACGCCTGGTAGCCGGGCGCGGGCTGCTGCTGCGGGAAGCCGGGCTGAGCCTGCGGCACCGGGTAGCCGCCCCCCTGCGGGTCGCCGGCCGGGTAGGGCGGCAGGTACTGGGTCTCCGGGGCCGGGTCGGCCTGCGGGACGCCGTACCCGGGCTGCGGCGCACCCCACGGGGCCCCGGGCACGGGCGTCGGCTGGCCCGGCATCGGCTGGCCGGGCATCGGCTGCGCGGGCACGGCCTGGGTCGGCAGCGCGTGCCCGCCCTCCCCGAGGTACTCCGGCTGCCCGGACGGCTGCCCCACCGGCGGCACCGCGGAGTGGCCCTGCGGCTGCCCCGGGAACTGCTGCTGGCCCGGCTGGCCCGGGAACTGCTGCTGGCCCTGCGGCTGGCCCGGGAACTGCTGCTGGCCCTGCGGCTGGCCCTGCTGGCCCGGCGGCTGGCCGGGCTCGGGGCGGAACAGGTCGTCCAGGTTGAAGTCACCCGAGTTGGGGTACGAGCGGCGCTGACTCAACGCGATTCCTCACCTGTGCAGGACCGCGCGCTGACGGCGGACCACATCTCGTCGGTTCTTGGGAGCATCACAGTTCCTTGGACGTCGCGCCCACGCTACCGGTTCACCTCACCGGGTGACCACGTGGGCGGGACCTCCGTCACGCTCCCTGCGCAGACGATCCGCGGCCGCCGCCGGATCAGGCCGCCTCCGCGTCCGCCCTGGCGTGGAACTCGCGGACCACCCGCTGTTCCCGGTAGGGCTCCAGCCGGCGCCGGAACTCGTCCAGGTACTCCACGCCCCGGTTGGAGCGCAGCCCGCTCAGCAGCCGGACCGCCTGGGTGCCCGTCTCACAGGCGCGTTCCAGGTCCCGCTGCTGCAACTGGGCGGTGGCCAGCAGCACCAGGTCCACCGCGCGGCGCCGGACCCGGGTCGGCGGGTGCAGGTCGAGCGCCCGGCGGGCGTAGTGCTCGGCCGGGCCGGCCTGTTCCAGGTCCCGGTGGCAGTGGGCCAGCTCGTCGGCGAGGTAAGCGTCGTCGAAGTGGACGATCCAGTCCGGGTCGTCCTCCGGGCGGCGCTTCTCCATCATCTCCAGCGCCCTGGCCGACACCGCCTCGCAGGAGCGGGCGTCGCCGAGGAGGGCGTGGCCGCGGGCTTCGGCGGCGTAGAACATCGCCATCGCCGTCGGGGTGGCCACCGACCGGGCGCCCTCCTGGGCGGCACGGGCGAGTTGGGCGATCTCCCGCGGGTTGCCGAGGGTGGCCGCCAGGTGGCTCATCGAGGCGGCCAGCACGTAGCCGCCGTAGCCGCGGTCGTCGGCCGCCTGGGCGAGCCGGAGCGCCTGGATGTAGTAGCGCTGGGCCAGCCCCGGCTGGCCGGTGTCCACCGCCATGTAGCCGGCCAGTTCGGTCAACCTCGCCACCGCGGCGAAGAGTTGACGGCCGGTCTCCTCCCGGTAGGCGCCGCCGAGCAGGCCGGAGACCACCGAGTTGAGGTAGTGCACCACCACCGGGCGCACGTGCCCGCTGCCGAATCGGTGGTCCAGGTCGACCAGCATCGCGGTGGTCGCCTTGATCGCGGCCACGTCGGTCGGGCCGACCCTGGGGCCGCCGGTGCGCGCCACCACCGGGTCCGGCGGGGTGATCAGCCAGTCCCGGCTGGGCTCCACCAGCGCCGAGGCGGCGACCGTCGCCCCGGTCAGGAAGTCCCGCCGGCCGACGTCGCTGCGCCAGAGCTCGCAGACCTGCTCCAGGGCGGCGCCCAGCGTCGGCGCGAACTGCAGCCCGATGCCCGAGCTCAGGTTCTTGCCGTCCGCCATGCCGATCTCCTCGACCGACACGCTGCGGCCGAGCTTGCGGCCCAGGGCCTCGGCGATCACCGCCGGCGCCTGCCCGCGCGGCTGCTGACCGCGCAGCCAGCGGGCGACGGAGGTCTTGTCGTACCTCAGGTCCAGACCGTGCTCGGCACCGCAGAGGTTGACCCTCCGGGCCAGGCCGGCGTTGGAGCAGCTGGCCTCCTGGATCAGTTGCTGCAGACGCTCGTTGGGCTGTCGTGCGACGAGTGGTCTCGCGGCCATTGGGCTTCGCCTCCCCACACCCTCCGGTCCCGGCCGGCGGGCGACGATTCTGCTGATCTGCTGCCGACTGTCCGACCGTCCAAGGAATCTGACACCAGGTTAGCGATCAGCAACGCCAGCGGGATACCCACGGTGACGATCCGCACCCCCCTTGCGCCCTGGGAAATGCTCCCGTGCGCCCCCGCTGCGCCCGCCCTCGGCCGCCCCAACTCGGTCGAGTAACCGGAACGGGTGACATTGCCGGGATGCGCCCAACCGGGCACCGTCGGGCCGTAACCAGGCTCACACACGGTAGTTGAGCAGCGCGTGGAAGACATCCCCGACGCCTCCGGCCAGGACAAGAACGCCGGTCTGCCCCCGCTGCTCATCGAAGCCGTCGGCTACGCCGAGAACCGCCACTGGGAGGTGGCCCCGGGTGCCTGGCTGATCGACGGCGACGGGCCCGCCCGCTGCTCCTGCGCCGACCCGCGCTGCACGCTGCCGGGCGCCCACCCGATGGACGCGGACTGGGCCCGCAAGGCGAGCGCCGGGCCGGGCGCGGTGCGGCGCTGGTGGACCGAGCGGCCCCAGGCCTCGATCCTGCTGCCCACCGGCCGCTCCTTCGACGTCCTGGACGTGCCGGAGACGGCCGGCTGCCTGGCGCTGGCCCGGATGGAGCGGATGGACCTCCAGCTCGGCCCGGTGGCGGTACTGCCCGCCGCACCCGGGCGGATCGGCCGTCGGCTGCACTTCCTGGTGCTGCCCGGGGTCGCGGCCAAGCTCCCGGAGATGCTCCGCAAGCTCGGCTGGCCGCCCGGCCGGCTGGACCTGGTCGCCCGCGGCGAGGGGGACTGGACGGTCGCCCCGCCGTCCCGGATCGGCTCCACCGGGTACGCCCAGTGGGCCCGCTCCCCCTCCTCGCTCAACCGCTGGCTGCCCGACGCCGCCGAGCTGATCAGCCCGCTCGCGTACGCCTGCGGCCGCGAGTCGCCCGCCCACCACGGCGCGCAGGCCGCCCAGCCGGCGGCGGTGGGCTGAGCGGGGCCGCGCCCCCGGCCGGTTCACCTCCCCCGAACGGCCGCCCTACGCCTATCGGGCGAGGGCGTGCACCGCGCGACACAACGCGCGCGAGTGACGGGCCTTGTCTCCCACCGGAGGCAGGGCCCGTCATATGTATGTCCGGATGGCGCGCGTCCAGATGACACCTGCCCGGATGACACCTGCCCCGACCACGCGATTCCGGATTGCGCAAGTCCGGATAAGGCTTCGGTGTACCCGCTGGTCAACCGCAGAAGCCCCTCGTACGAGTGACAGCGCTCAAGGATTGCCATGATCGGCCGAGGGGAGGAATTGCGGTGCGTGGGGATGCCGGAAGGGGCGCTCGGACGGGGAAGCCGGGCGAGGCGCCGGAGGGGAACCCGGGGAGGGAGCAGGGAGGGAGCGGAGGGGAACAGGGAGGGACGGGGAGGACGAGTCGGGCCCGCTGCACGGGAGGCAGCGGGCCCGACTCGGCCGTACGGTGTCGGCGCCTCAGGGCTGGGCGACGAAGACGTGCTGGGCGATGTCCTTGCCCAGCTCCGCCGCGGTGTCCCCGGTGCCGACCAGCAGACCGCCGACGCCGACATTCACCTTGACCGTGGAACCCGGCCGGACGCCGGCCCGGCGCAGGGTGCTCATCAGCGCGCTGTCGGTCTGGATCGGCTCGCCGATCCGGCGGACCACCACGTCGGCCCCGGCCTCGCCCGGCTTGACGGTGTCCAGCGGGACGAGCCCGGCGTCGAAGCCCTCGCCCTCGGCCTTGGTGTCACCCAGCTCGTCCAGGCCCGGGATCGGGTTGCCGTACGGGGACTGGGTGGGGTGGCCGAGCATGGCGAGCACCTTGCGCTCGACCGTCTCGCTCATCACGTGCTCCCAGCGGCACGCCTCCTCGTGCACCTGCTCCCACTCCAGGCCGATCACGTCGACCAGCAGGCACTCCGCGATGCGGTGTTTGCGCATGACGCGCACCGCGAGACGGCGGCCGTCCTCGGTGAGTTCGAGGTGACGGTCCCCGGCAACCTGGAGCAGGCCGTCGCGCTCCATCCGGCCGACCGTCTGGCTGACCGTGGGACCGCTCTGTTCCAGGCGCTCCGCGATCCGGGCGCGCATCGGGACGATGCCCTCCTCCTCCAGCTCCAGGATGGTGCGAAGGTACATCTCAGTGGTGTCGATCAGCCCAGACATCGCCGCTGGCTCCGTTCTTCGGTGTCCTCATCGCCAATTCTGACGTACCGAGGCGACAACCGGGGCCGCCCGGGGGCTTCGGGCACGGGATTTCGTTCCTGTTGACAGCGGTACGGCCGGGACGCGACCGTGCTGGCCGTAGCTTTCTCCACCGGCGGTCTGGACCACCAGGACCGCCCCACCCGGCCGGCTCCCTCACCGGCAGAGAGCGGAGGCACCCGATGAACGACCTGGTCGGCAGGTACTTCGACGCCGCGATCGCCCACCTCCAGCGGGTGCGCGAGGAGGAGGCCGACACCGTCGAGGCCGCCGCCGCGCTGCTGGCGGAGGCGATGACCGAGGGCCGCCGGGTCTTCACCTTCGGTGCCGGACATTCCTCGCTGCCGGCCCAGGACGTGGTCTACCGGGCCGGCGGGCTGGTCCCGATGAACCTGCTGAACGTGCCCGGGACGACCGGGGTGACGGTGATGCCCGCTCCCCTGTCCAGCGCCCTGGAGCGGGTCTCCGGGCTGGCCACCGCGACCCTGGACCTGACCCCGGCGACCACCGGCGACCTGCTGTTCGTGATCTCGCTGTCCGGCCGCCAGGTCATGCCGGTCGAGCTGGCCCGGTACGCCCGGGACCGCGGCCTGAAGGTGATCGGGGTGACCTCGCTGGCCTACCCGGAGGAGGTGCCCTCCGCCCACCCCTCCGGCACCTACCTGAAGGACCACTGCGACGTGGTGCTGGACAGCAAGATCGCGGTCGGCGACGGCGAGCTGACCCACCCGGGCGCCGAGACCACCTTCGGCCCGGTCTCCACCATCGTGACCAGCGCACTGATGCAGGCCGTGGTCGCCTCGGCGGTCGGCCGGCTCGCCGACCGGGCGGCCGCCGGGGACGCCCCCGCCCCGCCGCTGTTCCGCTCCGGCAACGTCCCGGGCGGCACCGAGTGGAACACCCGGCAGATGGCCGACAACGCCGAGCGGGTCCTCTACACCTACTGAGCCGCACCCACCGAGCCCCGGGGTGCCGCGCACGCTCGGTACCGGAACGAACACGGGGAGTCCCGGACAATCCACCGGGCCTTCCCGGCCATTGCGGGCCACCCCCGGCCGCGCCAGGCGTACCGGGAAGCCGCCCGGGGCAGGAGAGCGGTGCGACCGGAGCGACGGGTGGGGGCCGAACATGGCGTCTGGTGCGGGACGAACCGGCTGGGTGCGCGAGCGGGACCTACTGCCCGAGTTCTTCTGGGCCGCCGACGCGGCCTCGCTGCGCGGCCAGCGGCGCTCGGTGCTGCTCTCCGCCTGGGAGCTGGTCCTGCTGGTGGTCGCCGCCGCGACCGGCTCGGCCGACGGCGAGCCCTGGGCCTGGCCGGCCGCCGGCGCCTACCTCGGCGCGGTCGCGCTGGCGGTGGTGATCAGCCGGCAGAACCCGCAGGGCCTCTGGTACGAAGGCCGGGCGGCCGCCGAGTCGGTGAAGACCCTGGTCTGGAAGTACGCCGTCCGGGCCGACGCCTACCAGCCGCCGCCGCGCACCCTGCCGGACGCCGAGGGCCTGTACCGCTTCCAGCTCGGCCGGGTGCTCGGCGCCTTCCGGGACAGCCCGGTGGCCGTGCCGGGGAGCGGGGCCGGGAGCGGGACGGGGAGCGAGGCCGGGAGCGCGGCGGAGATCACCGCGGCGATGCGCGACCTGCGCGAGCAGCCGCTGGCGGTGCGCCGCGAGGTGTACCTGGGCGAGCGGATCCAGGTGCAGCACGACTGGTACCGCGCCAAGGCCCGCTACTGCGCCCGGACCGGCCACTGGGCCGGGGTGCTGGGCGTGCTGCTGCCCGCGCTCGGGCTGGTGCTCGCGCTGCTGCGGGCGCTCGGCGCGTTCACCTACGACGCGCTGGGCACCGTCTCGGCGGTGGCCGCCTCGGTCACCGCCTGGGCACAACTGCGCCAGTACCGGCCGCTGGCCGCCGCGTACGCGCTGGCCGCCGAGGAGCTGGCCCAGATCCAGCGCCAACTCGCCGAGCTGGACCTCGACGCGCCGGAGGCCGAGGAGATCTGGGCCCGGCTGGCCCGGGACGCCGAGGACGCGATCTCCCGCGAGCACACCACCTGGCAGGCCCGCCGGGAGGTCCGCACCACCACCGACCGGGAGGACGAGAACGACCGGGAGGACGAGGACCACCGGGAGCACGAGCACCACCGGGGGCAGGGGACCGACCCGGAGCACCGACCCGCCCCGGAGCACCGAATCGACCGGGAACACTGAGGAGGCCGCAGGTGTCGTTACGGATGGTCAAGACCGCGGACGACCGCGCCCTCGCGGTCGAGTCCCTCGGCGACCCACGCGGCCGACCGGTGTTCCTGCTGCACGGCATGCCCGGCAGCCGGGTCGGCCCGCACCCGCGCAGCACCGTGCTGTACCGGCTGGGCGTGCGGCTGATCTCGTACGACCGGCCCGGCTACGGCGACTCGACCCGGCTGTTCGGCCGCCGGGTGAACGCGGCGGCGGCCGATGTACGGGCCATCGCGGACGAGTTCGGGCTGGACAGCTTCGCGGTGCTCGGCCGCTCCGGCGGCGGCCCGCACGCGCTGGCCTGCGCCGCGCTGCTGCCGGAGCGGGTCAGCCGGGTCGCGGTCCTGGTGGGCCTCGCGCCGCGCGACGCGGCCGGCCTGGACTGGTACGCGGGGATGACCCCGTCCAACGTCCGCGCGTACCAGGAGGCCGAGCGCGGACACGGCCGGATCGCCGACGCGATGGAGTTCCGCTCCCGGCAGATCAAGGACGACCCGGTCCGGCTGCTGAACGGGCTGCGCACCGAACTCTCCCCCGCCGACCGGGCGGTGGTGGCCGACAGCGGACTGCGGCGGATGCTGCAGAGCAACTACCGGGAGGCGTTCCGGCACGGCGCGGACGGCTGGATCGACGACGTGCTGGCCTTCACCGCCGACTGGGGCTTCGACGTCGGGTCCGTCCGGGTGCCGACCTGGCTCTGGCACGGCGCCGACGACCAGTTCTCCCCGGTCGACCACTCCCGCTGGCTGGCCGACCACATCCCGGACGCCGAGCTCTTCCTGGAACCCGGCGCCGCGCACTTCGGAGCCTTCCGGGTGATGACCACCGCCCTGGCCTGGGCAGCGGGTTAGCCCTACCGGCTCAGGGCCGCACCGGGGTGACCGGCGGTTCGCCGTCGAGCACTGCCAGGATGTTGTCCACCGCCAGGCCGCCCATCGCCTGTCGGGTGGCGACGGTGGCGCTGCCCAGGTGCGGGGCCAGGACCGCGCGCTCCTGGGCGAGCAGCGCGGACGGGACGGCGGGCTCGTGCTCGAAGTTGTCGACGGCGGCGGCGAACAGTGCGCCGGACTCCAGCGCGGCGGCCAGCGCCTCCTCGTCCACCACGCCGGCGGTCATGCTGACGACCACCGCGCCGTGCGGCAGCAGGGCCAGCCGGCGGGCGTCCAGCAGGTGCCGGGTGGCGTCGCCGAGCGGGCAGGTGACGACCAGCACGGTGGAGGTGGCGAGCAGGTCCTCCAGCGGCTTCCAGTCGGCGCCCTCGGCCTGCTCGGGCGGCAGTTCGCGGCGGTTGTGGTAGCTGACCGGCATGTCGAAGGCGCGGGCCCGGCGGGCGACCGCCTGGCCGATCCGGCCCATGCCGAGCACGCCGAGCGGGGTGCCGGCCAGTTCCAGGCCGAGCAGGAAGGTGGGCGCCCAGGTCCAGGGCGTGCCGGAGCGCAGCAGGCGTTCGCCCTCGCCGAGGCGGCGGGTGGCGGCCAGCAGCAGGGCCCAGGCCATGTCGGCGGTGGCGGTGGTGAGCACGCCGGGGGTGTGGGAGACCAGCACCCCGCGCTCGGCGCAGGCGGCCAGGTCGACGTTGTGGTAGCCGACCGCGTGGTTGGCGACGATCCGCAGCCCGGGGCCGGCCGCGTCGAGGAACTCGCCGTCGACCCGGTCGTCCAGGGTGGTGAGCACGGCCTGCCGGCCGCGGACGGCGGCGAGCAGCTCGGCCCGGTCCATCGCCTGGTCGGAGTCGTGGCGGGTGACGGCGTGGCGGGCGGTGAGCCGTTCGATGACACCGGGCGCCAGGCGCCGGGTGACCAGGACCGGGGGCGGGGTGGTGGCCATGGCTCGGCAGCGTACCCCGCCCCTGTCCGGAGCGGACTCACACCGGCTGCGGCTCCAGGTCGCGGTTGATCCGCTTCCAGCCGCGCGCCGACACCGTGTTGGGGTGCTCCTCGCCGAACTGCCGGATCAGCTCGGCGATCGATCGCGACCGCAGCTCGGCGGCCTGGGTGTGCCGGCCGGCCGTCCGCAGGGTGACGGCCAGGTTGGCTTCGCAGGCCACCGCGTCCGGGTGCTGCCCCGAGTAGCGCTCGCACAGCCCTTGGTGGGCGGCCCGGCCGAGCTGTTCGGCGAGCGCCAGTTGCCCGTCGTCGCCGTAGGCGTTGGCCAGGTTGATCATCGCGTTGAGGGTGTAGGGGTGTTCCGGTCCGACCGAGCGGGTCAGTCCCTCGACGGTGAGCCGGCCGCGCTCGATGGCGCCCTGGACGTCGCCGCTGCCGCGCAGGTAGATGCCGAGGTTGTTGGCGCAGGCCAGGGTGAACGGGTGTTCGTCGCCGAACAGCCTCCGGTGGCCTTCGAAGACGGTGGAGCAGAGGTCGCGGGCGGCTTCCTTGTCGCCGGAGGCGCTGTGGTCGGCGGCCAGGTTGAGCGCGCAGGCGAGGGCGTCGGGGGCGTCGGCGCCGTAGCGCTCCAGGTAGCGCTCGTAGGTCTCCTTGGTGATCCGGCGGGCCTCGGCGAGCTGGCCGATGCGGCGCAGCGAGACGGCCAGCGACTTGGCGTTGCGCAGGTTCTCCGGGAGGTCCGGGTCGAGGACGTCGCCGAGGTCGGAGGTGACTTCCTGCAGCAGGTCCACCGAGCCCCGGTAGTCGCCGAGTTCGCGCAGGTCGCGGGCCAGGTTGGACTTGGTGGACAGGGTGTAGGGGTGTTTGGGGCCGAGGACGGCGGTGCGCCGGTCGAGGGTCTCCTGGTCGAGTTCGCGGGCGGCCTCGCTGTCGCCGACCAGGCGGTAGTCGATCGCCAGGTTGTTCGCCATGGAGAGCGTGCGCGGGTTGTCGTCGCCGAACAACTCGCGGAACTGGTCGAGGATTTCGCGGTCGAGGTCGAGTGCGGCCTGGAACCGGCCGAGGGCCCGGCGGTCGGCGCCTAGCGAGCCGGCCGTCATCAGGGTGTACGGGTGGTGCTCGCCGAGCAGCGCCTGCTGGCGTTCCAGGGTGGACTCGTCCAGGGCCAGCGCCTCGGCGTAGTTGCCTTGGGAGCGCAGCACGTTGGCGAGCTGGAAGCGCAGCAGCAGGGTCTGCCGGTCGTCCTCGCCGAGTTTGCTGGTCCACTCCGCGTCGAGGGCGTGGCCGAGGTCGCGGGCGCGGTCGAGTTCGCCGCGCTTCCACAGGTAGCGGACCCGGTCGATGAGCAGCTGGCGGGTGTCGGCCTCGTCGCAGTTGTGGGCCCTGGACGGCGACAGGTGTGGCCAGATCTCGTCGAAGGCGGGCCAGTTGGCCGGGTCGTCGGTGTCGCCGAGGACGGGTCGGGCGCCGGTGAGGATGCGGTGCACCTCGTGGACGGCGATCTCCTGCTCGTCGGCGGTCATGCCGGCCCGGATCACCGCCTGGACCAGGCGGTGCACCTGGAAGCTGTTGCTGCCGGCGTCGACCTTGGCCAGCGCGTAGCGGCCGATCGCCTGGATGACCTTGCCCAGCATGAACTTGTCGCTGAGGTCGGCGTCGTACTTCACCAGCGCCCGGATCATCTGGTCGCTGTAGAAGAGGTTCATCGAGATCGGCTCGGGTGCGAAGAACGCGCACAGTTGCAGCAGTCGCACCGCTGCCGGGGACTGCTGGCGCAGCCGTCCGATGGAGACGTTCCAGGTCGCGGCGACCGGGGTGGGGTAGTCGGCGGGGCGGCCGACGGCGAGTGCGCGGGCGGCTTCGGCGTGCAGCTGGGTGACGTAGGTCTCCACCGGGGTGCCGGTGGTGTCCAGCCAGGCGGCGGCCACCTCGACGGCGAGCGGCAGGTCGCCGACGGCTTCGGCGACCCGGTCGGCGTCGGGCCGGGAGAGGCTGCGGGCGCGTCGGCACAGGTGTTCGACGCTCTCGCCGCGGGTGAAGACGTCGACTTCCAGGGCCTCGGCGTGCCCGGTCCAGGCCTGGTTGCGGGAGGTGACCAGGATGTGGCCGGAGCCGCCGGGGAAGAAGCGGCGGATCTCGGCGGGTTCGTCGGCGTTGTCGAAGATCAGCAGCCAGCGCGAGGTGGGTACGCCGCGGCGCAGTGCCTCGCGGGCGGCCTCGGCGGCCTCGGTCACCGAGTCGCCGACCCGCAGGCCGAGCCGGCGGGCGAGTTCGGCGAGGGCCGGGGCGACCAGCTCGGTCTGTTCGGCGTCGATCCACCAGACCAGGTCGTAGTCGGACATGAAGCGGTGGGCGTACTCCAGCGCCACCTGGGTCTTGCCGACGCCGCCGAGCCCGTACAGGGTCTGCGGGGTCGGCAGGACGGCCGCCATGCCGCCGCGCAGCTGGTTGCGCAGCTGTTCCAGGACGGCGGCGCGGCCGGTGAAGGAGGGGTTGCGCGGCGGGACGTCCCACACCGACGGCTTGCTGCCGGGGAACCGCGGCCCGCCGTTGGGCGCGTCCTCGAGCGGGACGTCGCCGCGGCCGAGGGCGCGCAGCAGGCTCTGGATCGACTGCGTCTCGTCGCGGCCGACCAGGTCGACCGGGTTGCGGTTGCTGAACGGCGCGGTGAGCCGCACGTCCCCGACCCGGACGGGCAGCAGCTGGCGCCTGGTCCCGGACGGGTCGGAGCTGACCACCGACTCCCACAGCGCCCGGGCCTGCGGGGAGCGCTGGTAGGCGGGCGAGAGCACGGCGACCGTCCGGAACGCCGAGTCGATGCCGCGCTCGGTCTCCTCGCGCGGGTCGGTGCCGGCGCTGAGGTCGCGGGGCAGCACCCGGAAGCCCGCCCGGGTGAGGACGGACTCGATCCAGTCCGCCCACATCCGGTCCTCGGGGACGTAGGAGAGGTAGAGGTCGGCCGGGACGGACGGGCGGCGGCGGGTGAACGCGTCCACGTAGCGCAGCCGGACCGCCTCGTCCATCGGCGGCAGGCCGGGGGCCCGGCCGTCGGTGAGCATGGAGGTCAGCCGCTCGCAGGCGGCCAGCATCGAGGTCGGGGTGCCGGTCTGGTCGCCGAAGGTCGCGAGGATCTCCTCGTAGGCGTAGAACGGCCGGTACGGGATCTCCACCGAGCCCCAGTACGCGGCGAGTTCCTCGCCGTTGAAGCCGGCGGGCAGGCCGTCGAAGCGGACCCGGGCGAGCGCCCGGCCCGCGTCCGCCTTCTCCTTCTCGCCCTCGTCGATGCGCATCGGGACGGGCAGGATGCGGATGCCGCGCTCGCGGTAGCGGTCGTGGATGTGCTGGGCGATCCGGGAGGCACCGTCGATCGACTGGTCGCTCAGGGTGAAGCAGACCACCAGGTCGTCGGGCATCTGCACGGTGCAGATCTCGGCGATGTCGGACAGGCCGGTGCGGGAGTCGATCAGCACGTAGTCGTAGCGCTTGGCCATGTCGGCCTTGAGGGCGTCGAAGAACTGCCCGCCGTCGAAGCGGTCGTAGAAGATGTCCCAGTCGAGGTGGGTGACGGCCTCGGAGTAGTCCCGGTTGAACTGGCCCGCGGAGAGGAAGTCCAGGCTGCCGGTGGACGGGAAGTGCGGCCAGGTGAGCGACAGCGCGTGCGGGTGCACCCGGGCGAAGTCCAGGTGCCAGCCCTCGGCGTGCTCGACCGGGCGCAGCGCCTCCTCGCGGTACTCGGCGATCAGGTCCATCATCCCGGTGGTGCCGGCGAGGGAGGCCGGGTCGAGGAAGGGGTGGAAGAACTTGGCGAGGCCCGGCGCCTCCAGGTCCCAGTCCACGGTGAGCACGCGGAAGCCGTTGGCGGCCAGGATCCACGCGGTGTTGGCGAGGGCCATGGTGCGGCCGGTGCCGCCCTTGTACGAGTAGAAGGTGATGATCCGGCCGTTGCGGTCCTGCTCCGCGGCCCGCCGCTCGGCCTCGCGCTGGGCGACCAGATCGGCGGCGGCGAGGCCCCCGAGGCGGAGGTTCCTGGTGCGGTTCTCGGTCATCGGTTTCCTCGTCCTCCCAGGGGCGCCATCCCGTCATCGGGGTCATCGCCGTCGTCGCGGTACGGGTCGTGCTCGCGGTACGGGTCGCGCTCGCGGTGCGGGTCACCGCCGTTGTTCCGGTCGCGCTCGCGGTGCGGGTCACCGCCGTTGTTCCGGTCGCGCTCGCGGTGCGGGTCGCCGCCGTTGTTCCGGTCGCCGCCGTTGTTCTCGTCCTGGGCGAAGGGGTCCTCGCCCGAGCCGTCCGGCCCTGGCCCGCCTCCCCCGCGCCGGAACGCGTCCCGCAGACTCGGCCGGGGTGGCGGAGGTTCCTCCGGTTCGGCCCTGGTACGGCCCTCGAAGGCGTACTTGGCCTTCATCGCGGCCCGGGGCAGCGCGTCGTCGAAGTCCTCCAGCGAATGCAGCCCGGTCGCGCGGGCCGGGCCGGTCGCGCCGAGGAAGCTCGGACGGCCCGCCCGCCGGGTGATGCGCAGCGTGTCGTCGCTCAGGTCGCCCAGCTCGCCCGCGCTTTCCTGGCACTCCGGGTCGTCGGCGTTCCACGGCTCCAGCACGCTCACCCAGGTGGCGTCCGAGCGGTCGAAGCGCCGCACCAGTTCGCGCCGGCGCGGATCGCGCAGCGCCCACCGGTCGAGCAGCAGCAGGCCGGGGGCCTCGGCGTTGCCCTCGATGATCGACGCGGCCTCGTCGTCGAACTCGTGCACGGTCGGCTGGAACCCCAACTGCCGTGCCAGCCGCACCGCGTGCTGCGCGATGGGCGAGCCGACCGGCCGGTACGGATGCCAGTCGGTGCGCCGCTCGCCGTAGTAGTCGGGGTTGCGGCCATCCGGCAACTCGCCCTGGTGGTAGGCGAGTACCGAGATCCGCAGCTGCCTGGTCGGGGCGGTCACATTGAACGCACTGGGGAGGGTGTTGAATTCGAGACGCCGCCCGACGGGGATCACCGTCTCCTCCGCCACCTGCACGATCCGGGCCGCCAGGCGGTGCACGGCCAGCTCGTACGCGGAACGGAAGTAGGTGAGCTTCATCAGCGCGTACAGGCCCTCGGTGGCGTAGTCGGGCCCGAAACTCGCGTGGTTGAACTGGAGTTCACTGGCCACCTTCGGCAGCCGGTAACGGCTCATCGGCGCCCACAGCACCGGGACGATGCCGCTGGTGCGCTCCGAGTCGAGGTTCGCCGGATAGACCGGACGGCGGGTGAAGGCGTGCCATTCCTGACCGCACGGCACGCTGTTGAAGTACCGGGGGGAGTACAGCGGGACGAACACCCGGCAGCTCGCCAACTCGTCGGACAGCCGATCGGCCCACAACTCGCCCTGGTGCATGGACTCGTCCATGAAGCCCACCGGCACCCCGTCCGGGGCGGTGGTCAGCTGGAGCACCGCCTCGCAGAGGTCCCGGTACAGCTGCCGGACCCAGTGGTTCGGGTCGCCGGCGCCACGCGCACCGGCTTTCGGGGTGTGCGCGTAGGAGAGGAAGAAGTACGGCCGGGTGTCGTCCTCGTCCCAGCCCCGGTCAGTCACACGCGCCTCCCCCGGGCCCGTCGGCAACCTGCCTCCCGCAGCCCCCGTGCGGCGGGGCTTCAGTGTAGGAACGACTGACACCCCAATGGAATAGCACAACGACTCGCACGAATTGACATGACCGAAACGATGCCGCCGCGGCAGTCGACCGACGGCCGGTTGACGAGGCCGATCGGGCCGACGGTCAACCGAACCGCCCGATCCGCTCGGCGTAGACCGCATGGCTCCTGCGGGACATGACCGTGAGCCGATGGGACGGACCCAGGACGCGCGCCCGGTCGGCCGCCACCCGCTCCAGCAGACCGGCCGCCTCCAGGTGGCGCCCCGCCTCGCCCAGGTTGCACGCGTGGTTGTGGCGGGCCGTGAGCGTGTGCGGATGATCAGGACCCAGGACACGCGCCCGGTCGGCCACCACCCCTTCCAGCAGCGCCGCCGCCCGAGCATGCTGCCCTGCCTGACCCAAGTAGTAGGCCTGGTTGTGGCGGGCCGTGAGCGTGTGCGGATGATCAGGACCCAGGACGCGCGCCCGGTCGGCCACCACCCGCTCCAGCAGCGCCGCCGCCTCCAGGTGGCGCCCCGCCTCACCCAGGTTGTACGCGCGGTTGTGCCGAGCCTTGATGGTGTCCGGGTGGTCGGCGCCCAGGACGCGAGCACGGTCCGCCGCCAACCCGTCCAGCAACGCCGCCGCCTCCCCGTGGCGCCCCAGCCGACCGAGGGAATTGGCCAGGTCGTAAGTCGCGGTCAGTTCCCCCGCGGTGGGGAGCCGGTCGTCGGTGGCGCCCGCGAGGGCCTCGGCGGCAGCGAGCGCCGACGGGGGGCGGCCGGCCGGGCTCTTCGCGAGGAGCTGGAGCAGTAACCGGTCGAGGCCGTGGGGCAGGTCGGGCCGGTGCTGCCGCAGCGGCACGGGCGGCTCGTACATGTGGGCGGCCGCGAGGGCACCCGGATTCGCATGGATGCCGAACGGCGGCGCACCAGTGAGGAGTTCGTACAGCACACAGCCGAGCGCGTACAGGTCCGCACGGCCGTCGACGCTCTCGCGCCTGGCCTGCTCGGGGGCCATGTAGGCGGCGGTGCCGATCATGTATCCGTCGGGGGTGAGCTGGGTGTGGTTCCCCTGCAGGTAGGCCGCGATGCCGAAGTCGAGGACGACGACAGCCTCGGTACCGTCGACACGGCGGGTGAGGAAGAGGTTGGCGGGCTTGATGTCGCGGTGCACGACGCCCTCGCGGTGCGCCACAGCCAGCGCCCCGCAGACCTGCATGCCCCAGTCCACGACTTCCGCGACGCCAGGACGCCGGCCGGACTTCAGCAGCGCGGCGAGCGACTGCCCGGCGAGGAGGTCCATGACCACGAAAGGCATCGGCAGCCCGGCCTCCAGGTGGATCCCGCAATCGTGGACACCGACGATGTTCGGATGGTGGAGCCGGGCGGTGAGCCGCGCCTCCCGCTGGAAGCGGGCCTGCTCCGCACTGTCGTCCATGCCGTCGAAGCGCGGCAGGATCAGCTTGACGGCGACATCCCGGGCCAGCCTGGTGTCGTGGGCGCTCCAGATTTCGCCCATGCCGCCCGACCCGATGCGCTCGCCCATCCGGTAGCGCCCACCGATCACCGCGCCCTGCATCGACAACCCCCGCCGCCGTGTGATGTCCGGGTAAACCGTAGTGGCTTCCCAATCCCATGCCGCTCTGCTCGCGGATATTGTCAGCACGTCCACCACAGGACCCGAGGAAGGCAACCGTGGAACACCTTGAGTGGCAGAGGTCCAGCACCAGCGGCGACCAAGCCAACTACCTGGAGATCGCCTCCGACGGCGACCTCGTCTACATCCGCGAATCGAACAACCCCACCCACATCGTCACCACCACCCGCGTCAAGTTCGACGCCTGGGTCCGGGGCGCCAAGGCCGGCGAGTTCGACCACTTCGTCGCCTGAGGATCACCCCGGATAGCGGGCGGCCAGTGCCCGTACCGTCGCGGCGACGCGGTCGCGAAGTTCGGCCGGTTCCAGTACCTCGACGTCGGCGCCGAGCCGCAGGAACTCGCCGTGCGCGTGGTCGACCGACTCGATGGGCACCCGGGCCTCCGTCCAACCGTCGTCCGTGGGTGTCACGCCGAGGCGGCGGGCGCCCTCCGGGGTGAGCCGGACCAGCGCCTCGCCGGTGTGCAGCCGGGCCCGGAAGTCGGCGAGGTAGGCCGCCCAGTGCGAGGCGAGGTCGAAGTCGCCCTGGGCTTCGAACTCCTGCTCGGTCATGGCGAGTTCGATGATCTGGTCGACGCGGTAGGTCCGCATCCCGGACGGCCCGCCGGCGACCAGGTACCAGCGCCCGGCCTTGAGCACCAGCCCGTACGGCTCCACCCGCCGCTCGACCTCCTCCGGCGCCCGCCAGCGCCGGTACCGCAGGACCACCGCCCGCCGCGCCCACACCGCTGCGGCGACGGCGGCCAGGTGTGGGGTGTCGTCCGCGTCGCCGTACCAGCCCGGGGCGTCGAGCAGGAAGCGCTCCTGGATCCGCCCGGCCTGCTCGCGCAGCTCGGCCGGAAGAGCGGCCCTCAGCTTGAGCTGGGCGGCGGCGAGCGCCTCGCCGAGTCCGAGTTCGGCGGCCGTGCCCGGGAGCGCGGCGAGGAAGGCGGCCTGCGCCTCGTCGGCGGTCAGCCCGGTGAGGCGGGTGCGGTAGCCGTCGACCAGCCGGTAGCCGCCGGCGTGTCCGGCGTCGCCGTACAGCGGGATGCCGGCGGCGGCGAGCGCCTGGACGTCCCGGTAGACCGTACGGACCGAGACCTCCAGCTCCCCGGCCAGCTGCTCGGCCGTCATCCGGCCCCGGTTCTGGAGCAGCAGGAGCAGGGTGACCAGCCGACTCGCGCGCATGCCGCCCAGTATCCCCTGGTTCCACTGACAGTGGGTGTCAGTGGAGTGCCCCTAACCTGCGGCGCATGGACGACTTCGACTTCTTTCACGGCTCCTGGAGCGTGGCCAACCGCCGCCTCACCACCCCGCTCGCCGACGCGGACAACGGCACCTGGGAGGAGTTCCCCGGTCACACGGTGGTCCGGCCGCTGTTCGGGGGCGCGGGGAACATCGAGGAGATCACCTTCCCCACCCTGGGCCGCCAGGGCGTGACCCTGCGGCTCTTCGACCGCGAGACGGAGCAGTGGTCGATCTACTGGTCCGACAGTCGGACCGGACAGCTGGATCCCCCGGTGGTCGGCGGCTTCACCAGCGACCGAGGCGACTTCCACGGCGAGGACACCTACGCCGGCCGCCCGATCCGGGTGCACTTCACCTGGCACCGGCTCGGCCCGGACGCCGCCCGCTGGGAGCAGGAGTTCTCCGCCGACGGCGGCCGCACCTGGGAGCACAACTGGACCATGGACTTCACCCGTACCGGACCGGCCGTGGGCGGCCTCGGCGACCTCGGCGGTCTCGACGGTCTCGACGGTCTCGACGGTCTCGACGCATGAGCATCGTCGAACTGCGCCAGTACACCCTGCGCCCCGGCGCCCGGGAGACCCTGATCGAGCTCTTCGAACGCGAGTTCGTGACCGGACAGGAGGCGGTCGGCATCGCCGTCGGCGGCCGCTTCCGCGACCTGGACGACCCGGACCGCTTCGTCTGGCTGCGGGCCTTCCCCTCCATGTCCGAGCGCCGCCGCGCGCTGGAGGCCTTCTACTACGGCCCGGTCTGGCGGGAGCACCGCGAGGCGGCCAACGCCACCATGGTCGACAGCGATGACGTCCTGCTGCTGCGCGGCCCCGGCTTCGCCCCGCGTCCGGGCGCGCGCGAGGTGCTCGCCACCGTCTGCCACCCCGCCGACGCGGCCGCCTTTGACGCCTACGCCGCCCGGCACCTCGCCCCGGCCCACGCGTTGCACCGCACCGAACACGCCGAGAACGGCTTCCCCGCCCTGCCCGTCCGCACCGGCGAGGACGTCCGCGTCTGGTTCGGCCCCGCCGAACCGGCCCCCTGGCCGTTCCGGCGGCTGCGACTGGAGCCCGTATAGCGTTCATCCTCACGCCATTGCAATGAAGAAGACGCATGACGTTGCGTTAGCTGCAGGCCTATTGCAATGATTTCCCGGCAACTACCTGCAGCGATGCATATTTTGCGCAACGAGTGCGTTGCCTGATCATCGAACGCAACGTAGCTTTTCCATCGTCAGAAACGGCGGGCGCACGGAGCGCCCGCCGCCTCACGAAGGAGAGCACGATGCAGAAGTTCGACACCCCCGCCGCGATCACCGCCGTCCTCGACATCCCGGCCGGCCGCGTCCAGCTCATCGCCACCGACCGCACCGACACCACCGTCGAGATCCGGCCCGCCAACCCGGCCAAGAACCGCGACGTCCAGACCGCCGAGCAGACCACCGCCTCCTACGCCGCTGGCGTCCTGCGGATCCAGGCCCCCGAAACCGGCGGGCTCTTCGGCGCCGGCTCGGTCGAGGTCACCGTCCAGCTGCCGGCCGGCTCCCGCGTCGAGGGCAAGGCCGCCGCCAGCGAGCTGCGCGTCGTCGGCCGCCTCGGGGACCTCGCCTTCGACGGCGCCTACCGCCAGATCAAGATCGACGAGGCCGAGAGCGTCCGCCTCACCGCCACTGACGGCGACATCGAGATCGGCCGACTCAACGGCCCCGCCGAGATCACCGCCGCCCGCGGCGACATCCGCATCACCCAGGCCGTGCGCGGAACCGTCGTGCTCAGCACCCAGTCCGGCAACATCACCGTCGGCGCCGCTCCCGGAGTCTCCGCCGCCCTGGACGCCGCCACTGCCTACGGCCGCATCAGCAACGCCCTGCGCAACGACGGCACCACCGGACTCGACATCCGCGCCACCACCTCCCAGGGCGACATCACCGCCCGCAGCCTCTGAGCCCCCGAACCCCGGAAAGGGACGCCATGAGCATCAAGCACTCCTCCTGGACCGGCAGGGTCCCGGTCGACGACACCGCCCTCGCCGTGACCGACACCGGCGGCCCCGGCCAGGCGATCGTCTACCTCAACGGCTCCTACGCCGACCAGTCGCACTGGAAGCACGTCATCGCCGAACTCGGCGACGGCTACCGGCACATCACCTTCGACGAACGCGCCCGCGGCAAGTCCGGGACCTCCTCCGACTACTCCTTCGAATCGTCCGTCCGCAGCCTCGACGCCGTCCTCGCCGCGCGGGGAATCGAGCGGCCGATCCTGGTCGGCTGGTCCTACGGCGCCATGCTCGCCATCCACTGGGCCGCCCGGCACCCCGACCGCGTGGCGGCGGTGGTCTCCGTGGACGGCGCGATGGCGCACGAGTGGCTGGACGACGCCACGAGGGCCCGGATCCGCAAGCTGTTCCGGCTCCTGAGCCCACTCTTTCCGATCTGCCGCCGCATCGGCCTGGCCGCCCGGATGAGCGCCACCCAGCACGCCGAGATCAACATCGAACTCAACGAACTCTGCGCGCCCGCCCTCCTCGACCCGGTCTTCGACCGCGTCGCCGTACCGACCCGGTACGTCCTCGCCACCGGCGGCAATCTGGGCGGGGACGCGAAGGTGATGGAGGGCATCCGCGCCGGCCTCGACCCGGTGCTCGCCCGCAACCCGAACATCAAGGTCAGCGCGAAGGTCCCGAGCAACCACTCCAAGATCCTGCGCAAGGACTTCGCCACCATCGCCACGACGGTCCGCGAACTCGCGGCGGCCTGAGCGCCTTACCCCCGGTGGCGCTTGAACTCGCGCAGCAGCGCCAGGAGATTGATGACGGTGCTGGCCGGAACATTGCCGAGGGAGACGAGGACCCGGCCGTCCAGAATGGTCTCCCCAGGCTTGGCGGACGGCCAGAGCAAACCGAACTCGCGCCCCTCGGTGCGGAGTTCCACGATCAGTTCGGTGATGTCCCGACCGGCGAGATGCCCCAGGGCCGGATCGGCCGGGTGGATCGGGTGGAGCGCGTTCACGCGACGCCGTCCAACTCGAACCAGACCCGCTTGCCCAACTTCTGCGGCTCGACGCCCCACCGGTGGGTGAATGCCTCGACCAGCTGCAGTCCACGCCCGGACTCGGCGAGTTCGGTCGGCTTCTGACGCTGCGGCAGCTCGGAGCTCCGGTCGGCGACCGTGACGCGGAGGGTCCTGTCGGAGTACACGACCGTGACGACGGGCGAGTCGGTCAGCCCGTGCCGCCAGGCGTTCACGATCAGTTCCATGAGCGCGAGTTCGGCGTCCCCGATGGAGGGGTCCGAGTACCCGGCGCGCACCATGGCGTCGCGCAACACCTCGCGCGAGACGGTGAGGGAGGGGGTGTTGAGCATGGGGTCACACATGGGGAATCTCCCAGCGGTGCAGAGGAGTGCCGTGCAGACAGGCACTGCTGACGATGCGTTATTGGACTGTAGATGAATCCGCCTCAACTCTGCAACACGTTCCGCACATGCCTCTACACTTTGCGTAGGCATAGATCGCGGGAAGGGCATGTCCATGGGGTTCAGGACTGGGATCAGCGAACGACAGCGGCGTTTCGGCGAGGAGCTTCGCCGTGTTCGAGACGCGGCAGGCCTCTCAGCCTTGGAGATCGGCGAGGCCTTGGGCGTGAAGGGCCCGAACATCAGCCACACCGAAGCGGGCAGGCTTGGCCTCAATCTTGAGCGATTGAATGCCTGGCTCGACCTCTGCAACATCACGGACCCCGAGTACCGCGCCGGCCTCGTCGCCATGAGCGAGAGCCCGGGGAAAGGTTGGTGGACCGAGTACAAGCACGACGTGACCGTTCCAGCCCTCGATCTGGCCGAGGTGGAAGCGAGCGCCACGAGCCTGGATAGCTACGAGACTCTTCTGATCCCTGGCCTCCTGCAGACCAAGGCATACAGCGAGGTCATCCTCGGATACAGCGAGAGGAAGGTCGAATTTCGCCTCCAGCGCCAGGCGCTACTGACACGCGAGAACGCCCGTCCGCTCCGTGCAGTGATCCACGAGGCAGCCCTGCACATGATGTACGGGGGTCCGACCGTCATGCGCGACCAGCTGACCCATCTGATCGAGATGAGTCGGCTGCCCAACGTGACGATCCAGATTTTTCCGTTCGACTGCACTACCTATGCGTCGACCGATACCCCGTTCATGCTTGTCCGAGGACAGCACAGCCGGCTCCACACGGTTCTGCTCGAACACCCGCATGGCTCTACCTTCGTAGGAGATCCTGAGTCCGTGGCAGCGTTTGACCAGAAGTTCGACCGGATCAGGGGCCTGGCGCTTCCTCCCCTATCCGCTTCCACGCCGGCACCATCCGCCACCTATCGTGACTCGATGGGCTTGATCCAGCACATCCGTTACAAGGTCCAAGGAAGGTGACCATGAGCCAGCTCAATTGGCAGAAGTCGAGCTTCAGCGGCGACCAGGCCAACTGCGTAGAGATCGCCTCCGACGGCGACCTCGTCCACATCCGCGAGTCCGACGCCCCAACCACCGTCGTCACCACCACCCGCACCAAGCTCGATGCCTGGATCCGTGGTGCCAAGGCCGGCGAGTTCGACCACTTCGTCGCCTGACCCCATCCCCTGTGCCCCGGCGGCCCTCCGCCGGGGCACGGGGATCAGGTCATCCGAGGCCACCGGTGTAGCCGGGCTTCGCCGCGAGCCTTTGGTACAGGACGGTCCGCGATCGGCGGGTGCGTTGCACGAGCCCCGCGCGGTGGAGGATCTGCAGGTGGTAGGAGACGGTCGCGGGGCTCAGGTGCAGGAGGCCGGCGAGCTCTCCGGTGGCGCGGGGCTGGATGAGTTCGGCCAGTAGTCGCAAGCGCGTCGTACCGATCAGTTCTTCGCTGCTCGTGGGCGGGAGACAGTCGCCGGGCACGGCCGGATAAACGATCAGGGGCGTGCGGGGAGCCGGCGCACCCGGGGGTTCGGCCGCGCAGAAGATCGCCCTGCGAGCGAAGAGGCTGGGTACGAGGATCGTGCCGTCGGCGTCGAGACTCAGTCGGTGGGAACTGGTGGCGGAAAGGCCCACGTTCAGCGCGCCACCGTCCCAATGCAGATTGGGGGCGAGATTGTTGACGGCATCCGCGATCCCGTGCCGGGCGATCGCGGAAGCCCGGGTGGCGACATCGCCTTCCAGCCGGGCGCGCATACCGGGCCAGTGCGGCGCGAGGACGGCATGCCAGAACTGCTCGAGTTCCACGGCCATCCGCTGGGCCAGGTACTCCTCGCCCCGGTCCATGGCCTCTAGGAGCATCCGGGGCGGCCTGCGGGCCACGCTCTGGTCCCATGCGTGGCCGCCGACGGCCCCCGTCATCTCGTAGCGGACCCGCTCCGCCGGTGTGGTGGCCACCTGGTGCAGCGCGCTGTCCGGACAGACCTGGAATCCGGCCGGTTCGGGCCGTAAGAAGTCCGGGGCGTAGCCGAGCGGGCCGCCGCCGGCGACTACGGCCAACAGACCCAGCCGATGCTCCGACAGTGCTTGCACGGCTTGGGTTCGCCAGGTCGCGTCCAGCAGGTGCGGCGACTTGCTGAGGGCGAAGAGCAGATCATTCGTCGCGTCCAAGGGTGACAGGGCGAACCTGACCATGCCCAGACCGCGCGCGCCCAGGTTGATCCGGATCACGAAAACCTCCCGCAGCGCGATCGTCTTCGAACGGAATCGAATCATTCGACGGCGTGCACGTCATCCGGTTCGCTGAATCCCGTGCCCGACCACGGCGCCATCCGCGCCCGGCACGCACGCACGCACGGAAACCGGCACGGCAATCCCAGCCCTTCCCTCCCACGATCGGGGAATCCGCATGCTCAAGTCCAGGTTCGCCCGCCTCCTCGCCGTCGCCGGCGTCGCGGCGCTCGCCCCTCTCGCCTTCGCCTCCAGCGCGCACGCGGCCACCTACGTCGGCACCTACGCGCTCTACAACGACACCACGGGCAAGTGCGCCGATCTGCCCAACTACGGCTCGAACCCGCTGAACACCCCCGTCACCCAGTTCCGCTGCACGCTCGGCGCCGCCGACAACCAGATGTGGAGCCTGGAGTCCACCCGCACCGTCAACGGACTCTCCCTGTACCAGTTCGTCAACACCAAGAGCGGCTACTGCCTCGACCTCCCCGACTACGGCTCCGACCCGGCGGGCACGCGGCTGTACACCTACAACTGCGCCTCCAACCCGGCGGGCGACAACCAGGAGTGGTACTTCGTCGACGTGACCGGCAACCAGGACTACGAGATCGTCAACTACAAGGACGGTCTCTGCCTCGACGTCTCCGGCGTGGCCGGAGACGGAAGCGACCGGGCCGACAACCTTCCCCTGACCGTGTACCCCTGCTACAACAGCTCGTGGACCGGCGGCTACATCTCCGGCTTCGACGACCACCTCTGGCGGCTCGCCTCCTGATCCGCCACGCCAGACCCGCATCCCCGTGCCCCGGCGGCCCACCGCCGGGGCACGGTGCTGATCGGCTGAATCCTTTTCGGTGGCCCGCGCCTCTTATGGACGTGCCGGCAAACGTCGGGCACGGAAACCGGAGGTAGTCGTGGTCATCGGAATCGGTATCACCGTCGTCCTGGTGCTGCTCTGCACCTGCATGCTCGTCGTGAAGCGCAAGCGAGCCGGGCGTGGCTGACTCGTCCTGGCCGGGTGAGCAACTGGTCACCGCAGCGCAGGGCGGCGACGTCGACTCGATCGCCGCGTTGGTGTCGGGCTCGCACCCGAACGTGCAGCGGTTCGCCCGATCCCTCTGCGCCTCCCCGGAGGACGCGGAGGACGCGGCGCAGGAGGCCCTGATCATCCTGTACCGCAAGATCGGCATGCTGCGGGCCTCCGGCGCCCTGGCGTCGTGGATGTTCCGCATCGTGCGCAACGAGTGCCTCCGGCGCGCGCGGGCCCGGTTGCGGGACAGCACCGTGCCCCTTTCGCAGGACACCCCGGTGGCCTCGGCCGAGGACGAGGTCCTGCAACGCCTGGAAGCGGCCAGGGTGGCGGCTGCGGTCGCCGCCCTGCCCCCGGACCAGCGCCGCGTGCTGATCATGCGGGACGTCCAGGGCTACAGCGGCCGGATGGCCGCCGATGCGCTGGGCCTGAGTATGGCCGCAATGAAGTCCCGTCTGCACCGGTCCCGTACGGCGCTCCAACGGGCGCTGCAGGCCACCCCCGTCACAGTCTCTGGAGGGAACGATGACCGGCACGAAGCCTGAGGGCCCCGATTTCGCGAGCACGTCCCTGTCCGAGCATCTCGTGCGCGGTGTGGTGGGGTTCGGCTCGCTGGTCGGCTCGGTCGTCCTCCTGCCGCTGGTCGGGCCGCTCAGCCTGGTTCTGCTGCCGGTCGGTCTGCTCGCCCTGCGCGGCTGCCCGATGTGCTGGGCGATCGGACTGGTGCAGACCGTCTCGCGGGGCCGCCTCCAGCGCTCCTGCGAGGACGGCCAGTGCACACTGACTGTGGCCGGCCACGACAAGCAGCTCTTCGGACCACGCACGCAGCTCCCCGAGCGGGACGAGGTGCCCGTGGCCTGACCGCCCGGGCGCGGAGTGCCTAACCGGCGCCCGCCAGTTCCTCACGAATGCGGCCCAACTGCCCGGCGGTCAGCGGATGGTCGGAGAGGACGAGGGTCCACTGCCAGTGAGGGTCACGCCAGCGCTGGAGGTGGTGACCGGGATCGAGGGCCCAACCGGACAGGTACGGCGGGTCGTCCAGAGGTTGGCGAACCAGCTGGGCCGCCGTCGGGGCGCCCGGCGACGGCCGGGCATCGAGATCCAGGACGAGAAAGCCGGTGCCAGGGTCCCCGTCGATCGGCGACGGACGACCGAGCGGGCCGGGCCAGGAGGCGGGCACAGGCAGCGGCCGGGTGCGGCAGTACTCGCGGATGCGTTCCCACCGACCAGGCTGGTCCTCGTCGTACTCGGGTCGGACGAACGGCTCGTCCGGCAACGACCCGGGGAATCCGAGGTCGGTGAGTTCCTCGGTGTAGGCCGTACCCGGGGCACTCGCCCGCAGGACCATGCCGGTGTCGCTGTCGATCACCAGGTGCAGCCGCGCGCCCCCGGGCCCGGCTGTCTCCGCCTGGACGGCCTCCCGCCCGTTGGTCCGGATCCGACGGCCGACCCGAAGATCGGACGGGACGGGGAGGACGAGCCGGGCAGGGTCGGGGTCGAAGCTCCACGGCCAGCCGGCACCGGGAAAGGAAAGCCCCGGCGACACCCACGGAGCGTGGTTGCCATCGTGGACGACGACACGACCGCCGAAGTCGAGCCGCCACAGCGACGGCGCCCGGAAGGCGAACTCGACGGCGGTCTCCACGTTCTCGGCCGGGGGGTGGCCCGGACCGTTGTCCACGCGGGGCCGCACTGCCCGATAGCGGCCGGTGAGCGCGCTCGGTACTACCGGGGGTGGGGAAGTCATCGGGCGCCTCACTTCTGTCCGGCCTGGTCGGTCACCTCGGCCGATGGCTTCGGTCCGCGCAGGAAGTCGGCCTGGCCGACTTCCTGCGCACGGCGGTTCGGGGCGACGGGCGACCGGGCGGGTTCAGGTGGTGCGGGTGCGACGGAGGATCTGCTCCGCCAAGTCGACGGCCTCCCGGACCGGGACGAGGCGGCAGGTGGCGCCGCCGATGTGGGCGGTGGTGATGCCGTGGGCGAGGCGCAGGACCTCGGCGCCCAGCCCGCCGAAGTGGAGGTCGTCCAAGTCCGGTGCCTTGAAGGCCGTCCAGCCGTCCTCCCCCACGCAGCGGTACTCGCGGACGGGGACGTCGGGCAGCCGCAGGTCGGCGAGGTGGAAGGCGGTGAAGCGGTCGATCGGGACGCCGATCATCAGGACCCGGGCGTCCAGGTCGTAGAGCCGACCCAGGGGGGAGTCGAGGCCCAGGTGGCATTCGTCGGGGTGTCGGCCGGTGATCTCCTGCGCGTGGCGGCCGAGCGCCGCCCAGGAGGTCTGCGGGTGGCGGCTGCGGAGCGCGCCGGGGTGGGTGCGGATGGCCTCCGACAGGGCGCCCATGGTGGGCGACGCCGGGGTGGTGGACGGGTCGAAGCGCGGCATCCGGGCCTGGTAGTCGGCGACTTCCTCCGGGGAGCGTCCGGCCACCGCGGCCTGGTGGATGCGTGAGGTGGCGGAGTTCTCGGGGGTGGCCGTGTAGGCGACCAGGGTGCCGTCGGGGCCCAGGATGTCCAGCAGGGCGTCGATCACGCCGGCGGCCCCGCCCGGCACCGGGCCGAGGGTGCGCAGGGACGCCTGGACGTGCAGCACCATGCCCGGGCGGACCCCGAGGTCGGCGAATGCGCGGCGCAGTGGGCGGACGTGGGAGCGGACAGGGTCGGCGACGGCGACGCTGCCGACACGGGGTTCGGTGAGGATGACGGTTCCCCGGGGTTGAGGGCCCCGGGCGAGGGAGGTCCGGGGGCGGGCGGAGTGGGAGATCAGACCCCGGCCCGTTCGTGTCGTGCCCGGTCGGCCGCGTGCTCGGCGGCGGCGGGCAGCGACAGGGCGAGCCAGGGTGTGACGGTGGCACGCATGCCGTCGGCGAAGCGCAAGCCGGTCCCGGTCAGGGCTCCGGACTCGGCGAGCCGTTCCACGGCTTCGGCGGTGTACTGCCGCCAGAGCGCGAATTGTGCGCGCGTCCGGTCGGCGGCTTCGCCGGGCAGGCCGTCGTACGCGAGGGTGCGGGTGCCCCAGTACTCGGTGACGGCCAGGTGGGCGTACGTGCCTTGGAGCAGCCCTTCGAGCGGCCGGGGGTCGGGCCGCCAGGGCGCGAAGTACAGCGTGGTGTCGTCGCGGTCGTACAGGTCCGTGAGGTCCAGTACGGCGCCGAGTTTGACGTGTTGGAATTCGTGCGCGAGCAGGAGCGCGAGGGTGGGCGCGGTGGCCGGCCGGGCGATGCCGACGGCGCCGTACGCCTGCCGGGCCGCCGAGCTGACGTCCCGGCCTGCCGGGCCCGGCCGCAACGGGGTGACCGTCGCCAGTCCGGTCCGGATGCCTTCCGCGTACGCGGGCAGGTCCCGCCCGAGCAGTTCCCAGGCTTCGCGCAACGCGCCGGTCCAGTCGAGCAGTTCGCCGCCGGGCAGCCGGTCCGCGACCGGGTGGTCGTGGCAGTCGCGCAGCGGGTCGGTGTCCTCCAGGGCGAGGGTCCACCCGCCGGCCAGCCGGATCCGTCGCAGCGGCTCGTCCAGCCCCGTGCGCACCGAGCCGTCGCAGGCCCGTACCTCGAAGCCGTCCGGCCGACCGGTGACCACCACCTCCCCGTCCGGTACGGCGATCCGCCCGAGCGTCGGCAGGTGCAGCCACCCGCCTCGCACGGGCACCGGCACCGCGTCCCCCCGCCCGGCCCGCACCGCCGCGGCTGCGGCCAGCGCGGCCAGCGGGCCGAGCCCGACCGGGAGGTCGCCGGCGAGCCGCCGGGCCGCCCACGCGCGGGCGTACGGGTGGGTGAGGACGGCGTCGACAGCGGCGGGGGCTTCGACGTCCAGTGCGGACAGCAGGGCCCACGCCTCGGGCCGCCCCTGTCCGGAGGCGTCCCAGGCGGCGGCCAGCATCGCCCGGGTGAGAGCGAGTTGGGAGCGGCCGAGTGCGGCGACGGTGTCCGCGCCGCCGTACCCGCGCGCGAGTTCGTCGAGTTGCGACGACGTGAGCGCGCCCGGCAGCAACGGCTCGGCACCGGGTGGCAACAACTCGGCCGCGGGCAATGGCGGTTCACCCGCCCGTACCGGCACGGCAGCCGAAGGGCCGCTCCCCGCGAGACCGTTGATGAGCGCCATGAGATCACCGCAGTAGACGGAGGGATGGTCGAAGCTGTCTCCCCCATCGTCGCTCCGGAAGCGGTGGGCGTACAGCCCGCCACCGCAGGAGCGGACCACGGAGCAGGCGCGGCAGGCCTCGCTCAGTCCGGCCAGGCCGGACTGGCGGGCGGCGATGCCGGGGTGGCGGGCGAGGTCGTCGAGGCTGTGCGCGAAAACGTTCATCCCGGTGGCGGGCGCACCGTCGTACGCGGTCTTCAGGCTGTCGGCCTGCTCGAAGGTGCCGTCGGTCTCAAGGACCGCCAGGTCCGAGGGCTCCAGCCCGAGCGACTCGGTGAGGCTGGAGAGTCCGCGCAGGGTCCGGTGCACGGATTCGAAGGTCCGTACGGCGAACGGGCGGCCGTCCGCTTCCCACAGCCGGTGGACGGTCAGCAGCCAGTCGGCGTACGGGGTGGCGCCCAGGGCTTCGGGGCGTTTGGGCGGCTCGACCCAGGTGGCATGGGGGAGTAGGAAGTCCACGGCGGGCGGGCGGAGTTCGGCCAGCGCCCGGTACACGGCCACCGGGTCGTTCTCGACGTCCATCGTGCAGAGCAGCCCGGCGAAGAGGTGCCGGTACTCGGGTTCGTTCAGCAGTGCGACGGCCCGCAGCACCTGCGGATGGCTGGTGCGGCCGTCGGCGAAGCGCCGGTGGCGGTCGTTGGCGGCCCTGTCGCCGTCCAGCGAGATGCCGACCTTGAGGTCCAGCTCCGCGAACAGCGTGCAGAAGGCGCGACTCAGCAGCACGCCGTTGGTGTGGATGCGCAGGTCGAGCGCACAGCCGGGCGGGAGCGCCGCGCGGAACGCCTCGGCGGCGCGGCGCAAGCGGTCCGGGCCGGCGAGCAGGGGTTCTCCCCCGTGCAGGACGACCCGGACGGCGGGCAGCCGGTGGGCGGCCGCGTGCTCGCCGATGCGTTCGGCGGCCTTGGCCAGGATCCCGTCCGCGAGGACCTTCGGGCGGGAGCTCCAGCTGCGATCCGCGTGCTCGTAGACGTAGCAGTGGTCGCAGGCGAGATCGCACCTGCTGTGCATCTTGACCACGAACTGCGTCAGGGGCAGCGGAATTGACGTCGTCATGGAACTGTTCGGAGATCCGTTCGGATCGGCTCGGTCTGGGCGCGGCTCGGTGGTCCGGGCCGGGTCAGATCGAGGAGTTGAAGGCCGCTACCGGCACGAGGCCGGAATCCGCGCCGGGGAGCGCGCGCTGGAGGCGGGAGGCGAGTTCCCCCGCTCCGAGGGCGGCGAGGTCGGCGAGGGACGGGCGTTCCGGCGTCTCCTGAGTGTCAGTGAGCTTGCCGGCCGGCTTGGTGCTGGTTACCGGTGTCATATTCGTTTCCTTAGGCGCGGTTAGGACCTGCCGAGGGCGGGTAAGCCCACCCGATTGAGACCAAATGTAGTGCCCGCGAAGACTCCGCGCGGCACCTTGCGGACTCAAGTTGGGCTCCCCGGGCGGCCGACGTCGCACGACGGCCCGCAGAACCCCCGAGAATTCACCCGTTCAGCGGTCGCGCACTTCGCCGTGGCGCGCGCCGAAGCGTGTCACCGGGCCGAGCGCCGGGGCCGCCACCCGGGTCAGCGTACGAATCCCCCGGTAGATTCCCCTCATCCACACCCGCCGGGGCGCGACGGCCCTCCCCCGAACGGCTCAACCACGCCGCCCCCCACCACCCAGTTCGCGGACGGAACGAACCAACTCCTCCGTGAACTCCCTCCCCTGCGCCGTCAGTTCGCCACACTCCAGCAAGGTTCCGGCGGCCGCCAGGGTGTGCGCCCGCCAGCGCACGAACTCCCGCTCCGCACGACCCGCCCCACCCGCGCCGGCGGCCGCCTCCGCGCACCAGAAGTCCGCGACGCCCAGGTGCGCGTACGTGCCCTGCAACAGCGCGCCCGCCGGACGCAGGTCGGGCCGCCAGGGGGCGTGGTAGACGGCCGGGCCGTTGGGCCGGTGCAGCGGCACCAGGTCCAGCAGCGCGCCGAGTTGGACATGCAGGAACTCGTGGACCAACGCCAGCGCCAGCAACACCGGATCGTCCGGCAGCGAGGCCGCCACCGCCCCGTACGCCCGCCGGGCCGCCGCACTGACCGCCTCCCCACCGGGGGCCGGGCGCAGCGGGACGACCGTGGCGACGCAGGCCGCCACCGCCTCGGCGTGGCGCCGGTGGCGGCGCACCAGGATCCGCCAGGCCTCGGACAACCGCTCCTCCCAGCAGGCGAGTTCGGCCTCCGACAACGGCCCGGCCGGAGGGCGCCCGTAGTCCACCCGGCGCGGCCCGGCATGGTCGACGGACGGCGCCCAGCGCAGCCCGTCACACTCCAGCACCAGCGCCCGGCCACCATCCGCCCGGAGAAACTCCCCCAGGCCGCCCAACTCACCAGCCCTTCCCGACGGACCGTCCGTGCCACCCGCGACAGCACGCAGGCAGTCAGCCGCCCAGGCGTCCAACTCCGGCCGCAGCAGCACCTCCTCCCACCGCGCCCGGTCCTCGCGCCGCAGCACCCGCACCCGCCCGTACGCCTCGCGGTAACCCTCGTGCTCCGGCGCCGCCCGGAGCAGCGCGAGCAGCAGCAGCGCGCGCTTGCTCAACTGCCCGGCGCGCAGCACCCGGACGGCCTCCGGCCCGCCGCGCGCGCCAGCGATCGCCCGGAACGTCGCCCGATCCACGCCATGCCGGGGCAGCCCGTCCACCCCACGCGCGCCGGGAACCCCGGCCGCCACCGCCTCGCCCGTACCCGCCACCGCCTCGCCCGTACCCGCCACCGCTCCTCCTCCATACCGCCCGCATCCGCCCCGCAGTCTCCCCCCGGCGTACCGAACAATCCGGCCAACGACCGCGCATGACCCAAACGGACGACCCCACACCCCCAGCAACACCCACACCCCCACCCCCCCACCCCAGCTGCACCCCCACCACCCCCCACCCCCAGCAACACCAACGCCCCCCTCCCCCTCCCCTCCCCCCCTCCACCAGCGAGAGGGACGCGCTGCGGGAGGGGCGGCGCAGGGGGTGGCCCGGAGAGGGGCGTTGCGGGTGATTTTCAGACTGCCTACGGCGATCAGCACCCCACCCACAGAGTCGGCAGTCGGAAAATCATCCAGCCCCCGGAGCGGCCACCCCCGGAGCCGCTCCGCACCCACCCTCCCGGGAGCCCCACCCCCGGAGCCCCTCCCGCAGTCGCCCCCCCATGTGCCGGACCAGCCGGTCCAGGTCCGCGCAGTACACCGACGGGTGCCCGAAGCCCCCGCCCGCACCGTCCCCCGCCCACCGGTGCGCGTACAGCCCGCCGCCGCAGACCCGGGCCAGCGGACACCCGGCGCAGACCGGTCCGAGCCCGGCGAGGCCGCGCTGGCGGGCCCGGAAGGCGGGGTGCGCGGCCGCCTCCGCGAAGCCGTGCCGCCACACGTCCAGGCCGGTCCCCGGGGCGCCGTCGTACGCCGCCTTGAGGCTGTCCGCCTGCTCGATGGTGCCGTCCGCCTCGATCACCACCAGGTCGACCGGGGTCAGGCCGACCGCTTCGCTGGCGGCCCGGCCGCCGAGCAGCAGGACGGCCAGCTCCTCGAACAGCCGCACTCCGGTCTCCCGCCGCGGCGCGCCGTACCAGCGGTCGAAGGCGGCGATCAGCCACTCCCCGTACGGCGCCGGGTCCGCGCCGGACGGTGGCGCGCCGGGCACGGGCCGTGCGCGCAGCCCGGGTGGTGGGGTGTGCCAGGTCCCGTGGGGCAGCAGCAGGTCGAGTCGGGGCGGCGCGAACTCCAGGAGCGCTTCGTAGGTGTCCACCGGGTCGGCCGCCAGGTCGACGACGCACAGCAGGCCGGCGAACAGTTCCCGGTGCCGGTCCGTGCCGAGCAGCCGCACCGCCTCGGCGGTCCGTGCCCAGCTGCCCGCGCCGGAGGGCAGCCGGCGGTGCCGGTCGTGGTCGGCCCGGGTGCCGTCGAGGGACACCCCGACCGCGACCCGGTGCCGGTGCAGGACGTCGAGGAGTGAGGGCTCCTCCAGCAGCCGCAGCCCGTTGGTCTGCAGGCTGAACCGCACCCGCGGCCCGCCCGCCACCGCGCCGCTCAACTCGCCGAGCAGTGCGTCCAGATGGCCTGTTCCGACGAGCAGCGGCTCGCCGCCGTGGAGCACCACGGAGATCTCGTCCAGCCCGTGTTCGGCGGCGTGTTCGGCGATCCGCCGGGCGGTGCGGCGGACCGTCGCGAGTTCCATCCGCCGGGGCCGCCGGCGCCAGCTCTGGTCCGCGCTCTCGTACACGTAGCAGTAGTCGCAGGCCAGGTTGCACCGACTGTGGATCTTCAGCAGGAACTGCCGGAACGGCACCATGCCCGTGAGCCTAGCGCCGCCCGACAAGCCTCCCGAGCCGCCGTCTCCTGACGTGCCGTCACACGTGCGGCGGCTCCACGTCCGAGTCCAGTCGCGCTCCCGCCCGCACCGCCACCGTCGTGGGGTGCTCCTCTCCCAGTGTCACCTGCGCCCGCCGGATGCAGTCCGCCCGCAGCTCGGCGGCGCGTTCGGCCTGTCCGGAGGCGGCCAGCGACAGCGAGAGGTTGGACTTGATGCCGATGGAGTCGTAGTGGTCCGGGCCGAGGGCTTCGGACATCAGCGGCGCGGCCTCCAGCTCCAGGTCGAGCGCGGCCTGGGTCCGGCCGGACAGCGCCAGGTCGTTCGCGTGGTTCATCATCGCGATCGGGATGTAGAGGTGGTGGGCGCCGAGGACGGCCCGGAACTGCGTCAGGGTGCGCCCGGACAGCTCCAGGGCCTCCTGGGTGCGTCCCGCCAGCCGCAGGTAGACCGACAGGTTGTTGGCGCCGGCCAGCGTCACCGGGTGGTTCTCGCCCAGGTAGTCGCGGTACCGCGCGAGCGCCCGTTCGGCCAGCGGGATGGCCCGGGTGGTGTCGCCGAGGGCGCTCAGGTCGCTGGCGAGGTTGGTGGCGGCGGCCAGGGTGTCGGGGTGCTCGGCGCCGTTGATGTCCAGGTAGCGCTGGTAGATGTCCTCGTCTATCTCCAGGGCTTCGTGGTAGCGGCCGGCCCGGCGCAGTGCCACGGCGAGGTTCTTGCGGGCGCGCAGGGTGTCGGTGTGGCCGTCGCCGATGGTCTGCTGGTAGATCCGGACGGTCTCCTCCAGCAGGTCCAGGGCCTCCCGCAGCCGCCCGGTCTCGCGCAGGTCGCGGGCGTAGTTGGAGGCGGAGGACAGCGCGTAGAGGCTGTGCGCGCCGAGCGCGTCGCGCTGCTGGAGGTAGTTGCTGCGGTGCCGTTCCAGGGCGGCCCGGCGGTCGCCGGCCAGGTAGTCGGAGACGGCGAGGTTGTTGGTGATCATCAGGGTGCGCGGGTGGTCGGGGCCGAGGGTGCGCCGGGCGGCGTCCAGGGTCCGGCGGTCGAGCGCCCGGGCCTCGTCGTAGCGGCCGAGGAAGCGCAGGTCGGCGCCGAGGCTGTTGGCGACGGCGAGGGTGTGCGAGTGCTCGGGGCCCAGGGTCGCGGTGAAGCGGTCCAGGATGTCCCGGTCCATCTCGTAGGCCTCCTGGAGGGCGCCCTGGGAGCGGCGGATGTTGCTCAGCTGGGTGCGCAGCATGAGCGTCTGGGCGTCGTTGTCGGCGTCGAAGCCGGGGCCGCCGTAGCCGTCCTGGCGCCAGTGCTCCAGGGTCCGTTCGGCCAGTTCGCGGCCGGACTCGTGCAGGCTGCGCTTCCACTGGTAGCGGACCGAGTCGATGATCCACTGCCGGACGTCCTCGTCGGCGCTGTCGACGGCCCCGGACGGCCAGAGGTGGGGCAGGAGTTCGGCGTACTCGGACCAGTTGGCGGGGACGTCCGGGTCGCCGGGGTTGGCGGTGGCGAGTGCGGCGTGGACGACGCCGCGCAGTTCGGCCCGCCGCTCCTCCTCGACCTGGTCCCGGAGGACGGCTTGGACCAGCCGGTGCACGGTGATGGTCTCGCTGCCCTGGTCGGTGCGGGCGAGCCCGAACCGGTTGATGGCGCGCAGGAATTCGCCGATCGCGAGCTTGTCGCGGGGCGCGCGCGGGGGCAGCCGCAGGGCGCGGGTGACGGCCCGGCTGTAGAGCAGTCGCATCGGGATGGCGTCGGGGCCGAAGAAGGCGCAGATCTCCAGGATCTGAGCGGCCGGGGCGTTCATCCGGCGGAGTTCCTCGACGGAGATGCGCCAGGTCGCGGCGGCCGAGTGCGGGTAGTCGGCGGTGCGCAGCCGGGTGCGCTCCAGCATCTCGGTGAGCTCCTCGTCGAGGAGTTCGAGGTAGGTGGCGATCGGCATCGACGTCTCCTGGAGCCAGACGGCGGCCTGGCCGACGGCGAGCGGCAGGTCGCCGAGGCGTTGCGCGACCTGGTCGGCGTCCTCCGGGGAGAGGCCGCTGTTGAAGCGGCGCAGCAGCCGGACGCTCTCCTCGCGGAGGAAGACGTCGACCTCCACCAGGCCGGCGTGCCGGGCCCAGCCCTGGTTGCGGGAGGTGATCAGCACGTGCCCGCCGGAGGAGCCGGCCGGCTGCCAGGGGGCGAGTTCCTCGGGGGTGCCGGCGTTGTCGAAGACGAGCAGCCAGCGGCGGTACGGCTGGCCGCGGCGCAGCGCGTCGAGGACGGCGGCGGCGGTGTGCGCGACGTCGTCGCTGGTGGGCACGCCGAGCCGGGGGGCGAGTTCGGCGAGCTTCTGCGGGATGTTGGCGGGCTCCTCGGCGGGCACCCACCAGACCACGTCGTACGCGGCCTTGAAGCGGTGCGCGTACTCGGCGGCGATCTGGGACTTGCCGGCGCCGCCGAAGCCGTAGAGCACCTGGCTGAGCACGGCGGCGGGGCCGCCGGTGAAGCGGTTGCGGAGCAGTTCGAGGAGTCGGCCGCGGCCGATGAAGGCGGCGTTGCGCGAGGGCGCTTCCTGGACCTGCGGCGCGGTGCCGGGGAAGCGTGCGGGTGCGATGATCTCGCCGCTGTCGGTGTCGAGTTGGCGGGTGCTGCCGGGTGGCGGGCCGAGTTCGCCGTACAGCTGGGACTCGGCGCCCGCCGCGGCGGAGCGGACCAGGTCGGGGGCGGCCTGTCCGGAGAACGGACGGGGCACCGGCTCGTCCGAGTCCTGCAGCCGCAGGGCGACCAACGCCGGTGAGCCGGAGACGAGTTCCCGGCCCTGCAGGAGCTGCCAGACCTCGGCGGCACGGGGCAGGGCGGTGTACTCGGGCGAGAGCAGGGCGAGCAGCCGACCCTGGCCTTCGAGCGGTCCGGCGACCTCCGGCGGCCGGGGGCCGGTGTACGGATCGGCGGCGTTGTGCAGGGAGGTCTGGTAGCCGAAGCGGGTGAGGGTGCCGGCGGCCCACTCGGCCCACATCCGGTCCTCGGGCGCGTAGCTGACGAAGACCTGGCGCGGCACCGCGCGGGCGGAGCGCAGGTAGGCGCCGTAGAGCCGGCGGCGGGTCTCGGAGGTGAGCGGGCGCAGGGTGCGGACCCGGCCGTCGGTGATCCAACCGGCCAGCCGCTCGAAGGCGTTGAGCAGGCTGCGGGCCTCCTGCGGCCGGTCGGCGACGGTGGCGGGGACCTCCTCGTAGGCGTAGAACGGCTTGTACGGCACCTCGACGTCGGCCCAGTAGGCGGCCCGCCGGTCGCCGGGCAGCCAGCGGCCGAGGTAGGGCGCGAAGGCCTCGCGGGCGTAGTCGCGGCCGGCCTCCAGGCGCTCCTGCTCGGCGTCCTCGACCCGCATCGGGACCGGGAGCACCCGGATCGCCCGTTCCTCGGCCTCGGCGATGGCCCGGGCGGCGTCGACGCCGCCGCGGATGTTCTGGGCGCTGAAGGTGAAGCAGTCCACGACGGTGTCGGGCATCAGGACGGTGCAGATGCCGGAGGTGTCGCTGACGCCGGTACGGCTGTCGATGAGCACGTAGTCGTACCCGCGGGCCCAGCGTTCGCGCAGTTCGCGCAGGAACTCGCCGCCGCGGATGTCCCGGCCGTGGTAGAAGCTGCGCCAGTTGAAGCTGGTGACGGCGGCGGCGTAGGCGGCGTTCTGGCGGCCGGCGGGCAGGAAGTCGAGCCGGCCGCCGGGCGGCAGGTCGAGGGCGAGGCCGCAGAGGTAGCCGTCGAGGCGCCCGGGTTCGTCCAGCCAGGCGGCCGGGGAGAGGCCGACCGGGCCGGTGGCGGAGGGCAGCGCCTGTTTGACGTAGGAGCGCAGCAGGTCGATCAGGCCGTCGGTGGAGTGCAGTTCGGGGTCGACCAGGAGCGGGTGGTAGTACCGGTGGAGGCCGGGGGCCTCCAGGTCCCAGTCGACGACCAGGACGCGCAGGCCCCGGCTGGCGAGGATCCAGCCGACGTTGGCCAGGGCCATGGTCCGGCCGGTGCCGCCCTTGAAGGAGTAGAACGTGACGACCGAACCCGGTCCGCCGCGCTCCGACTCTGCGCCGGGCTCAGTGGTCATCGTCCTGGTCTCCCCTCAACGGGACAGCGTTGTCCTTGCCACGACTCTGGTGCGGGAGGTCCGTGCGGCCCGGGCTCGGATCGAGGCGCGCGGGCGGGCCCTGGCGGGGTCCGGGCGGGCCGGCCGGGATGGACAGCCCTGGCATGGCCGGGCCGCCGCCGGGGCCGAAGCCGAAGGCGTCGCTGCCATCGTCCCCCCAATCCAGGTTGTCGTCCATGAGCTTGTTCTGAGCGACCGTCACCATGATGGTGAGGTCGTTGTCGAAGCTCTCCCGGCTCACTTTGACCCGGAACAAGTGCTCCATGTCGCTCCGGCGCAGCCAGTTGCGCCGGAACACGTCGCGTACGCCCGCCCACAGGGTGTCGCGCTCCGGCCCGTCGGCCGGGTCGGCGCTGCCGGTGGGCACCATCACGCCGGTGACGGGGTGGTTCTGGTCGTCGTACTCGCGCAGCGCGGAGCGGTAGCGCTCGCCGCCGGCCACCCACGGGTCCACCAGCAGGATGCTGACCTGGCTGTCCTCGCGGGCCTGGTCGAGCTTCCCGCCGAGGCCGCCGTCGACCTCCTCCAGCGTGGTGGTGTGCCCGGCGGCGGTGATCACCTGCTGGGCGCGCGCCACCAGCGACGGGTTGGTGGGCGGATGGTAGGGCGCCCAGTGCCACGGCTTGGCGCCGTACCAGCCGCCCGCGCGCGAGCCGCCCTCGGCGGCGGCCTCCGAGGCGCGCCCGGCCGCGATGAACAGCCGCACCATGCCGGGGGCGGAGACCACCTCCGGCGCCGCCGGGGGCGGGAAGTAGCCGCGCACCGTGCCGAGGTCGAACTCGGGCAGCTCGCCGAGCCGGCGCGCGGCCGCCTCCCGGACCCGCTCGGCGACCACCCGGACGACCTGTTCGTACGCCTCGCTCTGCGCGGTGCGCAGCAGGGCCCGCAGGCCGTACCGGGCGTAGGCCTCGCCCATGTCCGGCTGGGCCCACTGGATCTTGGTCACCTCGTCGGCCAGCTCGCCGGGCACGACGGGCTCCCAGAGCACCGGGATCAGGGCCGGGATGAGTTCCCCGCTGTCCTCGTGGTGGCGCCGGACCCGGCCGCGGAAGGCGGTCCACTCCTTGCCGCAGTACAGGCTGGTGAAGTAGGCCGGGGAGTAGAGCGCGATCATGGTCCGGCTGCGGCCCAGCATCGTCGCCAGCTTCTCGGCCCAGTCGTCGCCGAGCCGCAGCTGCTCGGTGTCGCGGTAGGCGAGTTCCTCGACGCGTACACCCGTCCCGACGAGCCGGCCGAGTTCGTCGCGCAGGTCGTTGAAGAACTGGTTGACGAAGGCGTCCTCGGCCTCGAAGTCACGACGCGCGTAGCTGAAGAAGAAGTACGGCCGTTGCTGTTCCTGCTCCATCACCCGTTCCCCCCGTGCCCGACGGTGCCGCGACGGCGCTGGTTTCATACCCCAGCATGTCGTGAACTCCACCGGCCGCGCTGGCGAGTTGGCGGATTCGGCCGCCCCGGTGGTTTAGCCGGTGATCAGGCGCACGCCCGCAGCCGGGCGCCGCTCCGGCGCTCGGGGGCGCACTGATGGGGGCGTGGGCGCGCCGAAGGAGTCGCGGGCGCCGGAGCCGCGCTACCGGCTACCGGCTACCGTCGAGCGACGACTGGAAGGCGGCGAGCGGCTCCGCGCCGGGAGTCAGGGCGTCCGCCACCACCCGGCGCAGCAGGTCGCCCAGGACGGTGTCGGGCAGGGCGTCGAGCTCTTCGAGCGACAGGGCGGCGACGTCGACCAGGTCAGAGTCGAGTCCAGCGGCGGCTTCCGCACCGGTGACGCTCATCAGTCCCTCACTCGATCGTGCCGGCACAGCGCGTTGCTGGCCGGATGTGCCTCGACCCAGGTCCGCGACGGGCATCCTACACCCGAGGCGTGACGGCCCATCAGCTTCACGCCGCCGCCGCGCCCGGACCGACCCGGTCGGCCCACCGGGCTCGCGAGGCCCCCGGAACCCGCAACGCCCGCAACGCCCGCAACGCCCGCAACGCCCGCGGGCCCCGTCGCACTCACGGGCAGAGCCGTTCCACCCGCCACCCCGTCGGGCTCGCCGGGTCGGCGAGGTAGCGGAGCCGGTCGTGCAGGCGGTTCTCGCGGCCCTGCCAGAATTCGACGCTCTCCGGGACCACCCGGTACCCGCCCCAGAAGGGGGGGACGGGCACGCCCTCGCCCTCCGGGTAGCGGCGTTCCAGTTCGGCGTAGCGCTGTTCGAGGACCTCGCGCCCGCCGACCGGGCTGGACTGCTCGCTGGCCCAGGCGCCCAGCTGGGAGCCGTGCGGGCGGGTGCGGAAGTAGGCGGCGGTCTCGTCGCGGCCGACCTTCTCCACCCGGCCCTGGACGGTCACCTGGCGGGCCAGGGCGATCCACGGGAACAGCAGCGCGGCGTACGGGTTGGCGGCTAGTTCGGAGCCCTTGCGGGAGCCGTAGTTGGTGAAGAACACGAAGCCGCGCAGGTCGTAGCCCTTGAGCAGGACGGTGCGGGAGCTGGGCCGCCCCTCGGCGTCGGCGGTGGAGAGCACCATGGCGTTGGGCTCCGTGACCCCGGCGTCGTCCGCCTCGTGGAACCAGCGGGTGAACTGGCCGATCGGCTCGGGCGCGAGCTGCTCCTCGACCAGGCCCTCGTGGACGTAGTGCTTGCGCATCACGGTGAGGTCCGGGCCGGGGCGGGCCTCGTCGGCCAGGGTCCGGGTGACGGGGCTCGGGGGTGTCGACTGGGCGGGTTCCGGGGTCTGCACGCCAACATCATCCCGTACGACAAGCAACGGGCACCGCTACCTCCGGACAAATCCCGGTGGGAGATAAGGTGTCTCGCCACCGCTTGGCCGCCCGTCGTGCGGAGAATTGTCCGGAACCGGGGGTTTGGTTCCGGGTTTCTCCCGGGCACGACCGACCCTCGACGGGAAAATCGAGCGGGCCTACGGCAAACATCACCACGGTGGTGTATGGCGCAATGCACCCCGTGCCTGTCACTCTGGCACCGAGTGCCAACCACGATTCGGTCACTGGTATGCCGCCCCACCACGGCGGAGCGCCGAACACAGAACTGAAGGAGCCGTCGCATGTCCGATTTCGTACCCGGGCTTGAGGGAGTCGTCGCGTTCGAGAGCGAGATCGCCGAGCCCGACCGGGAAGGCGGCGCCCTGCGGTACCGCGGTGTCGACATCGACGACCTGGTCGGCAACGTCTCCTTCGGGCACGTCTGGGGCCTGCTGGTGGACGGCAAGTTCAACCCCGGCCTGCCGGCCGCCGAGCCGTTCCCGATCCCGGTGCACTCCGGCGACATCCGGGTCGACGTGCAGTCGGCGCTCGCCATGCTCGCCCCGGTCTGGGGCCTCAAGCCGCTGCTGGACATCTCCGCCGAGCAGGCCCGCGACGACCTCGCCCGCGCCGCCGTGATGGCGCTGTCCTACGTCGCCCAGTCGGCTCGCGGCCAGGGCCTGCCGATGGTCCCGCAGAGCGAGATCGACAAGGCCGAGACGGTCGTCGAGCGGTTCATGATCCGCTGGCGGGGCGAGCCGGACCCGAAGCACGTCAAGGCCGTCGACGCCTACTGGACCTCGGCCGCCGAGCACGGCATGAACGCCTCCACCTTCACCGCCCGGGTCATCGCCTCCACCGGCGCCGACGTCGCGGCCGCCCTCTCCGGCGCGGTCGGCGCAATGTCGGGCCCGCTGCACGGCGGCGCCCCCTCCCGCGTGCTCGGCATGATCGAGGAGATCGAGCGCACCGGCGACGCCACCGCCTGGGTCAAGAACGCCCTGGACAAGGGCGAGCGCCTGATGGGCTTCGGCCACCGCGTCTACCGCGCCGAGGACCCGCGCGCCCGCGTGCTGCGCCGCACCGCCAAGGAGCTCGGCGCGCCGCGCTTCGAGGTCGCCGAGGCGCTGGAGAAGGCCGCGCTGGAGGAGCTGCACAACCGCCGCCCCGACCGTGTGCTGGCCACCAACGTCGAGTTCTGGGCCGCCATCATGCTGGACTTCGCCGAGGTTCCGGCCCACATGTTCACCTCGATGTTCACCTGCGCCCGCACCGCCGGCTGGTCGGCGCACATCCTGGAGCAGAAGCGCACGGGCCGGCTCGTGCGCCCCTCCGCGCGCTACATCGGCCCCGGCCCGCGCCGTCCCGAGGCGATCGAGGGCTGGGACGCCATCGCCCGCTGACCGCACCGGACGACCGTCCGCACAGTGCCCCTGACCAGCGGGTCCGGCCTCGGCCGGGCCCGCTGTCGGCATCTCTGAGCAGCGAAGATCACAGTCTCAGCGGGCGGACGACCGTACCCCCGCCCGGCCCCCGGCCGGTAGGCTGCGCGCGTGGCTCAGATCCAGATCCCCGCTGACATCAAGCCCGCAGACGGCCGTTTCGGCTGCGGACCGTCCAAGGTGCGCCCCGAGGCCCTGAGTGCCCTCGCCGCCACCCAGACCTCCCTGCTCGGCACCTCCCACCGCCAGGCCCCGGTCAAGAACCTGGTCAAGCGCGTACGCGAGGGCGTGAGCAGCCTCTTCTCGCTGCCCGAGGGCTACCAGGTCGTCCTCGGCAACGGCGGCTCCACCGCCTTCTGGGACATCGCCGCCTTCGGCCTGGTGCGGGAGAAGTCCCAGCACCTGGACTTCGGCGAGTTCTCCTCGAAGTTCGGCGCCTCGGTCAAGGCCGCGCCGTGGCTCGCCGAGCCGAGCGTGATCAAGACCGCCCCGGGCACCCACCCGCTGCCGGTCGCCGAGGCCGGTGTGGACGTCTACGGACTCACCCACAACGAGACCTCGACCGGCGTCGCGATGCCGATCAAGCGCCCGGCCGGCGCGGACGAGGGCTCGCTGGTCCTGGTGGACGCCACCTCGGGCGCCGGCGGCCTGCCTGTCGACATCACCGAGACGGACGTCTACTACTTCGCCCCGCAGAAGTCCTTCGCCTCCGAGGGCGGCCTGTGGCTGGCCACCTTCTCCCCGGCCGCCCTGGAGCGCGCCGCCGAGATCGCCGCCTCCGGCCGCTACATCCCGCCGTTCTTCTCGCTGCCGACGGCCATCGACAACTCGTCGAAGGACCAGACGTACAACACCCCGTCGATCGCCACGCTCTTCCTGCTGGCCGACCAGCTGGAGTGGCTGAACGGCAATGGCGGGCTGGACTGGGCCGTCGCCCGGACCGCCGACTCCTCCTCCCGGCTGTACGCCTGGGCCGAGAAGTCCTCCTTCGCCACCCCCTTCGTGGCGAACCCGGCCGAGCGCTCCCAGGTGGTCGGCACCATCGACTTCGACGAGTCGGTGGACGCCGCCGCGGTCGCCAAGGCACTGCGTGCCAACGGCATCGTGGACACCGAGCCGTACCGCAAGCTGGGCCGCAACCAGCTGCGCATCGCGATGTTCCCGGCGATCGACCCGGCGGACGTCGAGGCGCTCACCCAGTGCATCGACTACGTGGTCGAGCAGCTCTGAGCACCCGCTGAGCACCACCTGAGCACCCGCTGAGGCGTGCGTGAGGGCCACCACCCACCCGGGTGGTGGCCCTCACGGCCGTTTCCGGTCTACCGGCCGGCCAGTGAGCTGATCAGCACGACGACCAGCAGCAGCACCAGGGTGCCGGAGACGATACGCATACGAGTCTTGGGATCCACGGTCAACGAGCGTACCTCCGCCCCACGCCCGGACGGAGCGGAGGTCCCGGTAGCTCCGCTCAGCCCGACGCTAGCTCCAGTCCGCCAGGGCCCAGGAACCCAGCGACTCGTAGTGCGCCAAGCCGCCGTCCGGGTCGCTGTTCATCAGGTGCAGCTCGGTGGCCTCCCACTCCGGCCCCCGGTAGTCCGCCAGCGCCGCCGCCAGGCCGTCCAGCTCGGCCGCCGCGAGCCGCTGGACGGCCCGCCGGTGGCCGCGGTGGGAGCCGGCCCGGGCGAGGGTGAGGTGCGGGTGGAAGACGAAGGTGTCGGCCGTCTCCCCGACCGCCTCGGCGGTGACCTCGGCGACGGCCTCGGCCAGCCGGCGCAGCGCCCAGGTCTGGCCCTCGACGCCGGCCCAGAGCACCCGGTCGCCGAACCGCCCGGCGCCGGCGATCCGCAGCCGGTGGACCTCGTGCACCTCGGCCACCGCCGCCAGGCCCGCCGCCAGCTCGGGCAGCCGCTCGGCCGGCACCGCGCCGAGGAAGGCCAGGGTCAGGTGCCAGCCCTCGACGGTGGTCCAGCGCAGCCGGTCCGCCCCGGGCAGCCCGCGCACCGGCGCGACCGCGTCGGAGAGCCCCTGCAGCGCCTCGACCGGGGGGAGCACCGCCACGAACAGCCTCATGGACCCATCTTCCCGCGGTCGGCCTTTCGGTGTAGAAACGTTTTTCATGAAGATCCGCACCGGGGGGCCCGCGGACGTCCCCGACATCCTGTCCCTACTCGACGGCGCCGTCTCCTGGCTGGCGGCCGACGACCGCACCGGCCAGTGGGGCGACCAGCCCTTCAGCACCAACCCGGCCCGCGTCGACCAGGTCACCTCGTACGCCTCCGAGCCCTTCCTGATCCGCCTCGCCGTGGACGAGGACGGCCGCACGGTCGGCTGCTGCGTGCTCAACGAGGACCGCGGCAAGTGGATCCCGGCCGTGGACGAGCCCGAGCTGTACGTCCGGCTGCTGGTCACCGACCGCAGCCGCAAGGGCTCGGGCATCGGCTCCGCGCTGATCGCCGACGCGGTCGAGGAGACCCGTCAGCGCGGCATCGGCCTGCTGCGGGTGGACTGCTACGCCGGGAACGACCGCAAGCTGGTCGGCCGGTACCGGGCGCTCGGCTTCACCGAGACCGAGAGCTTCGAGGTCGAGCAGCCGAACGGCGTCTGGCCCGGCCAGGTCCTCGCCATCCGGCTCTGACGCCACGAACCCCCCGAGGCGAACCCTCGGGGGGCCTGACATATCTGACGGATCGTCAGCAGGCGGCGGCCAGCTCCGACTTGCGCGTCGGAGTGGTCCGCGGCACGACGGCCACGACCCGGCCGCCGCGGCCCGGGTGCAGGTCGAAGCGCACCCGCAGGTCCGCGCCGCGGGCCAGCACCAGGCCGACCGCACCGGCCGCCAGCGCGGACACCAGTCCGCAGGCCAGCAGGCCGAGCCGGGGCCCGTACGAGGCGGTCACCCAGCCGACGATCGGGGCACCGATCGGCGTGCCGCCGGTGAAGACCAGCACCAGCAGGCCCATCACCCGGCCGCGCATCTCGGGGTCGGTGGCCAGCTGCAGCATGGAGTTGACCGAGGTGTTGAAGCTCAGCCCGAACACCCCGATCAGCATCAGCAGCAGCGCGAAGGTCCAGTAGTCGGGCGCGAAGGCGGCGACCACCTCGAGCGTGCCGAAGGCCAGCGCCGCGCCGACCAGTCGGCGCAGCCTCGGCGCGCCCCGGCGGGCGGCGAGCAGCGCGCCGGCCAGCGAGCCGACCGCCATCGCGGTGTTCAGCAGGCCGTACTGGCCGGCGCCCACCTTGAAGGTGTCGTACGCGAAGCCGGAGAGCAGGGTCGGGAAGTTGAAGCCGAAGGTCCCGATGAATCCGGCCAGCACCATCGGAAAGAGCAGTTCGGGCCGCTCCTTCACGTACCGCAGACCCTCCCGCAGCTGCCCCTTCTCGCGGGCGATCCGCGCGGTCGGGCGCAGTTCGCTCTCCCGCATGGCCAGCAGTCCGCCGATCACGGCCGCGAAGGACAGCGCGTTGACGGCGAAGGCCCAGCCGCTGCCGACCGCGGCGATCAGCAGGCCCGCGACGGCGGGGCCGACCAGGCGGGCGGTCTGGAAGTTGGCGGCGTTCAGGCTGACGGCGTTGGCGAGGTCCTTGGGTCCGACCATCTCGGAGACGAAGGCCTGCCGGGTCGGGTTGTCGACCACGGTGACCAGGCCGAGCAGCAGCGCGAACGCGTACACGTAGTACGGCGTCACCACACCGCCGATGGTCAGCACGGCGAGGCCCGCGGCCAGCAGGCCCATCGCGCCCTGGGTGTAGATCAGCAGCCGGCGCTTGGGCATCCGGTCGGCGAGCACGCCGCCGAAGAGGCCGAGCAGCAGCATCGGCAGGAACTGCATGGCGGTGGTGATGCCGACCGCGAGCGGGCTGCCGGTGAGGCTCAGTACCAGCCAGTCCTGGGCGATCCGCTGCATCCAGGTACCGGTGTTGGACACCACCTGGCCGGCGAAGTAGTAGCGGTAGTTGCGAACGCGCAGGGAGGAGAACATCCCCCCGGGCCGGGTGAAACGGGCGCCTGTGGGAGATGAGGCCGCGTGGCTGCGGCCGGGAGCGGCGGGGTCGTCCGCCGCGGTGCGTTCGTCGGGGTCGTCGTCGCCGCTGCCCGGCAGCCCCGTGGGGGCGGGTGCCTGGGTGTCGGCGGCCGCGGTGTTGGCCGCGGCGGGGTCGTTGGTCGGGTCGTCGGTACGGATGGCGGCGGCGCTGGCTGCGGCCGGCGGTGTCACGGTGCTCTCCCCTCGCAGCGCGACGGCCGGGGCGGTGCCCCTCCCGCTCCTGGTGTCGGTGGTCGGTCCTGCGGTGATGCGGGCTCCTTTGTCTCCCGGCGGCCGGCCGGGTTCGGTGTGCCTCAGAGGTGTGCGAGCTTGTAGAGCACGGGCGCGGCCTCCCGGAGGACGGCCCATTCCTCCTCGTCGAGCCCTTGGGCGAGCTCGGCGAGCCAGACGTTTCGGCGCCGACGACTCTCCGCGAGGATCGTCTCGGCCTGCTCGGTGCTGCTGACGACCACCTGTCGGCGGTCCTCGGGGTGCGGCTCCCGCCGCACCAGCCCCTTCTCCTCCAGCATCGCGACGATCCTGGTCATCGAAGGAGGCTGCACGTGCTCCTTCCGGGCGAGCTCACCCGGCGTCGCCTTTCCGCACCGGGCGAGGGTGCCCAGCACCCCCATCTCGGTGGGACTGAGCGACTCCTCCACCCGCTGGTGTTTGAGTCGTCGGGAGAGGCGCATCGTGGACGATCGCAGCTGATTGACGGCTGCGAGGTCCTGCTCGGACATCTCGGGCATCTCTTTAGACTACGTCATTACTCTCGCTAAAGAAAATCGGCGTCCCGCCGCGCCGGAGCATCCGCCCGGTGCCATATTGGTGATGGGTGATCGTTCCCGACTCCCGGAAGGGCCGACCAGACATGTCCGACCTCGCCGCTGAGCAGTCCGCCGAACAGTCCACGCCGAACGACGGCGGGTTCGCCAGGCTCGCCATGGTCACCATCGACTGCGCCGACCCGGTCGCGCTGGCGTCGTTCTACGGCGAACTGCTGGGGTGGGAGACCCGGCACGTGGACGAACACTTCGCGATCCTGGACAACCCGGAGGGTGGCAGCCCGCTGGGCTTCGGGCGGGTGAAGGGGTACCGGCCGGAGCCGTGGACGGAGCCGGACGGGAGCAAGCACTTCCACCTCGACTTCTACGTGGACGACCTGGAGGAGTCCACCGCGAAGGCCCTCGCGCTCGGCGCGACCCAGCCCGCGTACCAGCACGGGCGCACGCTCAAGGTGCTGATCGACCCGGCCGGCCACCCGTTCGGGCTAGCACCCTTGGAGTAAGGCACGAACGGGCCCGGGGAGCGTGCGCAGGCGGTGTCAGGGCTTGGTGCCAAGATCATGCAGGAGCGGTAAAGGTCCATCCTGACCTGGGATTTCACCAAAAGCACGAACATTGTGCGACCGGCGGGTAGTGGCTACTCTCCCCCGTTGTCAGGGGCACCACACGCCAGGCTCCCCCCGGCGGACCCCGTTCCGTTTCCGTGCCCGTTTCCGCACGCTTCCCGACCGCCCCGGTCGACCGCGTCCGCCCGAGCCCTGGCGCCCTCAACCCCTCGTCCAGGGAGCTCAATTGGGTGAGATCCATCATGCCGACCACGGCTGGGTGACGCCGGCGGTCTCGTACTTCGTCGCCTGCCTCGGCGCCTTCGTGGCGCTGCGCGGCGCCCGCTGGGCACTCGTCTCCAAGGGCCGCAGCCGGGCCGTCTGGCTGCTCTTCGCGTCCACCTCGCTCGGGGCCGGCATCTGGTCCATGCACTTCATCGCGATGCTCGGCTTCTCGGTGACCGGCGTCGAGATCACCTACCAGCCCGGGCTGACCGTGATCAGCCTGCTGGTCGCCGTCGCCTTCGTCGGCGTCGGGCTCTTCACCGTCGGGTACTGGCGCAAGCACCCGGCGCCGGCGCTCATGGTCGGCGGGCTGACCACCGGCCTCGGGGTCGCCGCGATGCACTACATGGGCATGGCCGCGATGGTCCTGCCCGGCCGGCTCGGCTACGACCACACGACGGTGGCGCTCTCGGTCGCCATCGCCGTCTTCGCGGCCACGGCCGCGCTCTGGGCCGCGCTGAACATCCGGGGCACGATCGCCGTACTGGCGGCGGCGCCGGTGATGGGCGTGGCGGTCTGCGCGATGCACTACACGGGCATGGCGGCGCTGTCGGTCCGGGTGGACCTCTCGCACTCCACCCAGGGCGGCGTGATGGCGCTGCAGTTCATCTTCCCGCTCGGGGTCGGACTCGGCTGCTACGTGTTCTTCGGTTCACTGGCCTTCGCCGTCTCCCCGAGCCGCCCCGACTCGCAGCCCCTGCTGGCCGGACCGGCCGCCCCGCTGCCCCCGCGGGCACCCCGGCCGCCCCGGCCGCCCCGCGTCCCGCAGCAGCGGCTGGGCGGGGCCGGCGTCCGGCGCTGAGCGGGCCGACACAGAACGGGAGACACAGAGCGACGCCCGGCCGGGGTGGGGGACCCGGCCGGGCGTCGCCGTGTGTCGGCCCGCCGGCCCCTTACGCGGGCCGCCCGAGCAGCCCGGTCAGGTGCTCCGGCGTGGCCACCGGGCAGACCTTGTGCACGAAGTCCCGCCGCAGCCCGTGGTACGGCTCGTCGGTCCGGTAGAAGTTGGCGTGCATCCGCCGCAGTTCCTCCGCCCGGTACTCGACCAGCGGCTTCGCCTCCTCGTCGGCGGCGCGGCGGCGCTTCTTGTCCACCAGCCGCCCGGTGAGCTCGGGCGAGCCGGCGATCCCGGCCGCCTCCCGGGCCACCCAGCGGCGGAACTCCGCCGCGTCCCCGCCGGACGTCCGGTCCACCAGGCCGATCCGGCGGGCGTGTTCGGCCCCGACCGGCAGCGCCTCGGTGGTGAGCCGCTCGGCCTGCTCGGCACCGACCCGGTTCGGCAGGGTGTACGTCCAGTACTCGGAGCCGTACAGGCCCATCAGGCGGTAGTGCGGGTTGAGCACCGCCGAGTCGCGGCACCACACCTCGTCGGCGGCGAGCGCCATCATCAGCCCGCCGGCCGCCGCGTTCCCGGCGAGGGCCGCGACGGTGACCTTGTCCGTCGTGGTCAGGACGGCCTCGACGAAGTCGTCCATCGCGTTGATGTTCTCCCAGGACTCCAGCGCCGGGAAGGCCGCGCCCTCGATGACGTTGAGCTGGATCCCGTTGGAGTAGAAGTCCCGGGGAGCGCCGAGCACCAGCACCGAGGTGGGCCGGGCGGCCGCCTCCCGGTAGGCGGCCAGCAGCCGACGGCACTGCTCGGTGCTCATCGCCCCGCCCGGGTAGGCGAATTCGAGGTAGCCGACGTCGCCCTCCTCCCGGTAGCGCAGCTCCGACCAGGTGTCGCGACGGGCGGCCGCCGCCGGGCGCACCGGCACCTCGCGGACCCGGTACAGCTCGTCGGCGAGGACCGTCGCGGCGGGCAGCTTGAAGGTGGCCGGCCCGCCGGGGGTGCGGCGCGGGCGCAGCTGCGGGATCCACACCGCGCCGTCCACGGTGGCCCGGCAGATCGCGCCGTCCCTGGTGGCCAGCACGGCGCCGGGCACCGGGCCGCGCAGCTCGTCCTCGGGGTGGGCGCCGTGCAGGAAGAACTCGCGCCCGTACAGCTCGTCCAGCACGCCGGGCTGGGAGTCGGCGGCGCGCAGCTTGCGCAGCACGGTGGCGGTGTCGTCCTGCTCCCAGTCGATCCGGCGCGCCTCCTGGCGCAGGAAGGGCCGCAGCTCGCCGTGGACGTCGGGTCGGCCGTAGTCCAGCGGCTCGGGGGTGAACAGGCCGCCCTCGTAGCGCTGGACGGCCAGCAGGACGGCCTCCACGGCGGCGTCGGCGACCTCGCCCCGGTACAGCTCGCTCTTGCCGCAGTCGGGGACGGGGAACTCGACGGACGCCCAGATGTCACCGGCGTCCATCTCCTCGACGGCCTGCAGCACCGTGACGCCCCAGCGCTCCGCGCCCTCGGTGATCGCCCAGTCCAGCGAGGAGGGGCCGCGGTCGCCGGTGGGCCCGGGGTGCACGATCAGGACGGTCCGGCTGGACCAGATGTCCTGCGGGACGGCCTTGGTCAGCATCGGGCAGATGATCAGCTCGGGGTCGGTCCGGGCCACCCCCGCCCGCATCTGCTCGTCCCCGAGGGCGAGCTGGACGGCGACCTGGTGGCCGCGCTCGCGCAGCTCGGCATGGACGCGCTGGGTCAGGCTGTTGAACGCACTGGCGATCAGGAGAATGCGCAAGGGGGGCCTCCGGCGGTACAGGGGTCGCGCGGAGGTGATGAAACCAGGGCATGGACACGTAACGATTACGGTCCGTACCTCGGCGCTCTACCCTCACGTACCCCGCACACCTGTGGTCCCGGCGTGCTCCCCCTTCGCCCGATCTCCCCAGCTGTTTCCCAGAGTTGGTCTAGCGCGGAGCGCCCCCGGCCCACTGCGGGAGCGCCCCCGGCCCAGTGCGGAACGCCCCGCCCTACCGCGGGAACGCCCGCCGGGCCCGCCAGGTGGTGTGCTCGCGGGAGACCGCGTCCTCCGCCTCGGCGGCCAGCCGGGCCCAGCGCGCCTCGGCGTCCGGCGCCCTGACGTCCAGGTCGGAGAGCTGGTTGCCGACGTTCTCCAGCTCGCGTGCGGCCAGCTGGTAGGCGGCGGCCAGCGGGCGGAGCTGCTTGAGCTGCGTCCAGGCGATGATCGCCGCGGCCGCGGCCGAGCTGGCGCCGAAGATGTGCACCTGCAGCGCACCGGTGGCCTGGGCGATGGCGGCCGCCGCGCCGAGGATGATCAGCACCGCGATGCCGAGCCCCCAGGAGACCGCCTGCGACTCGCAGGCGTCCGCCCGGGAGCGGTACCAGGTGCGCTGCCCCTCGACCCGGGTGCGCAGGTAGAGGGTGCGCCGGGCGGTCAGGCTGTCGGCACGCAGCCGCCGCATCTCCGGGGTGATCTCGGCGACGGTGTCGGGCGGCACGATCGCCGGGTCCTCGAAGGCCCGCATCACGTCCTCGACCTGCAGCAGGTAGCCCCGGTCCACGTCCGGGGACTGCCCCTCGCCGTCGAACGGGCTGGCCCGGACGGTGTACTTCCAGGCCAGTGTCTTGACCGACTCGGCCGCCGCCCGCGCCTCGTACCAGCGGCCCTGCGGGTTGCTGCGGCGCAGCCGGGACCAGAAGTAGCCGGCCAGCAGGAAGGCGGCCACCGAGAACAGCGGCCAGGGGTCGAAGTCGCCCTTGTGGTCCGGGCCGGGGAACGACCCGATCAGCGCGGCGACCACCAGCATCGCGATCAGGCCTCGGTACCAGCGCAGCGTCTCGCGCTGGCCGTCCAGCGAGGCCTTGTCCGCCGTCCGGAACAGCTCCGGCAGCAGCTGTGCCTCGACGCCCCCGGGCGGATCCTGTTGCACCATCGGTCGAGTCCCCTCCCCCTTCTCCGTCCAGCCAGTATTCCCACCGTCAACTGGCCTACACGGGCGCCTTTTTGACAGCTTCCGACAGTGGCTGATTGCCCGACCATCCGGTAACCGATAGAAACGGTTACATGCCGCTGCACTGGAAGCTCGTCATCGACTGCGCCGACCCGCACCGCCAGGCCGCCTTCTGGGCCGCCGCCCTGGAGTACACCCGGGAGGACCACGGCCCGCTGGTCACCCGCCTGCTTCAGGCCGGCGCGGTCGGCCCCGACGCCACCACCGAGGTGGACGGCCACCCCGCCTGGCGCACCCTGGCCGCCGTCCGCCACCCCGAGGACCCGTTCGACCCGGCCTCGGACACCGGCCTCGGCCGTCGCATCCTCTTCCAGGCCGTCCCCGAGCCCAAGCGGGCCAAGAACCGACTGCACCTCGACGTCCATCCCGCCCCGGGCGAGCGCGCCGCCACCGTCACCCGCCTCGAAGCCCTCGGTGCCACCGTCCTGCGGGAGGTCAAGGAGCCGGGCGGCGAGTGGACCACCATGGCCGACCCCGAGGGCAACGAGTTCGACGTCCAGTGACACCACGGGGTCCGGTGACACCACGGCCGGTGAGACCACGGCCGGTGACACTTCGGAGCACGGTGGCACTTCGGAAACGCCGCGGCCCCGCCCTCCCGCACGGGGGAGGACGGGGCCGCGGCGGCGCCGTACGGCGTCAGAGCAGGCCGAAGGCCGGCATCAGGTAGTAGAAGGCGAACACCGCCGCCACCGCGTACAGCGGGGCCGGCACGCCGCGGCCGCGGCCGGCGGCCACGCGCAGGACGCAGAAGGCGATGAAGCCGAAGCCGATGCCGTTGGTGATGCTGTAGGTGAACGGCATCATCACGATGGTCAGGAAGGCCGGGATCGCGATCGTGTAGTCGGCCCAGTCGATCTCCTTGATCGAGTTGGCCAGGATCAGGAAGCCGACCGTGACCAGGGCCGGGGTGGCGGCCTGGGCGGGGACCATGGTGGCGAGCGGGGTGAGGAAGAGCGCCACGACGAAGAGCAGGCCGGTGACGATCGAGGCGAAGCCGGTCCGGGCACCCTCGCCGACGCCGGCGGTGGACTCCACGAAGCAGGTGTTGGCGGAGGAGGAGGTGGCGCCGCCGAGCGCGGTGGCGATGCCGTCGACCATCAGGACCTTGTTGATGCCGGGCAGGTCGCCCTTCTCGTCCAGCAGGTGGGCCTCGTCGGCCACGCCGAGGATGGTGCCCATCGCGTCGAAGAAGCACGACATCAGCACGGTGAAGACGAACAGCACGCCGGTCAGCACGCCGACCTTCTCGAAGCCGCCGAACAGGCTGACCTTGCCGACCAGCCCGAAGTCCGGCGCGGCCACCGGGTTGCCCGGCCAGGCCGGGACGGTCAGGCCCCACTTGAGCGCCGGGATGTCGACGACCTTGTCGAGCACCACGGCGAGCGCGGTGGAGGCCACGATGCTGATCAGGATCGCGCCGGGCACCTTGCGGATGACCAGGATCAGGGTGAGCAGCAGGCCGACGACGAAGACCAGCACCGGGAAGCCGAGCAGGTGCCCGTTGCCACCGAGCTGCAGCGGGACGGTGGTGTGCGCGGCGTCCGGGACGCGGCTGACGAAGCCGGAGTCGACCAGGCCGACCAGGCTGATGAACAGGCCGATGCCGATCGCGATGGCCTTGCGCAGGCCGAGCGGGACCGCGTTCATGACCCGCTCGCGCAGGCCGGTGGCGACCAGCAGCATGATCGCGAGGCCGGCCAGCACGACCATGCCCATGGCGTCCGGCCAGGTCATCTTCGGGGCGAGCTGGAGCGCCACGATGGTGTTGACGCCGAGGCCGGCGGCCAGGCCGATCGGGACGTTGCCGATCACACCCATCAGCAGGGTGGTGAGACCCGCGGTGAGGGCGGTGGCGGTGACCAGCTGGGCGCTGTCCAGGTGGGCCCCGGTCATGTCCGTGGCGCTCGCCAGGATGATCGGGTTCAGCACCAGGATGTACGCCATGGTGAAGAAGGTGGCGACGCCGCCGCGGATCTCGCGCGGCAGGGTGGAGCCGCGCTCGCTGATCCGGAAGTAGCGGTCGACGGCGCCGGTGGGGGGCTTGGGTGCGGCGTCGGCGGGTTCGGGCGACTCGGTGGTCGGCTGGACCACAGGCATGCGTGCGTCCTCTGTGGGGGAGCTGAGGAGAGGGGGTCGACACCCGAGGCGACGGCGGCTCGGTGTCAGACCTTTAAGTATGGTTTCCCCATCGCACACGCGCTATCTTCGCGCGTAGAGCCCGCAGCAGGCCCACGGGCCGCCCGCCTGGCCCGTGCGCGGCGGCTGCGCGACGACGACCGGCCCCCACCGCACCGTACGCTAGGCCCCATGCCCAAGACGCCGCTGCACCCCTCGCCCCCTCCGCTGGAGGCCAACGACGTCGCCATCGTCGGCGGCGGCACGGTGGTGTGGTTCGTCGCCTTCCTCGCCCTGCTCCCCTTCCAGGGCACGCTCTCCGAGCACGGCCACGGCACCTGGCCGTGGATCTGCCTCTCCGGCGGCCTGCTCGGCCTGATCGGCCTCTGGTACTGCCGCGCCCGGCGCGACGCGATCGCCCGCAGCCGCGCCGCCGAGGCGGCCGGACGCATGACGGACGGCGACGGTCAGGACCCGGCCACCCGGTCGGACTGAATAGCCCTTTAGTAGCACGCATCGGACATAAGGCACCCGTAGAGTCGGTGCCATGACGCAGCCTGCCCAGCCAGCGGAAGAGCGGCCGACCGACGGGGACCGTCCCGACGGAGCCCACCCCCTCGGGCTGCTGCCCGGGCGGCGCGGCGGACTGACCGTCGCCGAGGTGGCCGAGCGGGTCGCGCAGGGACAGGTCAACGACGTCCCGGTCCGGTCCAGCCGCTCCACCAGGGAAATCGTCCGGGCCAACGTCTTCACCCGCTTCAACGCGATCATCGGAGTGATGTTCGGGATCATCCTGATCGTCGGACCGATCCAGGACGGCCTGTTCGGCCTGGTCATCGTCGCCAACACGGCGATCGGCATCATCCAGGAGCTGCGCGCCAAGAAGACCCTGGACAGCCTGGCCCTGATCGGCGAGGCCCGCCCGCAGGTCCGCCGGGACGGCGCCGTCCAGCAGATCGGCGTCTCCGAGATCGTCCTCGACGACACCGTGCTGCTCGGCATCGGCGACAAGGTGATCGTGGACGGCGAGGTCACCGAGGCGGACGGCCTGGAGATCGACGAGTCGCTGCTCACCGGCGAACCCGACCCCGTCCTCAAGCAGCCCGGCGACCAGGTGATGTCCGGCAGCTTCGTGGTGGCCGGCGCGGGCGCGTTCACCGCCACCAAGGTCGGCCGCGAGGCCTACGCCGCGCAGCTCGCCGAGGAGGCCAGCAAGTTCACCCTGGTGAAGTCGGAGCTGCGCAGCGGCATCGACAGCATCCTGCGGTTCATCACCTACCTGCTGTTCCCCACCGCGATCGGCCTGATCATCAGCCAGCTGGCCGTCGAGGGCCGGGACTGGCGCGAGGCCGTGCGGCGGATGGTGGCCGGCATCGTCCCGATGGTCCCCGAGGGCCTGGTGCTGCTGACCTCGGTGGCCTTCGCGATCGGCGTGATCCGGCTCGGCCGCAAGCAGTGCCTGGTCCAGGAGCTGCCGGCGATCGAGGGCCTGGCCCGGGTCGACACCGTCTGCCTGGACAAGACCGGCACCCTCACCGAGGGCGGCATGGACGTGATCGACCTGCGGGTGCTCTCCGACGGGGAGCCCGCCGCCGTCGACGCCGAGACCGTCCGGCGCGCGCTCGCCGTGATGGCCGGCGCCGACGCCCGCCCCAACCCGTCCATGCAGGCCGTCATCGACGCGTACGGGCGCGGCGACGGCGGTGACGACGCCTCGGACGGTCCTTCCGGCGGATCCTCGGGCCGCGACGGCTGGCGGGTGATCGAGGCGATGCCCTTCTCCTCCGCCCGCAAGTGGAGCGGCGTGCAGCTGCTGGAGCCGCAGGGCGGCGAGGCCAGCTGGCTGCTCGGCGCCCCCGACGTGCTGCTGCCCGCCGGGCACCCGGCGCTGGCCGAGGTGGACGAGCTGGGCGCGCGGGGCCTGCGGGTGCTGCTGCTGGGCCGGACGCCCGTCCCGCTGGACTCCCCCGACCCGGCGGCCGACCTCACCCCGCTCGCCCTGGTGGTGCTGCAGCAGCGGCTGCGCGGCGACGCCGCCGAAACCCTGCGGTACTTCGAGGGCCAGCGGGTCCGGGCCAAGGTCATCTCGGGCGACGCGGCGGTCTCGGTCGGCGCGGTGGCCGGCCACCTGGGCCTGCCCGGCGCCGACCAGCCGCTGGACGCCCGCACCCTGCCCACCGACCCCGAGCAGCTCGCCGAGACCGCCGACCGGACCAGCGTCTTCGGCCGGGTCACCCCGCAGCAGAAGCGCCTGCTGGTCGGGGCGCTGCAGTCCCGCGGCCACACCGTGGCGATGACCGGCGACGGCGTCAACGACGTGCTGGCGCTCAAGGACGCCGACATCGGCGTGGCGATGGGCACCGGCTCCGACGCCACCAAGGCGGTCGCCCAGATCGTGCTGCTCGACGACTCCTTCGCGACCCTGCCGTCGGTGGTCGCCGAGGGCCGCCGGGTGATCGGCAACATCGAGCGGGTCGCGTCGCTCTTCCTGGTGAAGACGGTCTACTCGGTGCTGCTGGCGCTGCTGGTGATCTTCACCCACTCGCCGTACCCGTTCCTGCCCCGGCACTCCACCGTGCTGTCCTCCCTGACCATCGGCGTGCCGGCCTTCTTCCTCGCGCTCGCCCCCAACAACGAGCGGGCCCGCACCGGCTTCGTGAAACGCGTGCTGCGGCTCGCCATCCCCGGCGGCGTCATCGCCGGGACGGGCACCTTCGTCGCCTACGCGCTCGCCCGCGCCGACCACGCGACCGACCTCAAGGCCGACACCAGCGTGGCCACCCTGACGCTCTTCCTGATCGCCATCTGGGTCCTCGCCATCGTCGCCCGCCCGTACTCCTGGTGGCGGCTGCTGCTGATCGGCACGATGTGCGGCGCGTTCGCCCTGGTGCTGCTAATCCCCCCGCTGAAGGAGTTCTTCCAGCTCTCCCTGGTCGGCATCCGCGACCCGCTGCTGGGCGTCGCCATCGCGGTGGTCTGCGGCATCCTCCTGGAGCTCGTCTGGCGCTTCATGAAGCGCCGCGGCCTGGAGTGAGCCCGCCGCACCCGCCGATCGACACGGGCCCGCCGGTCGGACCGGAGCCGCCGGTCGGGGCGGGCCCGGCCCGTACGGCGGCTCAGCCCTCGAAGTCCCGGGCCGCCGACAGCTCGTACGCACGGTCCGGCTCGCTGAGCGCGGCCAGCACCTCGAAGCGCCGGTGCCACTGTCCGACCGACCAGGCGAGGCCGGCCGCGAGGCCCTCCGGGGTGGCGGCGTGCAGCAGGCCCGGCACCGGCGGGACCTCGAACTCGTCGTCCTCGTCCTCGGCCTCGGCCAGCTCCGGGTCGTACGGCGGCTCCGGGGCGTCCGCCCCGGGGTCCCACCGCCAGTCCACCGCGGCCTCGTCGCCGTCCGGCCCGACGACCAGCAGCTCCTCGTGCTCCTCGTACGCGACCGGGCAGCCGGGCAGCAGCTCGCGCACCACGGCCGGGACCCGGTGCAGCACGCCCTCGGAGAGCACCCGGCCGCCGGCCACCTCGCTGGCCAGCGACACCTGCAGCCGCTCGGCGAGGTCGGCCGCGAGCGCCGGGGCGACCGGCAGCAGCGGGTGGGAGTGCAGCAGCTGGACCAGGTCGGGGGCGTCCGCGACGACCGCCTCGGTGGCGTCCACCACCACGGTGTGGGCGGGCCGCCGCCCGGTGGCCGGGTCCAGTGGCGGCAGCGCCCGCACCACGTCCAGCGGTTCGATCCGCTCGCGCTCCACCCGGGCCAACGCACTGTGCAGGCCGTGCAGTTGGCGGTGGGCGACCTCGACAGCCGGATCGGTCATCCGGTCCAGCACCTCGTCCGGCCCGTGCGGCTCGGCGAGCAGCGCGGTCAGCGTGGTGCGCACCCCGAGCGCGTGCAGGAACTGGTCGTCCAGGGTGGTGCGCGCCTCGTCGTAGAGGCCGCGCAGCAGCGGGTCGGCCCCGGCGGCGCGCAGCCCGGCGGGCTCGCGGCCCGCCAGCACCGGGTGGTCGCGCAGCCACCACGCGGTGTACGGCGGCAGGTCGGCGTACGAGCCGTCCGGCAGCAGAGTGCGCACCGGGTTGACCACGGCGTCCCGGTACGGCGGGCGGGCCAGCGCGGCGAGCGCCTCGGGCCAGGCGTCGTCGTCCACCAGGTCGAGGTCGCGTACGGCCAGCAGCTCGGCGGCCACCGGCGGGACGCCGATCGCCTCGTCGGCCTGCAGGGCCTCCAGGGCGTCCTCGGCCCAGTCGGCGAGCCCGTCCGGTGCCTCGTCCACCAGGCCGGTGGCGTGGCCGCCGGCCGCCCGGTCGGCGGGGACGGTGGGGTCGAGCCGCTCCAGGTCGTCCGGGTCGAGCACCACGTCCTCGGCGCGCACCAGGACGAAGTCCGCCAGGACGCCGACGGCCGCGAGCACCTCGGGCCCCCAGCGCTCCAGCAGGTCGTCGTCCACCCAGCCGGCGTCCTCCTCGCGCGCCAGCGCGGCGAACGGGCTGCCGGGCAGCACGAGTTCGCCCGCGCGGGCGGGCTCGCCCTCGTCGTCGAGCAGCGCCAGCCGGGCCAGCCACGGGTGGTCGCCCGGCTCCGGGGCGGCGGCCTTCACCAACGCCAGGACGGCGTCGGCGAGTTCGAGCGCGGTGTCCAGGTCGTCCTCGGCCACCTCGTAGGAGCGGGCGACGGCGGCCCGCACCTCGGGGGTGTCCAGCACCCCGGCCGGGGTCGCGGTGCCCGCGCCGAGCTTGGCCAGCAGCGGGTGGGCGGCCTCGGGGTGGGCCAGACGCAGGTCGAGCGCGGCGAGCGCGCCGGCCAGCGATTCGGGGTAGCCCGGGAAGGCCGCCCAGTCGGCGTCCTCCGAGGGCAGCAGGACGCGCCGCGGCCCGGTCACCGTCCGGCCGTCCGCGAGCGGTACGGGCAGCGCGCCGAGCGCCTCCGGGTCGGCCCCGCCGAGCGCCGCGTACAGGTTGCGCCACCAGCCGGGCTCGCGGTCCAGGCCGCCGAGCTGGTCCACCACGTCGGCCAGCGGCACCCGGCGCACGTTCAGCACCCGCAGCTCGGTGCGGCGCTCCAGGCCGGCCGGCAGCAGCCCGGGGAAGATCGGCGCGAGCGCCTCGACCACCGAGCCGTCCGCCCCCTCCAGCAGCGTCGCGTCCCGGGGCCGCAGCGCGGGCGTGCCCTCCTCGACCGGCGCCGGGTGCGGCAGGAACGGCGTGCCGGGCAGCCGGGACAGCACCGCCGCGCGCAGCGCGTTGTCCAACGCGCCCTTGCCGAGCGGCCCGGGCACCAGGCCGAGCGAGCCGAGGTCGGCGCCGCGGGCGCGCAGCAGGTCGGCGTAGCTGTCGGCGGCACGCTCGGTGAGGAAGTCGGCCAGCGGGCCGGGCGCGACGTGCCGGCGGGTGGAGTCCAGCGGGTAGGAGGCGATCAGCAGCGCGGGCAGGCCGACCGGCTCGTCGCTGGGGGTCGGCGCGTGCAGCACGGACGCGATGCCGGGCTGCTGCGGGGCGCCGTCCATGCCGACCGGGACGGCCCAGGTCACCGTCCAGTACGGGCGGGCGCGCTCCTCGGTGGGCCGGTCGACCAGCAGCTCGGTGTCCAGGCGGCCGGAGGCGCCGGCGGTCTGCCAGACCGTCTGCCGCAGCCGCCCGCCCGCGTCGTCGGTGACGGTGACCTCGGTGACGCCGTCCGGGCGGGTCTCGGCGGCGGCCCGGGTGAGCGTCCGGGTGCCCTCCGGGGTCTCCACCACGACCTCGGCGAGGCCGGGCAGGGTGAGCAGCAGCGCGTCGTCGATCCCGGCCAGCAGCCGGCGGGTCAGGTCCTCGGCGGCGGCGTCCCGCATCGGCAGCACGACCACCGTGTCGTAGCCCTCGGGCGCCGGGCCCTCGGCCGCGAACGGCAGCCGCAGCAGCGGCACGTGGCCGTCCCGGCGGCGCAGCTCCTCGGTCAGCGCGGGCTGCGCCTCGGCGAGCGACCGGGCCTCGCCGAGCGACCAGCGCACCCCGCCGGTGGCGCCGAGCACGGCGGGCTCGTCGGTGACCGCGAGGACGGCGGCGAAGCCGACCCCGAACCGGCCGACGGCGGGCTGCTCACCGCGCTTGGAGGAGGCGCGCAGGGTGGACAGCGACTCGACGGCGGCCGCGTCCAGCGGGGCGCCGGTGTTGGCGGCGGCGAGCACGCCGTCGGCGAGGGTCAGCCGCAGCCGCCCGGGTCCGCGCCCGGCGCGGACCGCCGCGTCGGCCGCGTTCTGCGCCAACTCGACCACCAGGCGGTCCCGGTAGCCGCCGAGCGCGAGTTCCTCCTCGGCGTTGGCGTCCTCCCGGAACCGGGCCGGCGAGGCGGCCCAGGCGTCCAGCACCCGCCGCCGCAGCGCGGCGCTCCCGAAGGCGTCCGCGAGGTGCTCGTCCGTGCTGCTGCCGATGATCCGAGGTTCCACTGGACCTGCCGCCTTCCGCCGCCCTGTACGTCGTAGGGCATTCTTCCCTGCCCCACTGACTGCTCCCGACCACGGGCCCGGCCGGGGCCTGCGGCACCCGCCCCGAATCGGCGCGGCCCGTTCGGGAAACACCACGGCCCGCCCCGGATCGTCGCCGGGGCGGGCCGTGGAGCACAGACCTCAGGAGTGGCCGAGCTCCTCGGCGGGGGCGTCGGGCTCGACGGAGCCGGAGGCGCGGTCGGGGTGGAGCTGCAGGGGCTCGACCACCAGCTCGTCCAGGATCAGCTCGGACGGCGCCGGCGGGGCCGGGATGACGGCCGCCTCGGAGTGCCCGCCGCAGCCGTACGCGAAGGAGACGACCTGGCCGTCGGCCGGCCCGAACTCGTTGCCGCACACACCGAAGGCCTGCCCGAGCGAGCCGCCGATCGGGATCAGGAAGCCGCAGCTCCCGCACGAGGCCGGGGCGGCCTGCGCCATCGGGGTCTGCGAGCCATGGGTCTTCTCCCAGCGCTCGGCGGCCAGGTGCAGGCCGAGCCGGGAGAGCACCCGGCTGCGGCCCAGGCCGAGCTCCTCGGCGATGGCGTTGATCCGGGCGCGGGCCGGGGCCGGCTGGACGTGCGGGTCGGTGACGACCAGGTCCTCGTCGTCCACGAGGGCGGCGGCGGAGTTCGGCGCGGGCTCGTCCTCGCCGGTCCAGCCGGGCTCCAGGCGCAGGTCGTCGGCACCGGTCGGCAGCAGGTCGCCGGGGCCCATGTCACCGGGGCGCAGCCGCTCGCTCCACGGCACCCACTGGGGGGCGAGGACGGCGTCCTGGCCGGGCAGCAGCACGACCTCGTCCAGGGTGATGTTCTTGGCGCGCGGGGCGCGGGCGACCGTGACCGCCCAGTGCCAGCCGCGGTACGCGGCGTCCCGGCACTCGAAGGTGTGGGTGACGACGCGCTCGGCGTCCGCCTGGACGTCAAGGTGCGGCCCGACGGCCGCCGCTCCGACGGCCTCCTCGGCTGCCTGGCGGGCGATTTCGACGGCCTCGGCACAGAGCCGGTCGGGGGTACGGCTTCGCATCGCAGCACTCACGGCGTCGATTCTCTCCCAGTTCTTCTGTCGCCAACGGCGTGTTGCCCATTCCGTCGCGGCTTGGTAGTCCCTCATCCATTCTGCGCGACCGGAGGCCCCCTCGGGTACCGACCGCGCCGCTCGACCGGCCTGCCGGCGCCCCGGCGTCCCGGCGGGCGGACTTTGGGCAGGCTACCCGCCGGTCGGCACCCCGGCACAGTCCGGGGCGGACGCGTGCGTTCCACGGGCACGGAACGGCCGCGCCGAGCGGAGCGCAATCCCGCGTCGGCGCGCCGGATCTGGGGCAGGATGGGCTTGTGGCGGACGACAACTCGTCGCAGCACGCAGTGCGCGCCTCGCAGGCCGGCAGCCCCGACCAGGCGGACGCCGTGCCGCGACGGCAGCCTCCGGTCCCCGGCTCGGGCGAACCGCAGCCGGCGGGCGGAACCGAGGCGCCCGCCGCCCCCGTGAGCCTGGTCAAGCCGGTCGGGGACCACGCACCGCCCGACGCCGTCGGCACACCCGACGCGCCTGCCACACCTGACGCACCCGGCAACGCGCCTGACGACGGCGTCCCCGAGCCGGACGGCGCCCGCGCCCGCCACCTCGCCGCCCTCGACGAGGTCCCGGAGGAGGAGGTCCCCGAGTCCCGCCGCCCCTTCCTGATCCGCACCGCCTCCGCCGTCGGCGCCCGCACCGGCAAGGTGGTGCACGGCACCGGCCGCCGGATCCGCCGGGCCACCTCCGCCGAGGGCGCGGGCGAGTCCGGCCTCGCCAAGCTGATCGAGCTGCACGCGCTCAATTCGTTCGGCGACATGCTGATCACCATCGCCCTGGCCTCCACCATCTTCTTCTCGGTGCCCACCGGCGAGGCCCGCGGCCGGGTGGCGCTCTACCTGCTGATCACGATGGCCCCGTTCGCCCTCCTGGCCCCGGTGATCGGCCCGCTGCTGGACCGTCTGCCACACGGCCGCCGGGCGGCCATGGCGATGGCGATGCTGGCCCGGGCGGTGCTGGCCTGGACGATGGCCGGGGTGATCTCCGGCGGCGGCCTCGCGCTCTACCCGGAGGCGCTCGGCGTGCTGGTGGCGTCCAAGGCCTACGGGGTGGTGCGCAGCGTCGTGGTGCCCCGGCTGCTGCCGAGCCGGCTGTCCCTGGTGAAGGCGAACTCCCGGGTCACCCTGGCCGGGCTGCTGGCCACCGGTGTGGCGGCCGGGGTGGGCGGGCTGCTGCACCTGATCGGCCCGGGCTGGCCACTGCGCGGTGCCTTCCTGGTGTTCGTGATCGGCACCCTGATGGCCTTCCACCTGCCGCACGCCGTGGACTCGGCCAAGGGCGAGCAGCGCGCCGTGCTGCACGCCGAGGTGCACGGCGAGGGCTCGCACCTGATCCACCACAGGCCGCCGCCGGTCAAGGCCTCGCTGCGCACCGTCGGCCCGTCGGTGATCCTGGCGCTGCGGGCGATGTCGGCGATGAAGTGGCTGGTCGGCTTCCTGGTGATGTTCCTGGCCTTCCTGCTGCGGGAGGAGCCGATCGGCGGCCTGCAGCCGACGCTGGCGCTGGGCCTGGTGGCCCTGGCGGCGGGGACCGGCAACGCGCTCGGCTCGGTGTTCGGCTCCTGGCTGCGCACCCGCGGCCCGGAGGCGACGGTCACCGCGATGCTGCTGCTGGCGACCGGTGTGACGGCGGCGGCCGCGCTCTGGTACGGCGTGGTGACGGTGATTCTGGTCGCCGGCATCGCCGGGATGGCGGCCTCGCTGGGCAAGCTGGCGCTGGACGCGCTGATCCAGCGGGACGTCCCGGAGGCGGTGCGGACCTCGGCCTTCGCCCGTTCGGAGACCCTGATGCAGCTGTCCTGGGTGGCCGGCGGCGCGGTCGGCATCCTGATGCCGCTGAACGGGGAGCTGGGCCTGTCGGTCGCCGCCGCGGTGGTCGGCCTGGCGCTGCTGTGGACGCTGCGCTCGCTCTTCCGGGTGGGCCTGCGCCGGCACCCCGCGGCGCCCCGGGTGGCCTGACCGGGCGGTGCGGCAACACGCGGTGGCCGACCCCCGCGTAGCGTGATCGGCCAGGCCCGGTAGATTCTGACGCATGAGCCTCAATTCCCGTGCCATCGCCGCCCTCGGCGCCGTCGTCGTGGTCGGCGCCGCCACGGTGGGCACCTCCGTCGCCGTCGCCTCCAACCAGACCGAGCACATCTCGCACCGTGCCACCCTCACGGTCGGCAACTCCTCGATCGTCGCGGACCCGCTGTGCTGGAACGGCGGCAGCGCGATCACCGAGGACCTCCAGCAGGACTGCCAGGACAAGGCCACCAAGGCCCTGAAGGACGGCACCCTGCCCACCTCGGACGTGGTGGCGAGCGACCGGGTCGGCGTCGGTGTCTCCCCGAACGTGGCCAAGTCGGGCTGGTGGGCCTTCTCCAACGGCGGCTCGTCCAGCAGCGGCGGGCGCACCAGCCTGTCCGCGTACGCCAAGGGCCAGACCTGGACGGGTGCCCAGCCGGCGAACAAGGTGCTCAACGCCAGCGGCAAGACCCTGGTCACCGTGGTCGAGGGCGACCAGAACTCGGACAACCCGATCGCCGTCTGGTACTTCCAGCTGAAGACCCAGGACAGCTGACGGTCCCGCGATGACCGCGCAGGACGCCGGGAACGGCGAGCACGAGCAGTCGGGCCCCGCGCGGGCCCGGCTGCTCGTCGTCGTCGCGGTGGCCGCCGAGGCCGAGGCGGTGCTGCGCGGCCTGCCCTGCGGGGCCGCCGCCCTGCCGCTGCCCGGCGGCACCCTGCACCGGGCCGAGGGCGCGCCGGTGGACGTGCTGGCCGCCGGGGTCGGCCCGGCCGCCGCCGCGGCCGCCGCCTCCGCCGCGCTGGCCGCCCACCCGTACGCCCTGGCCGTTTCGGCCGGGATCGCGGGCGGCTTCGCGCCGCACGCCCCGGTCGGCGCCACGGTGGTGGCCGACGCCATCGTCGCCGCGGATCTCGGCGCCGAGACCCCCGAGGGCTTCGCCGACGTCACCGAGCTGGGCTTCGGCACCGTCCGGCACACCCCGCCCCCGGCCGTCGTCGCGCTCGTCGCGACCGCGCTGGCCGCCCCCGGCGCCGCCACCGGCCCGGGCCCGGTCATCGGCCCGGTGCTGACCGTCTCCACCGTCACCGGCAGCGCCGAGCGGGCCGCCGCGCTGGCCGCCCGCCACCCGGGCGCCGCCGCCGAGGCGATGGAGGGCTTCGGCGTGGCCGAGGCCGCCGCCCGGTACGGCGTACCGGCCCTCGAACTGCGCACCGTGTCCAATCCGGTGGGCCCGCGCGACCGGGCCGCGTGGCGGATCGGCGAGGCGCTGGCCGCCCTGGAGCGGGCCTTCGCCGCGCTGCCCGTCCACGAACTGGCCGCCGGCCACACAACGATCGAGGAGGCCGGCCGTGGCTGAACGGCTGAGCATCGCGTACTCGCCCTGCCCGAACGACACCTTCGTCTTCCACGCCTGGTCGCACGGCCTGGTGCCCGGGGCGGACGCCCCCGAGGTGACCTTCGCCGACATCGACATCACCAACGGCCTGGCCGAGCGCGGCGAGCTGGACGTCCTGAAGATCAGCTACGGCGCCCTGCCGTGGGTCCTGGACGAGTACACCCTGCTGCCCTGCGGCGGCGCGCTGGGGCGCGGCTGCGGCCCGCTGGTGCTCACCGTGCCGGGCGTGGAATCCCCCGCGGACCTCGCCGGGAAGACCGTCGCGGTGCCCTCCGAGCGCTCCACGGCGTACCTGCTGTTCCGGCTCTGGGCGGCGAAGGCGGTGCCGGGCGGCTTCGGCGAGATCGTCGTCCTGCCGTTCCACGAGATCATGCCCGCCGTCCGGGACGGCCGGGTGGACGCCGGCCTGGTGATCCACGAGGCCCGCTTCACCTACCGGCAGTACGGCCTGCACAGCCTGGCCGACATGGGCGAGGCCTGGGAGCAGGAGACCGGCCTGCCGATCCCGCTCGGCGCGATCGTCGCCAGGCGCTCGCTCGGCCCCGAGCGGCTGCGGGCGGTCGCCGAGGCGATCCGCGCCTCCGTCCGCCAGGCCTGGGCGGACCCGGAGGCGAGCCGCGCGTACGTGCTGGCGCACGCCCAGGAGATGGACCTGGACGTCGCGAAGCAGCACATCGGGCTGTACGTCACCGAGTTCACCGAGGACCTCGGCGAGGAGGGCTACGCGGCCGTCCGCGCACTGCTCACCCGGGCCGCCGCGGAGGGGCTGGTGCCCCCGCTCGACCCGGGTGCGCTCGCGTTCGGGTAGCGCTTCCCCGCACCGTCCTACACGTCGAACTGGTCGGCCACCGCGCGCAGCAGGCCGGCCAGCTTCTGGCCGGTGGGCTTGGCGGGGTAGCGGCCGCGCTGGAGGCCCGGCAGCACCGCGTCCAGGGTGGTGATCAGGTCCTGGACGATCGGGGCCATGTCGTCCGCGCTGCGGCGCTGGGAGACGGCCACCGAGGGCAGCGCGTCCAGCAGCTGCACGGCCATCGCCTGATCGCCGCGGTGCCCGGCGACCACGCCGAACTCGACCCGCTGACCCGGCTTCAGCACGGTGACACCGGCGGGCAGTGCCTTGGTGTGGACGAAGACGTCGCCGCCGTCGTCGCGCGACAGGAAGCCGAAGCCCTTCGTCTCGTTGAACCACTTGACCTGGCCGGTGGGCATCTCGAACAGTCCTCGAATGGGTGTGAGGGATCCCGGCCCTGGCCGGGGATCACTGGGTGGTGGGAAAGCCGCGGGCGACCTCGGCTCGGCGCCCGCAGGCGCTCATGGTCAGCTCGCTGTCAGGAGCAGACTAACGGTCCGTGACTGCCTCATCCGCGTTCCGCGAAGGATCCGCGTTCCGAGGCCCGCTCGGGGCGGTCGGGGCGCGGGGTTCTCGGGCCCACGGGCAACCCGGTACTGGCACGGCCGGGTCGCGTCTCGGCGCTGTCCATCGGCTCACACCCCCGGGTCTGAGGACACGGGGCGCACCTGCAGCGCCCCTCGGCACCCCCTGCATACCCCCGCCCAGCAGGGATCAAAACGTTGAGCTGCCGGGAAACTGCGCAACGTGACGGAGCCGCTCCGATGGGCGCCCCCGACGGCGGCTCTGCCAGACTGGGGTCGGTCCGGCCCCGCCCCGAGGAGTGAGCAGACGTGAGCAGCCAGAGCGCCGATCCCGGCGACGTGTACGTCAAGGCCGGGGCGATCGTCTTCGGTCTCGGCGCACTCGCCACCCTGGTCACCTTCGTCCCGCTGTTCCTGCACCTGACGCCGCTGCCGACGGCCGCGTACTGGCTGAGCATGCTGATGCCGGCGGGGTTCCTGGCCGCGCTGACCGGGCTGCTCCTGAACGCGCGCGCCCAGCGCCGCCGGGTCGGGCCCTGACCGGACCAGGTCCGGCCCGGGAAGCGCCCTGACCGGCCCTGGCCGGTTCCCAGGCGGGTCCTAGCCGGCCAGGTGGCGGGTGAGCCAGTCCGGGAACGCCGTGAGGTCCGCCAGCACCACGTCCGCGCCCGCCTCGCGCAGCTCGTCCGCGCCGTACGGGCCGGTGGGCACACAGACCGCGACGGCGCCCGCGTGCCGGGCGCCCCGGATGTCGCCGAGGTGGTCGCCGACGTAGATGCTCGCGCCGTGCTCGCGCAGCGCCTCGCCCTTGGTCTCCGCCCACAGGTCGCCGATCAGCACGTCCGCCGCCATGGCGGCGTGCTCCAGGTGGAGGCGGGCGTTCGGCTCGTACTTGCCGGTGATCACGGCGACCCGGCCGCCGTGGGCGCGGACCGCCTCGACGGCGGCGTGTGCGCCGGGCAGGGCCACGGTCGGGGCGAAGGCGTGGTCGCGGTAGAGCTCGCGGTAGCGCGTCACGGCCCGCTCCACCTCCTCCTCCGGGAACCAGTTGCGGATCTCGTCCAGCAGCGGCGGGCCGATCCGGGTGACCACCAGGTCGGCGTCGATCGGGGTTCCGGTCTCGGCGGAGAGCGCCAGATAGGTGGCGCGGATACCCGGTCGGGTGTCCAGCAGCGTCATGTCGAGGTCGAAGCCGACGGTGAGCGGGGCCTGTGAGGTCGCGGGCATGCCGCCAGGCTATCCAACGCGCAGCCCGCTCCACGAGGCGATTTGCCCCGGCTTCGCGGCGGAACTTAGGTTTACCTGAGTTGTCTGCGGAGAGGGCCCATGACCGACGACACCACCGCACCGCCCAGCCCACCCAGCCCACCCAGCCCGCCCGGCACGCCCGGCACGCCCGGCACGCCGTACCGCGCGCCTCGGCGCCGATTACCGTGGCTCGCCGCCGCACTGGCCGTGCTGGCCGCCGCGGTGCTGCTGAGCCTCGCGGTCGGCAGCCGCACCGTCCCGTTCGGCGAGACCCTCGACGCCCTGCTGCACGGCGGCAGCACCGCCGACGCCGTGGTGATCCGCGAGCTGCGGGTGCCGCGCACGGTGGTCGGCCTGGCCGTCGGCGCCGCGCTCGGCCTGGCCGGGGCCGTCATGCAGGGCCTGACCCGCAACCCGATCGCCGACCCCGGGATCCTCGGCGTCTCCCAGGGCGCGGCGGCCGGCGTGGTGGTCGCCATCTCCGGCTTCGGCATCTCCACCCTCACCGGGTACGTCTGGTTCGGCTTCGCGGGCGCGGTGATCGCCACCGTGCTGGTCTACGGCCTCGCCGGACGCGGCCGGGGCGGGGCGACGCCGATCAAGCTGGCGCTGGCCGGCTCGGCGATGTCCGCCTTCATCGCCTCGCTCATCGCCCTGGTGCTGACCACGGACGCGGCCACCATGGACCGGTTCCGCTTCTGGCACGTCGGCTCGCTCTCCGGACGGACCTCGGACGTGGCCTGGCAGTTGCTGCCGTTCCTGGCGGTCGGCACCGTCCTGGTCGTCGCGGTGGCGCGCGGACTGGACGCGCTGGCGCTCGGCGACGACACGGCGAAGGGGCTGGGCGCGAAGACCGGCCTGGCCCGGGCGGTCGGCGCCCTCGGCGCGACCGTCCTGACCGGTTCGGCGGTCGCGGCGGCCGGCCCGATCGCCTTCGTCGGCCTCGCCGTCCCGCACGCGGCCCGCGCCGTCGCCGGTGCCGACCACCGCTGGATCCTCGCCTTCTCCGCGGTCCTCGGCCCGGCCCTCCTGCTGCTCGCCGACACCCTCGGCCGGGTCCTGTTCCCGCCGTCCGAGGTCCCGGCGGGCGTGATGACGGCCCTGGTCGGCGTCCCGGTGCTGGTGGCCCTGGTCCGCCGCCGGAAGGTGGTCGCCGCGTGAACACCCTCTCCTCCGGCGGGAGCGGCCTTTCGCTGCGCGGCTACTCCGTGGTGCGGGCCGGGCGGGCTTCCCTCCTGCTGCACCGGCGCTCGGCGTTCGTCGCGACCGGGCTGCTGGTGGCCCTCGCCGGGACGGTGGTGGCCTCGCTGTGCCTCGGCGAGTCCACCGTGTCGCCGGCCGAGGTGGTGAAGGTGGTGCTCGGGCAGCCGAGCCCGGACGAACTGGTGGTCGGCGAGTTCCGGCTGCCCCGGGTGGTGGTCGGACTGCTGGTCGGCACGGCGCTCGGCGTGGCCGGGGCGCTGATCCAGACCGTCGCCCGCAATCCGCTGGCCAGCCCCGACGTGGTGGGCGTGACCTGGGGCGCGACCTCGACCGTGGTCGGCCTGATGGCGTACGGGGTGGTGGGCTCGACCGGCGAGGCGCCGTACGCGGCGGTGGCCGGCGGGCTGGTCGCCGGGCTGCTGGTGTACGCGCTGGCCTGGCGGCGCGGGCTGCACGCGCAGCGCTTCGTGCTGATCGGCATCGGGATCAGCGTCGCCCTGTCCTCGCTCACCTCCGTCTTCCTCACCAAGGGCGACGGCTTCCAGGCGCAGGCCGCGAAGGTCTGGATGACGGGCAGCCTGAACGGCTCCGGCTACGAGCAGGCCGGCCGGCTCGCCTGGGTGCTGCTCGCCGCCGTCCCGGTCGCGCTGTGGGCGGCCCGCGCCCAGCGGTCGATCTCCTTCGACGACGCGACCGCCGTGGGCCTGGGCCTGCGGCTGGACCGGATCCGGCTGGGCATGGCGCTGTTGGGCATCGTGCTGGCCTCCTGCGCGGCCGGGGCCGCCGGGCCGGTGGACTTCGTCGCGCTGATGGCACCGCAGATCGCGCTGCGACTGGCCCGCTCGGCGCAGGTCCCGCTGTTCTGCTCGGCGCTGACCGGCGCGCTGGTGGTCGTCCTCGCCGACCTGATCGCCCGGCGGCTGCTGGCGCCGACCGAGCTGCCGGTGGGCGTGGTGACCGGCATGGTCGGCGCGCCGTACCTGATGTGGCTGCTGATCCGATCCCGCCGTGGAGGTTCCTGATGTCCGCCCACCAGCCGTCCGCTCACCGTCTGGAGGCCCGGGGCCTCACCCTGGCCTACGAGGCGCGCACGGTCGTCGAGGGCCTGGACATCCGCGTCCCCGACGGGCGGGTGACGGTGATCGTCGGCCCGAACGCCTGCGGCAAGTCGACCCTGCTGCGGGCCCTCGGGCGGCTGCTGAAGCCGGTCCGGGGCGCGGTGCTGCTGGACGGCGAGGAACTGGCGCGGATCCCGACCAAGCGGATCGCCCAGCGGCTCGGCCTGCTGCCGCAGTCGCCGACCGCCCCGGAGGGCATCTCGGTGGCGGACCTGGTCTCGCGCGGCCGCCAGCCGCACCAGAGCTGGTGGCAGCAGTGGTCGCCGGAGGACGAGGCGGCGGTCTCGGAGGCGCTGGAGCGCACCTCCACCGCGGAACTCGCCGAGCGCAGCATGGACGAGCTGTCGGGCGGCCAGCGCCAGCGCGCCTGGATCGCGATGGCGCTCGCCCAGGGCACCGACATCCTGCTGCTGGACGAGCCGACCACCTACCTGGACATCGCGCACCAGGTGGAGGTACTGGACCTGGTCCGTCGGCTGAACGTCGAGCGCGGGCGGACGGTCGTCGCCGTGCTGCACGACCTCAACCAGGCCGCCCGGTACGCCGATCACCTGGTGGCGATGCGGGACGGCCGGGTGGTGGCGCAGGGCGCGCCCGGGGAGGTGGTGACGGCGGAGCTGGTGCGGGAGGTGTTCGGGCTGGACTCGGTGGTGGTGCCGGATCCGGTGACGGGCACACCGCTGGTCGTTCCGGGCGCTCCGTGGGCCTCAACCACGGCGACGGCGGCGGTGGACGCCTGACGGCACGCTTAACGGCACTTCAGGTGCCATTTCGGACATAATCGACGGCACCCCGACTCCGCCGCGCCCCCTGAGGACCGCCGATGCCCCGGATCGCCCGCCGCACCCTGCTCACCGGCCTCGGCGGGGCCGCGCTCGCGGCCTGCACGGGCGGCACCACCCGGCCCCCGGCCCCGGCCACCGCCGACAGCCTCGACGCGACCGCCTCGCCGACCGCCACCCAGCTGCCCCCGGTGACCGTGAACACCGCCACCGGGCCGGTCCTGGTGCCGGGCAAGCCGATGCGGGTGGTCGTCCTGGACACCGACGTGCTCGACTCCGCGCTGACCCTCGGCATCACCCCGATCGGCGCCGCGCTCCCCGCCCACGACACCCGGTACCCCGACTACTGGCCGACCCTCCGGACCGCCGGGATCCGGCTCGTCGGCCCCGCCGGATCACCCGACCTGCCGACCGTGCGGGCCCTGCGACCGGACCTGATCCTCTCCAACCAGACCCGCGACGGCGACCGGTACGACCAACTGCGCGAACTCGCCCCCACCGTGCTCACCCAGACCACCGGCGCCCCCTGGAAGGCCAACTTCCAGCTGCACGCCCAGGCACTGAGCCGGGAGGCCGCCGGCGCGGCCTTCGTCGGCGCGTACCAGAAGCACGCCGGCCAGGTCGCGCAGGCCCTGTCCGCGGCGAAACTGTCCGGGCGCAAGGTGAGCCTGGTGCGGTTCGTGGAGGGCGGCGGGATCCGGCTGTACGGCCGGCAGAGCTTCCCCGGCAGCGTGCTCGCCGATGCCCAGGTGGGACGGCCGGACCCGCAGAACGTCGACCAGTCGGACTTCGAGGTCCCCCCGGACCAGATCGGGAAGGCCGACGGCGACCTGCTGCTGTACGCGACGTACGGCGACCCGGAGCCGGCGGGCCTCAACGCGACGCTGGCGAGCCCGGGTTGGCAGGCGCTGGGGGCGGTCCGGGCGCACCGGGCGTTCCCGGTGGACGACCAGCTGTGGTTCCAGGGGATCGGCTACACCGGGGCCAACTACCTGCTGGACGAACTGCAGCGCTTCCTCGGGGCGTGAGCGCACGGGCGGGCCGAGGCAGCGGCCCGCTCGGGCACGATCGATCACGATTCGGTTCTGGAGTTAGGCGCTTGACCTGCGGGCCCGTCAGAATGAGCCGGTAACTCGCCGCTCACTCTCCGGGGACGACACCGTGTCAACTACCGCAGCTCCACAGGCTCCTGCCCGCAAGGGCGGGGCCGCCGCCCTCGGCTGGCTGATCAGCATCGGCTTCAACGTCGTCGCACCGATCCTGATCTACAACCAGCTGCACGACCACGGCTACAGCGAATCCACCGCGATCCTGCTCTCGGGCCTGGGACCGGTGGTCGACACCGTGATCTACCTCCTCTGGCACCGCCGGATCGACGAGTTCGCCGTCGTCTCCCTGGTGTTCGTCGCCCTGACCCTGGTGGTCGCGCTGATCGGGCCGCAGGACCCGAAGATGCTGCTGGCCAAGGACTCCTTCGTCTCCGGCCTGCTCGGCGTGTTCTACCTGGGCTCGCTCGCCGCACCGAAGCCGATCATGTTCTACTTCGGGCGCAAGTTCGCCACCGACGGCACGCCGGAGATGGTCGCCTGGTGGAACTCGATGTGGCAGTACCCGGGCTTCCGCCTGGTCCAGCGCAACCTGACCATCGTGTGGGGCGTGGCGTTCATCCTGGAGGCCGCGCTGCGGATCGTGCTGGTCTACACCCTGTCGCACGGCACGGTGGTGACGGTCAACAACATCCTTCCGTACGTGGTGCTCGGCGGGCTGGTGTACTTCACCATCGCCTACGCCAAGCGGGCCAGCGCCAAGGGCCGGGCCGCTGCTGCCGCCGCGGCGGAAGCCGGTCAGCCCGCCGCCGCGTAACGGGCCGGGGGCTCGCCGACCACGGCCGTGAAGTCGCGGGTGAGATGGGCCTGGTCGGCGTAGCCCAGTTCGGCGGCGAGCGCGGCCAGGTCCAACTCGCCGCCGCCGCTCGCCCGTTCGGCCGCCTCGTGGAGCCGGGCGCGGCGCAGCACCCACTTCGGGGAGGCGCCGACGTACTCGGCGAACAGGCGCTGGAGGCGTCGGACGCCGAGCCCGAACTCGGCGGCCAGATCGTCCACCCGGCAGAGATCCGGCGAGCCGGTGATGCGCTCCACCATCGCGGCGACCTCGTCCGCGACCGGGTCGGGCGCGGGCAGCCGGGGCAGCAGGAAGGCGTCGGCGAGGGCCGCCGGGTCGGCCCCTTCGCCGCCCAGCAGGGCCGCGTCGAGGCGGTCGGCAGCGGGCCCGAAGAACTCGACGGCGGGGACGGACCGGTCGGCCAGCGCACTCACCGGACGGCCCGCGAAGGGGCGGAAGGCCCCGGGGCGGAACTTCACGCCCAACACGTGCCCGGTCCCCTCCAGCCGACGGACGAAGAGCGAGCGGTCCACCCCGTAGACCCGGGCCCGGGGGGCCTCGAAGACCAGATGGACGTTCGGGTGGGCGAGCACCTTCTGCTCGTACGACGGCAGGCCGTGCAGGTCCCAGCGCACCAGCCAGTAGTACTCGACGAACCGCGCCACCGCGGGATCGGGCGCCAGGCGCTCCACGCTGATCAGCTCGGCTGCCCGGGCCGGGTGCAGCACGCCGCGGCCGAGATCGGGAGAGTCGGCGGAGTCCATGGCCGCCAGGGTAGCGTCGCGTTTCTTCAAGACCCGGACCTTCCGGCCGGTGCAGGATCGGTCACATGAACGTCCACCCGATGCACCCCGTCCTGGCCCGCGCCGCCACCGCTGCGGCCGAGGTCGCCACCGCCGTCCCGGCCGGCTTCGCGTCGGACGCCCCGACGCCCTGCACGGGTTTCGACACCCGCGCGCTGATCAATCACTGGGTGCTCTACACCTCCCACGGCCTGGAGCACCGGGCCCGGCGCACCGAGCTGCCCCAGGAGCTGATCGAGCGGGACTTCACCGCCGAGGCCGACTGGCGCTCCGCGTACGGGGCGCAGCTGGAGCGGGCGGTCGCCGCCTGGGCCGATCCGGCCGCCTGGGAGGGCGACGTCGACCTCGGCGGCTCACCGATGCCGGCGGTGGGCATCGCCCGGATGCTGATCCTGGAGCTGGTGCTGCACGGCTGGGACGTCGCCCGGACCGTCGGTGCGGAGATCTCGGTCGATGAGCAACTCGCCGCGATGGCACTGGAGATCGTCGAGGAGAACGCCGAGCTGTACCGGCAGTACGAGGGCTTCGCCGAAGCGGTGGCACTGCCGGACGACGCCTCCACCTGGGACCGCGCGCTCGCCGCCTCGGGCCGGGACCCGCACTGGAAGGCCTGACCCCCACCCGGGGGGAGCCGCGAGAAGCCACAGCCCCCCGGGAAGTCCGTCAGGACAGGGTGTCCGCGAGCTTGCTGGAGCCGCGCTGGACGATGTTGTCACGGGTGTTGCCGGCGTCGAGGCAGACCCCCGGGTGCCCCGGCCCGTGAAGATCGAGGAGTTCCACGTGAGGTTGTCGGACGGGCTGGTGGCGTCCTTGAAGAGGCGGGCGGGGAGGGGGTTGTCCGACGATCACTCGGAGCCCAACGCCGCCCGGAGTTTGGCGCGCAGGACCCGGACGGCCGGGGAGTGCTGGTCGGGGCGGCTGACGAGCGCGAGGCAGGAACGGACGGCAGCGTCCGCGATCACCATGGTGCTCAGGCCGGGGCCCTCGACGGAGGAGGGGCTGAGGACCGCGACGCCGGCTCCGCGTTCGGCGAGACGGAGGACGGCGACCGGGGAACTGGCGTCGATGTCCACCCGCGGGTCGAGGCCGAGCTGCGCGCAGGATCGCTCGTAGGCGGAGCGGATGCCGGTGCCCGGGGAGAGGCAGAGGATCTTCTCGCCGCGCAGGTCGGCGAGGGTCAGTCCGGGCCGGTCGAGCGCATGCCCGGTCGGGACGACGGCGGCGATCTGCTCGTCCACGACGACGCCGGCGTCGAGGCCCGCCGGAGCCTCGCCCGCGTAGCCGATCAGGGCCAGGTCGAGGGCACCGGAGAGGACCTGCGCCTGGAGCAGGTCGGAGTGGCCCTCGTGCAGGCTCAGTTCGATGCCGGGGTGGGTACGGCCGAGATCGGCGACCACGTCGAGGAACGGCGGGATCGAGCAGCCCATGATCATGCCGAGCCGGACCCGGCCGCGCACCGCGTCGGCGAACTCGGCGGCGGTGTGCCGGATGGCGTCCAGAGTGGCGAGGGCGCTCTTCGCCAGCGGGAGAACGGCCTCCCCGGCCGGGGTGAGGCGGACCTGGCGGCCGGATCGGTCGAGCAGTTGCTGGCCCAACTCCTTTTCCAGCTTGGCCACCTGGGTACTGACACCGGACTGGCTCACGTGCAGGCGACGGGCGGCGGCGGTGAAGGTCCCCTCGTCGACCACGGCGGCGAGGTAGCGCAGCTGATGCATCTCCATAACTCATGATGATAGAAGGCATCGGATCCATCTGTTGGACGGATTGCCCGCCGCGCAGAACGATGGAGACATGACGACGACGAAGAACGCACGCGAGCTTGCCGAGACCTACTTCACCGCCTGGGAGGCGGGCGACTTCGAGACCATCCGGGGACTGCTGGCCGACGACGTGGACTTCGTCGGGGCACTGGGAACCGCCAGCGGCGTGGAGCAGGCACTGGCCGGACTGCAGGGGCTCGGCCGGGTGCTGGAGAAGATCGACGTGAAGGTGCGCGTCGCCGAGGGCGACGAGGTGATCACCTGGTTCGAGCTGAACACCAGCATCGCGGAGCCCACGCCGACGGTGAACTGGATGCACGTGGAGGACGGGAAGATCGCCCGGATCCGGGTCACCTTCGACCCGCGCGCCCTGCTCGCCGGATTCGAGAAGAAGAGCTGAGCCGGGGGGCGGTGACGGCCCTCCTCCAGGGGTGTCAAAGCCGACGAATTCGACCACCACGCCGCCCGGCATGCCGGAGTGGGAAGTCGGCCCCACCGACTTCCCACTCCCCACCTCCACTCCCATTCCCACTCCCACTCCCCTGCCTCACTCGCCGGAGCGGATCGGCTCTCCCGTCCGGTGCAGGTGGGCGAAGATCTCGCGGTACGAACGGAGCAGGCCCACCTCGTAGTACGGGATGCCCTGCTCCGCGCAGAACTCCCGGGTGATCCGGGCGGCCCGGCCGAGCGCCGGAGTCGGCATGCTGGGGAACAGGTGGTGCTCCACCTGGTAGTTGAGGCCGCCCATCACCGAGTCGACGACCGCGCCGCCCCGCACATTGCGCGAGGTGAGCACCTGGCGGCGCAGGAAGTCCAGCTTCATCTCGGGTGTCACCATCAGCATGCCCTTGTGGTTCGGGGCGAAGACGCAGCCCAGGTACACCCCGAGCAGCGCCTGGTGCACGGCAAAGAAGGCGATCGCCTTGCCGGTCGGAAGCGCGGCGAAGATCAGGCCGAAGTAGGCCACGAAGTGCACGACCAGCAGCACGCCCTCCAGCAGCGGCCGCTTCATCGTGGGGCTGCGCAGCGCGCGGAAGCTGTTGAAGCTGAGGTTGAGGCCCTCCAGCAGGAGCAACGGGACGAACAGGTAGGCCTGTCGGCGGCCGATGAACCGGGCGAGGCCGCCGGCCTCCCGGGCCTGCCGCTTGGACCACACGACCAGGTCGGGGGAGACGTCCGGGTCCCGTTCCTCGTGGTTCGGGTTGGCGTGGTGGCGGGTGTGCTTGTTCATCCACCAGCCGTAGCTCATGCCCATCAGCAGGTTGGCGGCGATCCGGCCGCCGATCTCGCTCGGCAGGCGCCGGGTGAAGACCTGACGATGCGCCAGATCGTGCGACAGCAGGGCGACTTGGGCGAAGACGAGGGACATCGCCGCCGCCAGGCCGAGCTGCCACCAGGTGTCGCCCAGCGCGAACAGGGCGTACCAGCCGCCGACGAACGCGGCGAGCACCAGGGCGATCCGGGCGGCGTAGTAGCCGGGGCGCCGGTCGAGCAGGCCCTCGGCGGCGATCCGGCGGCTCAACTGGGCGAAGTCGCTGCCACCGCTGCCTGCCTGCGGGGTGGTGATGGTGGGGGCGGTGGTGGTGGCAGGGGCCTCGGTCATCGTCAAGGGCTGTGTGGGCATGCCCCGAGTCTGGTGCGGCCGGGCGGCCCGAAGAACGGGGAAAGCACCCTTCCCGTACGGGTGTTAACCCCCGTACGGGAAGGGGTGCCGGCCCTGCCGCGGCGGTGCTTCACCCCGCGCCCGACGGTCGGAACAGCTCGGCGGTTCCGCTCATCCCGGTGCTCTCCGGCGTCAAGGCGCTCCCGCTGCGCGATCCCCCGCCCCCGCCTCAGCCCTGCTGCTGCGGCGGACGGCGGTGCATGCCGACCAGCAGCAGGACCACCGCGGAGATCACCGCCGACACCCGCAGCACGTTCGGGGCCGACGACCAGCCGATCTGCCCCAGCGGGGAGCCCGACTGCAGCCCGCCGCCCTGGCCGCCGCCCTGCTTGGCGTGCTGCATGGCGTACAGGGTGGTCGCGCTCATCGTGATCAGCGGAATCCCGAGGATCGCGAACTTGCGCATCAGATCAGAGAGCTGGCGGGACAGGTAGCCGAGGCCCCAGCCCGCCAGCATCACCGGGAAGAAGCCGGTGACCGCGCCGCCGACCAGCAGGACGCTGGAGAGCAGGATCAGCGGGGACACCTTGCGGGCACCGGCATCCTTGCCCACGCCCTTCCCTGCGCCCTTCCCCCCTGCGGGAACCTTGGGCGCTCCGGCGGCGGGGGCCTGCCCAGCCGCCTTGCCCCTGGCCTTCCGCAGCTTCTTCGACTTCCGCAGCGTCTTCGGGTCCGCCCCGGGCTCCACCGGCTGCGCGGCGGACTCGGCCGGGTCCGCGGGCTCGCCCGGCGCACGCTGATCGGGGATCGGCTTCGGCGCGGGCTCCGGCCCGTCCGAGAAGTCGAACACCGTCATGGTCCACGGGCCGGTGCTGCTCACCGTCGGCGGCGGGATGGCGGACGCCCGCGCCTCGGCGTCCACCACGTCCGGCGGGTTCAGCGGGACGGACGGGATCCCGGCCGCGCTCGGCGCCGGCGGGTCGTACACGCTGTCAGGATCGTGAGCGGGCACGGCCGGCGGCACCGACGGCGCGGGCGGCACGGACCCGGCGCCCGACGCCCCCGACGCACCACCTCGCGCGGCCCGGTCCTCCGCACCCCCGACCGGACGCTCGCTCCACGGCCCGCTCTTGCGCCACCACTCGCCGTCCGTCATCACCGACACCCCGCCTCGCCCGGCTCGCCCATGGAGAGCGCGGCCGCCCACCGAACCGCCCTCGGCGTGACGCTACCCACCCCGCCCCCACCCACGCGAGTCCGACGGCCGGCGCGGGGCACCGGCCGGTCCGGGCGGTGTGCGGGACACCTCGCCGTCCGCCCGCCCGACTAACCTAGGTCGAATGACCACACAGCAGGGCCACCAACGCCGGGGCAGGTCCGCCGCCGGCCCGCGCACCCTCGCCGAGGAGCTGCGCGCCCGTCCCGACGACGCGCTCGCCGCCCTGCTCCGCTCCCGTCCCGACCTGCTGAACCCGGTCCCCGGCGACCTGACCCAGCTGTCCGCCCGGCTCTCCTCGCGCGCCTCCGCGCTGCGCGCCCTGGAGCGGCTGGACCGCTTCACCCTGCAGGCCGCCGAGGCACTGGCCACCGCCCCGGACGGCACCTCCCTGGCCACCGTCCGCTCCCTGCTGACCGGCCCGGCCAAGGTCAAGCCGCACCCCGGCGCGACCCCGCTCACCCCGGCCGACCGGTCCGCCGTGGCCGCCGCCCTGCCCCGCGCGATCGCCACCCTGCGCGACCGGGCGCTGCTCTGGGGCCCGGACAACGGCCTGCGACTGGTCCTCGCCGTCCGCGAGGCACTCGCCCCGACGGCCGCCAATCCCGGCCGCACCGGCCTCGGCCCGACCCTCGCGGAAGCCACCGTCGGCATGTCCCCGGCCCGGCTGCAGCAGCTGCTCGCCTCGGCGGGCCGGCCCGCCACCCCGGACCCGGTCACCGCCGTCGCCGCGCTCACCGCGCTGCTCACCGACCGCGACGCCTGCGCCGCGCTGCTCGACACCGCCCCCGAGCCCGCGCTGCGGCTGCTGGAGCGGCTGGTCTGGGGGCCGCCCACCGGCACCGTCCCGGACGCCGTCCGCCCGGTCACCGCCGAGGACGCGCAGAGCCCCGTCGAGTGGCTGCTCGCCCGCGGCCTGCTGCTGCCCACCAGCCCCGGCAGCGTCGTGCTGCCCCGCGAACTCGCCCTGCACCTGCGCGGCGGCCGCACCCACCGCACCGTCGAACCGGTCCAGCCCGAGCCCGCGCCCGCCGCCGCCCCGCGCGATCCCCAGGTGGTGGACAGCGCCGCGGCCGGGCAGGCCCACACCGCCGTCAAGACGATCGAGGAGCTGCTGGACGGCTGGGGCCTCACCCCGCCGCTCACCCTGCGCGCCGGCGGCCTCGGCGTCCGCGACCTCAAGCGCGCCGCCCAGGCCCTGGAGGCCACCGAGCAGCAGACCGCGTTCTGGCTCGAACTCTCCTACGCCGCCGGCCTGCTGGCCCCCGACGGCGGGGTGGACGAACGCTGGGCCCCCACCCCCCGGTACGACGCCTGGCTGCAGCTGGACACCGCCGAGCGCTGGTCCGTCCTCGCCACCGCCTGGCTCGCCGCCACCCGCGTCCCGGCCCTCACCGGCACCCAGGACGGCAAGGGCAGGCCGCGCGCCGCCCTCGGCCCCGAACTCGACCGCACTCTCGCCCCGTCCGTCCGCCGCGCCGCCCTCGCGCTGCTCGCCGAACTCCCGCCCGGCACCGCGGCCACCGCCGAGGAGCTGCTCCCCGCCCTGCGCTGGCAGCGCCCGCTGCGCGGCGGCCCGACCGGCCCGGACGGCCGCGACCTGCGCGACGAACTCACCGCCTGGACCCTCGACGAGGCCGAACTCCTCGGCGTCACCGGCCGCGGCGCCCTCGCCGCCCCCGCCCGTGCCCTGCTCACCGCCGAGGCCGACCCGGCCGAGGTGCTCGCCCCGCTGCTCCCGAAGCCGCTGGACCACGTGATCCTCCAGCCGGACCTCACCGCGATCGCCCCCGGCCCGCTGCTCACCCCGCTCGCCCACGCCCTCGCCCTGTGCGCCGACGTCGAGTCCAAGGGCGGCGCCACCGTCTACCGCTTCACCCCGGCGTCCGTGCGCCGCGCCCTCGACGCCGGGCGCACCGCCGCCGACCTGCGCACCTTCCTGGAGCAGCACAGCCGTACGCCCGTCCCGCAGCCGCTCACGTACCTGATCGACGACGTCGCCCGCCGGCACGGCATCCTGCGGGTCGGCGCCGCCTCCTCCTACCTGCGCTGCGACGACCCGGCCCTGCTGAACGAGGTGCTCGCCGACCGCCGCTCCGCCGACCTGCGGCTGCGACTGCTCGCCCCCACCGTCCTGGCCTCCCAGGCCGCCCCGGACGTCCTGCTCGCGACGCTCCGCGCCATGGGCTACGCGCCGGCCGCCGAATCCGCCGAGGGCGACGTGCTGATCACCCGCCCGGACAGCCACCGCACCCCGCCCCGGACCGCGCCCGTCCCCGTCCCCGACGGCCCGCCCACCCCCGACGACGTCCTCCTCGCCGCCGCCATCAAGGCCATCCGGGCCGGCGACCGCGCGGCCACCGCCACCCGCCGCGAACCCACCGCCGACCCGCGCCGGCTCCCGCGCACGGCCGCCGCCGAGACCCTGGCCGCCCTCCAGACGGCCGTCCTCCTCGGCGAGCGGATGTGGATCGGCTACCTCAACGCCGAGGGCATCGCCAGCCAGCGCATCATCGACCCGGTCAAGGTCGAGGGCGGCTTCGTCACCGCCTTCGACCACCACGCCGACGAACTCCGCACCTTCGCCCTCCACCGCATCACCGGCGTCGCGGAGTTGGAGGAGTAGGGCGCCGGTCGGGCCGTCAGTGCCCCTGCGGCTCCTTCATCTTCTCCTTGACCGCCTGGTCCGCCAGGCTGCCGATCTGCCCCTGCCCGACCGGCATCTCACCCCCGGTGACGGTGTCCGCGAGCAGGAAGCCCGGCGCCGCGAGCAGGCCGCCGGGCCCCTCGCCGATGCCCGCGAGAGCGTGGGCGGACCCGGCCGAGGAGGCGGTGGCGGCGAAGGCCGTGCCCATCAGGGCGAGGGCGGTGAGAACGCGCTTCGACTTCTTCATGACCAGCTCAACGAGCGAGTACGCACGGTGGTCACTCGGCCCGTTTGACGGCCCGCTCCCACCGGCGTAGTCCGGGAACAGGGGGGTTCTCGACAAAGGAGGCACCCACCATGCTCGGCGAACTCATCGGCGAGATCCAGGGCGAGGAGACCGGTCGACGGGTCCTCTCCGTCGGCGACGGGCACCCGATCGTCGAGGTGTCCATCCGGGGCACCGCCAGCTACTACGGCACGGCGGTCAACACCATCGGCACCTACGAGTCCGAACTGCGCGCCGACGGCTCCCTCTTCGGCGAGGGCCAGGGCGTCGACATGACCGCCGACGGCCAGGGCGTCAGCTGGCACGGCAGCGGCATCGGCCACTTCACCGAGGCCGGCAGCACCGAGTTCCGGGGCGCGATCTTCTTCTCCACCGTCGCACCACAACTCGAACGCCTCAACGCTGTCGTCGGCCTCTTCGAGTTCGACACCGACGCCGGCGGCAAGATCACCGGCCGGATCTACGAATGGAAGTGACCCCCGGGTGGAAGTGACCCCCGGGCCGTAGCTCCCGGAGGCACCCGTTCCACCTGCCCGTCCACAGAGCCGGTCCACGGAGCGGGTCCACAGAGCGGGTCCACGTCGGCGGCGGAATGCGCGACACTGGAGGGTCTGCGTCAATCCACCCTGTCAGCCAGTGGAGGGCTTCCCCGCGTGAATGACGGACCGCTCATCGTCCAGAGCGACAAAACTCTCCTCCTGGAGATCGACCACCCCAAGGCCGCCGACTGCCGTCGCGCCATCGCGCCGTTCGCCGAGTTGGAGCGGGCACCCGAGCACGTGCACACGTACCGGGTGACCCCGCTCGGGCTGTGGAACGCGCGGGCGGCCGGCCACGACGCCGAGCAGGTGGTGGACGCCCTGGTGACGTACTCGCGCTACCCGGTGCCGCACGCACTGCTGGTGGACGTGGCCGACACCATGGGCCGGTACGGCCGGCTCCAGCTGGTCAAGCACCCGACGCACGGGCTGGTGCTCAGCACCACCGACCGGCCGGTGCTGGAGGAGGTGCTGCGCTCCAAGAAGATCGCCCCGCTGGTCGGCGACCGGGTCGACCCGGACACCGTGGTGGTGCACCCCTCCGAGCGCGGGCAGATCAAGCAGGTGCTGCTCAAGCTCGGCTGGCCCGCCGAGGACTTCGCCGGGTACGTGGACGGCGAGGCGCACCCGATCGAACTCGACGAGGACGGCTGGCAGCTGCGCCCCTACCAGTCGCAGGCCGTCGAGGGCTTCTGGCACGGCGGCTCCGGCGTCGTCGTGCTGCCCTGCGGGGCCGGCAAGACGCTGGTCGGCGCGGCCGCGATGGCGCACGCCAAGTCGACCACGCTGATCCTGGTCACCAACACCGTGTCGGCCCGCCAGTGGAAGCACGAGCTGGTCAAGCGCACCTCGCTCACCGAGGACGAGATCGGCGAGTACAGCGGCACGCGCAAGGAGATCCGTCCGGTCACCATCGCCACCTACCAGGTGATGACCACCAAGCGGAAGGGCGTCTACGCGCACCTGGAGCTCTTCGACGCCCGCAACTGGGGCCTGGTGGTCTACGACGAGGTGCACCTGCTGCCCGCCCCGGTGTTCAAGTTCACGGCCGACCTGCAGGCCCGCCGCCGACTCGGCCTGACCGCGACGCTGGTGCGCGAGGACGGCCGCGAGGGCGACGTGTTCAGCCTGATCGGTCCCAAGCGCTTCGACGCGCCGTGGAAGGAGATCGAGGCGCAGGGCTACATCGCGCCCGCCGACTGCTGCGAGGTCAGGGTCACCCTGACCGACTCCGAGCGGCTCGCCTACGCGACCGCCGAACCGGAGGAGCGCTACCGCTTCTGCGCCACCACGGCGACCAAGCGGCGGGTGGTGGAGGCGCTGGTCAAGAAGCACGAGAAGGACCAGACGCTGATCATCGGCCAGTACATCGACCAGCTGGACGAGCTCGGTGAGACCCTGGACGCCCCGGTGATCAAGGGCGAGACCAGCAACGCCCAGCGCGAGAAGCTCTTCGACGCCTTCCGGAACAAGGAGATCGGCGTCCTGGTGGTCTCCAAGGTCGCGAACTTCTCGATCGACCTGCCCGAGGCGACGGTGGCCATCCAGGTCTCCGGGACCTTCGGCTCCCGCCAGGAGGAGGCCCAGCGCCTCGGCCGCGTGCTGCGTCCCAAGGCGGACGGCCATGCGGCCCACTTCTACTCGGTGGTCGCCCGGGACACCGTGGACCAGGACTTCGCCGCCCACCGGCAGCGCTTCCTCGCCGAGCAGGGCTACGCGTACCGGATCATGGACGCGGACGACGTGCTGTAACGGCGGGAACGCTCAGTAGCGGACACCGTCGCGCCCGAGGAAGATCACGCGCGCGGCGGTGTCCAGGGCGATGCCGACGTTGCGGACGGCGGTGCTCAGCGGGTTGCGGTGGCGGCCCTGGACGGCGGTCGCGCCGGCCGGGCCCGTACGGGGGGTGTGGGTTTCGGTGCTCATGTCTTCAACGGTAGGCACCCGGACGGCTGCGGGCATCACTCCAAAGGCCGTATCCGCCTCGGCGGCCCTCGTCCTCCGGGTGTACGGCGCCCCCTGAGACCTGCGGGGCTGGAACCCCGAGACGGACGGGTCTAAGATCGTCCGTCTGCCCCCTCCCGAACCGTGGTACCTGCTGAAGTCCCGCAGGCAGCCGGGGGAGGCGCCGACCGCACGGCAACCGGTCGGCTGTACCCCACCGTGAGCTCCATCGATCCGCTGCGCCCGCCACCGGGGCAGCCGGGAAGGTTCGCTGTGCCTGCCACCCCCACCACCGACCCCCTCCAGCGCGAACGCGAGCACCTGGCCGCGTCCCGGTCCGCGCTGCGAGCGATGCGCGAGGACGTCGAGTCGCTCGACCTGCGCGACGTGACCGGCACCTGGGTGTCCGCCGCCGTCCTCCACAACCAGATCGAGGCCCGGATCGCCGCCCTGGCCGACCTCTCCCACACCCCGCTCTTCTTCGGCCGCCTCGACTACCTGCACGCGATCAGCGAGGAACTGAGCGAGGGCGGGGGAGGGGAGAACTTCTACATCGGCCGCCGCCACGTCCACGACGCCGACGGCGACCCGATGGTGATCGACTGGCGCGCGCCGGTCTCCCAGCCGTTCTACCGGGCCAGCCGCACCGAGCCGCTGGACGTCGAGCGCCGCCGCCGCTTCGGCTACACCGGCGGCGAGCTCACCGCCTACGAGGACGAGCACCTCACCGACCCCACGGAGACGGAGGGCACCTCCGCCCTGCTCGCCGCCGAGATCGAGAAGCCCCGCGTCGGGCCGATGCGCGACATCGTGGCCACCATCCAGCCCGAGCAGGACGAGATCGTCCGCTCCGACGTGACGGGCACCATCTGCGTCCAGGGGGCGCCGGGCACCGGGAAGACCGCCGTCGGCCTGCACCGCGTCGCGTTCCTGCTGTACGCGCACCGCGAGCGCCTGGCCCGTACCGGCACCCTGGTGATCGGGCCGAACAACGCCTTCCTCTCCTACATCGAGCAGGTGCTCCCGGCCCTCGGCGAGCTGGACGTCGCCCAGGCCACCGTGCAGCAGCTGGTCGGGCACGTCGAGGTCCGGGGCGAGGACAGCCCGGAGTCGGCCCGGCTGAAGGGCGACGCCCGGATGGCCGAGGTGCTGCGCCGGGCGGTGCGGGCCGGCATCAGGCTGCCCACCGAGCCCTGCGTGGTGGTCCGCGGCTCCCGCCGCTGGCGCGTCCCGGTGTACGAACTCGTCGAGATCATCGAGGAGTTGAAGGGCCGCGAGGTGCGCTACGGCGCCGCCAGGGACGCCCTGCCGCAGCGCATCGCGCACGCCGTGCTGCTGAAGATGGAGCAGGGCGGCGAGGCCCCCGACGACCGGGTGCAGGACGCGGTGGCCCGCAACAGCGCCGTCAAGGCGGTGGCCAAGGAGTGCTGGCCGGCCGTCGACCCGGCGAAGCTGGTGCTGCGGCTGCTCTCCGACCCGGAGTTCCTGGCCGAGTGCGCCGAAGGCGTGCTGACGCCCGAGGAGCAGCAGGCGGTGCTGTGGCCCAAGCCAGGCCGCTCGGTGAAGACCGCCCGCTGGACGCCGGCCGACGCCGTCCTGGTGGACGAGACGACGGACCTGGTGCAGCGCACGCCCTCGCTCGGCCACGTGGTGCTGGACGAGGCGCAGGACCTCTCCCCGATGCAGTACCGCGCGGTCGGCCGCCGCTGCACCACCGGCTCGGCGACCGTCCTCGGCGACCTCGCCCAGGGCACCACCCCGTGGGCGACGGCGAGCTGGCCGGACGCGCTGCGCCACCTGGGCAAGCCGGACGCGCACATCGAGGAGCTGACCAAGGGCTTCCGGGTGCCGGAGGAGGTCATCGCGTACGCCTCCCGGCTGCTCCCGGCGATCGCCCCTGGCCTGGCCCCGGCCACCTCGGTCCGTGACACCGCCGGCTCGCTGACGATCCGCCAGGTCACCGAGGGGGAAGGGGTCGAGGCGGTGGTCGCCGCCTGCCGGGAGGCGCTGGAGCACGAGGGCTCGACCGGCCTGATCGCCGCCGACGCCCGGATCCCGCTGTTCGCCGAGGCGCTGACCGCGGCCGGGCTGCCGTACCTCTCCCCCGGCACCGAGACCAGCGCCGAGGCCCGGCTGACCCTCGTCCCGGCCTCGCTGGCCAAGGGTCTGGAGTACGACTACGTGGTGCTGGACGAGCCGGCCGCGGTGATCGCCGGCGAGCCGGACGAGCGGACCGGCCTGCGGCGGCTGTACGTGGCGCTGACCCGCGCCGTCTCCGGCCTGACCGTGCTGCACGGCGAGCCGCTGCCCGAGCAGCTGCGGTAGCGCGCAAGAGGGCCGGCCCGCGGGGCGGCCCTCTCGCGTGCACTCAGGCGTCGATCAGCGCCCGCCACTCGGCGACCTTGGCCGCGTCCACCGGCGTCCGCCAGCCGTCGGCCCGCACCGCGCCGCCGACGTGGAAGGCGTCGAAGCCCTCCGCCCGCAGCCCCTTCAGGTGCTCGGCCCGCAGGCCGCCGCCGACCAGGATCCGCTGCCGGTAGCCGGGCTCGCCGGCGCGGGCCAGCTCGGCCGAGAGCGCCTCGCGGCCGGCGTCCACCCCGGCGGCCGCGCCGGAGGTGAGGAAGGTGTCCAGCCCGGGCAGCGCGCCGACGGCGGCGCGCAGGGCGGCGCGGTCGGCGCTGTGGTCGATCGCCCGGTGGAAGGTCCAGCGGCAGCCGGCCACCGCCTGGGCGACGGTCGCGGTGGCGTCCGGGTCGACCGCGCCGTCGGCGTCGAGGAAGCCGAAGACGAACTCCTCGGCGCCCTCGGCCCGCAGCGCGGCGGCCCGGGCGCACAGCTCGTCCAGGTCGCCGGGGGCGAAGCCGTCCCGGATCCGGAGCATGACGCGCAGCGGGATGCCGACGGCGGCCCGGATCCGGGCGAAGTCCTCGACGGACGGGGTGAGTCCGTCGGCGGCCATGTCGGTGACCAGTTCGAGCCGGTCGGCGCCGCCCGACTCGGCGGCCCGGGCGTCCTGGGGCGTCAGCGCGATGACTTCGAAAATTGGTCTAGACATATCAGACAGCCTGCCACACCCGCCCGCCCCCGACGAGACCGCGCCCCCGGTTCCGGTCACGCCGGGCCGGGGGCGCCCGTCACACCCGTCCCGGCAGCATCCCGTCGGCTCCCCGCCGGCCGAAACGGTGGCCCGCCACCGCCACCAACACCAGCAGGGCCACCACCGGCACCGCCACCGGCAGCAGGTGCGACATCCCGCCGGACCCCCGCCAGATGTTGAACAGGCTGCCGGGCCCGGTCAGCACCAGCACCGCCAGCCCCACCGCCGCCGGCCCCATCCGCCCGCGCAACCCGGCGAAGGTCAGCAGCACCGGGGCGATCAGCATCACCACGAACCACTGACGGTCCAGCGGGAAGGTCGTGTCGTCCCAGTTCTGGACCGCCTCCAGCAGCCCGCCCGCGGCCATCGAGGCCAGCACCAGAGCGGCGGTCCGCAGGTTCGGCCGGGGCAGCAGGTCGGTCGGCGCGGCGACCAGCAGCAGCGCGGCCACCACGAACGGCAGCGAGGCCATCCCGACGTAGCCGACCCACCAGGCGTCGAGCCCGGACGTCCGCCAGGCGGCGTCGCCCAGGTCGTACAGCCCGACGGCGCCCAGGAGCAGCGCGGTGACCCGAACGGCCGTCCAGCGCCCCAGCAGGGCTGCCACCCCGAGCAGCAACGCGGCCACCGGCGGGCCGAAGGCCCGGACGTGGTTGCCGAACGAGTCGTCCCAGGCCAGCCACCTGGTGGTCCGTTCAAGGGTGGCCAACCAGGGCACCATGGTGGCCCCGACCACCGCACCGGCGATCATCGGCGCCACCAGCGCGAGCAACCGGCCGGCCGCCGAACCGCCGGTCAGCCCGAGCCGCACCCGCAGCCCGTACGCCGCCAGGCCGAGTACCTCCCGGGCGACCGCCGTGCGACCGCCCGCGGCCGCCGTGTCGGCGAACACCTCGGCCAGTTCCTCACCGCGGTCACGGCGGTACTGCGCCGGGTAGAGCTGCAGCGCGGCCCGCAGCGCCGCCGAGGGCGCGGGACCGATCACCGGCATGGTCATGAGAGTCCTCCCCCCGCGGCGGGCCGCCCCTGCGGCCCGGCCTTCCCCGGCAGCATCGACCGGATCTTCGTCAGCCGGCGTTCAGCCTCGGTGGCGACCGCTCGCAGGCGCCCGGCCTCGGCGGCGAGGGCACCCCGGCCGGCGTCGGTCAGCGCGTAGCTGCGCCGGGCGCGGCCGTCCACCACCTCCTCGGCGGCGACCTCGATGAGGCCCTGGCCCAGCAGCCGGTCGAGTGCGCCGTAGAGCGTGCCGGTGCGCATCTTGACCCGGCCGTCCGAGATCGCGGCGATCTCCTGGATGAGCGCGTAGCCGTGCCTCGGGGCGTCGGCCAGCGCGGTGAGCAGAAGCAGCGTCGGCTCCTGCATGGAGCGTTCTGTCATACGTCTACATATATCGTCAACCGGCACATCCCGTCCACCGGAACGGCCCGACACAATGTGCCCCATGCCGACCGAGGACCTGCTCACCGCCTGGACCGCCCTGCTGCACCGCTGCGGCACCACCGACGACCCCGAACCGTACGGCCGGGAACTGCTGCGCCGCTGGTCGGACCCGCGCCGCCGCTACCACTCCACCGAACACCTGCGCGCGGTCCTGCACCACGTCGACGAGCTCGCCGGGCACGCCGCCGACCCCGACGCCGTCCGGCTCGCCGCCTGGTTCCACGACGCCGTCTACCGGCCCGACCGCACCGAGAACGAGGAGCGCAGCGCCGCCCTCGCCGTCCGCGCGCTGACCGCCGCCGGCCTGCCCGCCGCGCGCGTCACCGAGGTCGAACGTCTGGTCCTGCTCACCATCGGCCACGACCCGGCCCCCGGCGACCGCGACGGCGAGGTGCTCTGCGACGCGGACCTCGCCGTCCTCGGCGGCACCCCCGAGGCCTACGCCGCCTACGCGGCCGCCGTTCGGGAGGAGTACGCCTTCGTCCCCGAGCCGGACTTCCGCACCGGCCGGGCCGCCGTCCTGCGCCGGCTCCTGGCGCTCCCGGCCCTCTACCGCACCCCCGCCGCCCGCGGGCGCCTCGGCACCGCCGCCCGCAGCAACCTCACCGCAGAACTCCGGCAGCTGGAGGGCTAGGCCCAATGCCGGTGATTTAAGGTCCTGCCCGGTCCGGCGATCGTGACGATGGCCGGAGCGGGTGGTGGCCAGTCGCGGTGTTCGGCCCGTT